>NZ_SSNL01000004.1:0-364714 GCF_007004735.1 Salinigranum halophilum
TCCGTCTTACGGCGGACCGCAGGGGGGGAATCCTCACGTATCGTTTCGGACCTGAACCAACGTGAGTCGAGGGTATAAACCCGTCGAACCTCGCTGGGAGTGTCCGAGGCGAGCGCGGGCCGAGTTGGACGGCCCACAGTCGCGTGGTGTTGTGTTTTACTTCCGCATCACACCGAAATGCCCTGGCACACTTAACCCCATCGAACCCGACTCGCATCGAGGCCGACGGGACCGAGCGTGTGGTGCATCGGGGAGATGCTGACACACCCGGCGTGACCCGGGTGCGTCCTTCGCATTACATCGAATGCCGGGGGAACATAAAAGGCCGTCGAACCATGGCCGCTTCGTCACTCGGTTTCACGACACACCTACTCATAAACTGGCGTAGAAACGTCCGTGATGAATTCGGATTGAACAGTCGGGTGTTGGGAGAAAAGGTCAGGTGTCGCTCGCAGGCGTGCGTAGGTGTTGAGTAAAAGAGACTCGACCGAGGACGAAAGGAACTCGACCGGTGATGATTCGACGCCGATGTGCTGGCCGTCAGGGGAGTGTAGTCACGCCGATTACGGGTCGAGATGCAGAAAACGGGCAGACCTTTTATAAGGGTGCCGTTTATAAGTGCGGGCAGAGGAGACAACAACGACACAATGAGTACACCGGCAGACTCCATCGAGATTCAGAACGTCGTCGCATCGACCGGTATCGGCCAGGAGCTCGACCTCGAAGCGCTCGCCGAGGACCTCCCTGGCGCGGACTTCAACCCGGACAACTTCCCCGGTCTCGTCTACCGGACGCAGAACCCGAAGGCTGCCGCGCTCATCTTCCGGTCGGGGAAGATCGTGTGCACCGGCGCGAAGAGTATCGACGACGTCCACGAAGCGCTCGGAATCATCTTCCAGAAACTCCGCGACCTCAAGATTCCCGTCGAGGATGACCCCGAGATCACCGTCCAGAACATCGTCTCGAGCGCCGACCTCGGTCACAACCTCAACCTCAACGCGCTCGCCATCGGCCTCGGCCTCGAAGACGTCGAGTACGAACCCGAGCAGTTCCCCGGCCTCGTCTACCGGATGGACGAGCCGAAGGTCGTCATCCTCCTGTTCGGGAGCGGCAAGATCGTCATCACCGGGGGGAAACAGACGAGCGACGCAGAGACCGCCGTCGTAGAGATCGTCGACCGCATCGAGGGACTCGGTCTGCTGGGATGAGCGTCCGGGGGACAGGAGAGGCACTGGCCATCGAGACCCCGTCGGGGAGTCCGGGGGCCCCTGCACGTGACACGCGCGACGGCGGGAGTGACGGACGATGACCGCCAGAGACGATATCGCGTTCCTCGTCGGGTCGGAGTGCCGCGTCGAGACACTGCGTGCCCTCCGCGAGGAACCCCTCCGTCCGAGCGGCCTGGCCGAGGAAGTCTCCTGTGCGCGCGAGACGGCACAGCGGAACCTTGCGGGGTTCACGGAACGAAGCTGGGTCACGAAGCAGAACAGTTCGTACCGACTCACGACTGCCGGTCAGATGGTGCTCCAGCGGTACGAACAGTTGGAGCAGTCGGTGGAGAACGCGAAGAACCTCGACGTGTTCCTGAGCAACGTCGGTCCCGTGGCCGAGGCGGTCGACACCGACCTCCTCGCGGCTCAGACGGTCACGACGTCGACCCCCGAGAACCCCCACGGTCCGATCGACCGCTGGCTCAGTCTCGTCGACGGCGTCGTCGACGCGTACTACGGCGTGACACCCATCGTTAGTCGCGTGTTCAACGAGGCCGCGGCGCAGTCGATCGGGCCGGACACACATATGGAACTCGTCATCGACGAGTCGGTTCTGGAGGCGTCGCGCGAGAAGTTCACGGACGCGCTCGAACTGGCGTACGAACTCGACCAGTTCGTCCTCTGGCTCGCACCGAGCGACCTCGAGTACGGGCTGGCAATCATCGACGACCACGTGTGGTTCGCCGCGTACGACGACTTCGGGAACATCGTCGCGAGCGTCGACGGGGACGACGAGGAGTTCGTCGAGTGGGCGTACGACCGCTACACCGGCCTTCGCGAACGGTCAGCGCAGGCCGAGCCGGAGAGCCTCTCGACCTGACCGGCTGCGGTCTGCCGCGAGGGCACAGGTTCAGTACTCGGCGTCCTCCGAGAGCACTTCCTGTACCACGTCGGGGTCCTCGAGGAGCTGGTGTTTCGTGTAGCTCCCCTCGGCGCTCCCACCGCTGTGTTTCGACTGTTCGATGATGTCGAGGAAGGCGTGTTCTTTCAGGAGGTCGCGGACGCGTCGGAGCGAGAGCGTGTCCGAACCCTGCTGGCCACAGATGTTCTCGTAGACGTCGTAGACGCGACTCGTGCGGAAGCCGTCCTCGTGTCGAGCCGAGAGCGAGAGCATCGCGAGCGCCTGGAGGACGTACCGTGAGTGCGGCGTCGAACCGCGGATGAGTTCACGGAACCGGTCCGTCTCCGCGCGCTCGCGCGCCTGCGTGACGAACTCCTCTTTCACCGTGGTCGACCCCGTCGACTGCGCGATTTCCCCGGCGTATCTGAGGATGTCGATCGCCTTGCGCGCGTCCCCGTGTTCGCGAGCAGCCAGGGCGGCGGCGCGCGGCACCGTCGAGGGGTCGAGCACCCCGTCGCGGAAGGCGTCCGACCGTGCTTCCATGATGGCCCGGAGCTGGTTCGCGTCGTACGGTGGGAAGACGAACTCGCGTTCACACAGCGATGATTTGACGCGTTCGTCCATCCGGTCTTTGTACTGAATCTTGTTCGAGATGCCGATGACGCCGAGTTTACACTGGGTGATCTTGCCCGCCTCTCCGGCCCGTGACAGCTGCATGAGGATGTCGTCGTCGCTCAGCTTGTCGATCTCGTCGAGGATGATGAGGACGACGTCGTAGAGCTGGTCGAGGATGCGCCAGAGCCGCTTGTAGTACGTGGAGGTCGACAGGCCCTTGTCGGGGACGCGGATGTCGGTGTGGTCGGGGCTGTTCACGCCCTCGGCGATGGTCTGGACGGCCTGCGTCTCTGTCGTGTCCTGTGCGCAGTCGACGTACGCGAACGTCGCGGTCACGGACTCCTCGCCGGCCGTGTCGACGAGCCGCTGGGAAACGTACTTGGCACAGAGGGACTTCCCGGTGCCGGTCTTCCCGTAGATGAGTACGTTGCTCGGACTCTGCCCGAAGATAGCGGGGTTGACCGCCGCGGCGAGGTTCGAGATTTCGTCGTCCCGGCCGACGATACGCCCCTCACCGGGGAGGTGACTGATCTCGAGGAGTTCCTTGTTTGCGAAGATGGGGTCCTCACGGGTGAAGAGGTCGTCCGCGGCGTTGGGCATGTTCAGCCACACCGGGTTTCCGGTGAAATGCGTTGTGGTTCGACTCCCGGGAGACACACACCACGTTTCCGGTGAAACGGTCATCGAACGGCCGAGGGTGCACCTGAAACAGGGGTTAACGTTCATCGGAAACACGGTGTCTACCGAACCGAGGAAGCACTACGCGAGAACACGATGTCGTCTTCGGGGGAGACCGGACCCGGGAGAGCGACGCTATAATCGGTGAGTCAGCCGAGTACAGCGCTCGCGGACACCGGGACCCCTGAATGTCGTCTCTCCCCAGCCAAGCACGGTCCACCACAGGTGCCGAGTCGGTAGAGGAACTCGGTGTTTCACGTCGAGCGATGTCCTGAACGGACACTAAAATAGGTATGCTGAACGGCGGTACATTCTGGTACACAGTAAACTTATTTAAAGTTTCTGCTAGAGACTGTCGCCGAGATCGGTTCAGAATCGGGAGCTTCGGCGGAGCGGTCACGACCACAGCCCGATTCACCGGAAACGAGGTGTGTCACAGCGACTAGTCCGGTCCCGACAAGACGGGTCGAGTCTCCCAGTAGGCTTCATCGGAAACGAGGTGTGTCGACGCAGTGGTGTCTCCGAGTTCGTTGGTGTGAGGTCGTTAATCGGGAGTTCCGTGGTGCCGTGTGCGAACCCACTGACGCGGCCGGTTCACCGGAAACGCGGTGTCTCTGTCGGTCCAACCAACCGACCGCGTTCTCCGCTACGGAGCGACGGCGAGCTTCCCGGACTATTTCACCGGAAACGCGGTGTCACCGACAGGGGGTGTCTCGCGCCTACGACCGCGTCAGTCTCGACCGGCCGACGCGGCCGGTTCATCGGAAACGCGGTGTCTGTAGTCGGTCACCCCGTGTCGCGCCCCACCACTCCGACTACGCGTTCAGGCCGCACCGTTCACCGGAAACGCGGTGTGGGGACACGTCTCAGTCGAGGTCGAAGTCCGGTCTCCGCCCCCGGTCATCACCGGCTATCGCGGCGGCCCGGAAGCTCTTGGACGCCGACGTAGCGGGGGTGTTCGAGACACGGCACATTCACCGGAAACGTGGTGTCGGTACAGACGCGCCGAGTCCGCCTTGCGGCACCCCACAGCGCTCAGAACGAGCCGGCGGTGACGACACGCCCTGTCGGTGTCGTGTCCGCCCCGTCTCGAGCGTCGTCGGCGACGAGGGCGGCCCACTCGTCCCGGACGGACGAGACACCGCTGAAGACGTGTTCGGGGACGAGCGGCATCGGGAGGGGGACGTACGCGTTCGCGCGCATGTCGGCGATTCCGTCGTAGACGCCGACGACGCGGCCCTCACGCGTCCGGAGCCGGAACCGCTTGTCGTCGGGGTCCCGGCGATACGAGTACGGAAACGCCTCCGTCGTGGGGCAGGCGAGGCCGTCGACGCCGTCGAGCCACGCCAGGGTCTGCCCACCCGAGTCGGCCACTTCGGCGGTCCTCGCTCTCTCATCCGCTTTGCCAGTCCCCTCGACGAGACGCAGCGAGTGGTCGTCACCCGTCCCGTCCTCGCGCCAGACGAGGTCGTCGGGAGACGCGTCGGTTCGGACGGCCGCGTACCCACCCTTCGCGAGCGGGATGCGGTCGGGTCCGTTGTAGAAGGTACGCCTCCCGTGTCGGTCCTCGCCGGCGACCAGCGGCGGGTCGTACAGCACATCGTGGACTGTCCGGGCATCCGCTTCACTCCCGACGACGAACAGCGAGAAGCGCTCGTGGCTGGTGTTGTTCCGGAGCCGCGAGACGAGTGTCGTGGGTGTCACCTCGTCGCTCTCGAGCGGTTCGACAGCGACGAGTTCGTTCACCGAACGGGAGACGAACGGGGACGCCCTGCCCGTCGGCGTCGCGAGGGACGATGGGAGCCAGGGCTCGTCGGGGCTCGTTATCTCGTACCCGCGGCGCTCACACGTGTCCCGTCCAGCGGCGTGGAGTCGGTCGCTCATCGTCCGTGATACGGAGCCGACGGTGAAACCGTTATCGTGCGGGGCGGCACACCGACGAGACCGATGTGGCCGGCCGTGTCCGATTCGTCGGCCAGCGAGGCGCAACTCGTTTCTTCGCGGACCCGCTATCGGACGTGATGACAGACGAGTCGGTCGAGCGCGGGCGGGTCGACAGCCGCGACGACACCCACACGCTCGACGACACCGACGCTTCCGAGCGGGACACGAGCACGAACGACGAGGGGGCGACACTCTCTCTCGAAGAGTTCTACCGCGCTGTCGAGCGCGAGGGACGTCCCGTCGTCACGGCCGGCGAGGTAGCCCGCCGGACGGACCGCTCACAGGCGGCGGTGGCGGACGCCCTCGCCGGACTCGAACGAGAGGGTTCGGTCCAGTCGGTGCACGTCGAGGCGGACCCAGTCGTGTGGTTCCCGAGCCAGTGGGGCGACCTCGCCACGCGCGAGCGGAGCGTCCTGTTCCCCCAGCGTCGAGAGGTGGTCGTCGACGCGCCGACCCAGTACACCCGCGCGCGGATGGCGCAGTTCGCTCACCTCGTGGACACGACGGGTGACCGCGAATCCGGGACGCGAGGCTACCTCTACCGTATCCGCCGTGAGGACATCTGGAGTGCCCCGTTCGACTCGCTCTCGGAACTGCTGGCGCTGATGCGCTCTGTCCTCCCGCGACGGTCCGAACCGCTCGAAGACTGGGTGACAGACCAGTGGAAGCGGGCCAACCAGTTCACGCTCTCGACCCACGAGGACGGTTACACCGTGCTCTCGGCGGCCTCGGAGAACCTCATGGGGAACGTCGCCCGGCAGGAACTCGACGAGGAACACCTCCACGCGCCCATCTCGGACACGGAGTCGTGGGTCCGCGAGGGCAGCGAGGCGGCGATCAAACGCATCCTCTGGGAGGCGGGCTACCCGGTCGTCGACGAGCGCGACCTGGAGACGGGTGACCCTCTCGACGTCGACCTCCACATCGACCTCCGTGACTACCAGCGTGAGTGGGTCGACGCGTTCATCGAGAAGAAGGCCGGCGTCCTCGTCGGACCGCCGGGGAGCGGGAAGACCGTCGCGGGAATGGGCGTGCTCGAAGCGGTCGGCGGCGAGACGCTCGTCCTCGTCCCGGGCCGGGAACTCGCCGTCCAGTGGCGCGAGGAGTTACTGGCGCACACCTCGCTCTCCGAAGACCAGATCGGCGAGTATCACGGCGGCGTCAAAGAGATTCGCCCCATCACCATCGCCACCTACCAGACGGCTGGGATGGACCGCCACCGGTCCCTGTTCGACTCGCGACGGTGGGGTCTCATCATCTACGACGAGGTCCACCACATCCCCTCCCGCGTCTACCGGCGAAGCGCCGACCTCCAGGCCAAACACCGCCTCGGCCTCTCGGCGACACCAGTGAGAGAGTCCGACGACGAGCAGGAGATATTCACGCTTATCGGCCCGCCCATCGGGACCGACTGGACGAAGCTGTTCGACGCCGGCTACGTCCAGGAACCGGAGGTCGAGATCAGGTACGTCCCCTGGCGCGACGACGAGGCACAGAACGAGTACGCCGCCGCCCACGGTCGCGAGCGCCACACCATCGCGGCGATGAATCCAGCGAAGGTCGACGAGGTCCGCTCTCTCCTCGCCCAGCACGACGACGCCAAGGCGCTGGTGTTCGTCGACTGGCTCGACCAGGGTCGCGACATCAGCGAGGCCCTCGACGTGCCGTTCATCAGCGGCGAGACGCCTCACTGGGAGCGCGAACGGCTGTTCGAGCGGTTCCGTGAGGGCGACCTCCGAACGCTGGTCGTCTCCCGTGTCGCCGACGAGGGAATCGACCTCCCGAACGCCGAACTGGCTATCGTCGCCTCGGGCCTGGGGGGGTCACGACGACAGGGAGCACAGCGCGCCGGGCGGACGATGCGGCCGGCCGGGAGCGCCCTCGTGTACGTCCTCGCGACCCGGGGCACCACCGAAGAGGACTTCGCCCAACGACAGACCCGCCACCTGGCCGAGAAAGGCGTGCTCGTGCGAGAGAACGACCTCGCCTGAACAAATACTGAAGAAGCACAACACGACCGCCTCGGATACCGACCGCGTGAGCGTACGGACGCACGGGCAGCGGGACGACCGAGCGGTGAGACGGCTTACGGCTCTGCGGAGGACGGGTCGCCCCCGGCGGAACTCAGGAGCACCGAACTCAACTGCTCGCGCCACTCGTGGAGTTCTTGAATCTCGTCCTCGACGGCCGCGAACCGTTCGTCGACGCTTCCCGAGTCGCCCACGAGTCCCTCGAGTCGCTCGACGGTCGTCGAGAGGTCCTCGACCGTCGCGTTCAACTGCTCGACCGCTGCGGCGTTGTCCTCGATACGTGCTGTCAGGGCCGCCCGTTCCTCGGAGCTGTCGGCGAACCGTTCGGAGACCGTCGCGTCGAGTTCTCGGAGGTTCTCGTCGACGGCGTCGGCCCGGTCGCCGAGGGCGTCGACCTCGTCCGCGACAGCTGCGACCTCACCACCCAGACCGTCGAGCGCCTCGTCGTGACTCGAGAGCCGGTCGTCGGTGGTCGAGAGCGCCTCGTCGACGGACTCGAACCGGCGGGTCGACTCGTCGTGGCGCTCGGCGGCGGCCTCGCTCACCTCGTCGACCGCTCGCTCGACCTGTTCGATGTCGTCCGCGACGCTGTCGAGGTCACGACGCTGTCTGTCGAGGCGTTCGTGGAGGTGGGCGAGTTCGTCCTCGACGTCGTCGACGACCGACCAGAGCCGCCCGAGGTTGCGTCCGTGTATCCCGACGTCGCCTTCGACCTCCGAGAGGGTCGCTTCGAGCGATTCGATGTCGGCGCGAACCGACTCGATTACCTGCCGGCCGGTCCCCTCCTCGTCGAGGAACTCCTCGAGCGCGTTCGTGTAGGACTTCAGGTCGGCGACCTCCGCCTGAAGCTGGCGGATTCGTGCCTCGACACGCCCGTCCTCGGCGGTCGAACGCTCGAACGTGTGCCGAATCCGCTCGATGTTCTCGAGAAGCTTCTCGCCGACGTCTTCGTCCGTCGCGAGCGACGCCGACTCGGCTCGAGTCGGCGCGCGGTCGAGCATCTCGGCCGTTGCCTCCCCGTTCTCCGCCGCGTAGTCGCTGCGGAGCGACCCGGCCGCGGCGTCACCGCTCGGAGTGGCGGCTGTCTCGGAGGGGGACGCCCGGTCGAGGCCGACGACCGTGTCTTTGCTCCAGCCCTCTTCGATTCGCGACGTGCCGTTCTCTGTGGCTGGCCCTCGTCTGTCGGCGGCCGGGTCGACACGCTCGTCGGTCTCGACGTCGGCGTCGGCATCGTCGCTCACCTCCTCGTCGGTGCCGACCGCGTCGAGGCGCTGCTCTATCGCGTCGATCGCGGTGACGCGGTTCTCGCCCGTGCGTTCGGCGTCGAGGAGTCGTTCGAGTGCCTCGACGTCGTCGACGTCGTCGAGGGCCTCTTTCAGTTCGGCGACAGAGTAGTCGGCTGGGGGGATGAGTGAGGTCATGGCGTCGGGTGCTCCCGGGGGTGAGTGTCCGGCGGACCGAGTCGCCGCCCCGTCGACCGCGACGACGTCAGACGCCCGTCAGACACTGTCTGGTGGTATCGAGTCGCGGACAGGGGCATAAATCCGCGCCTCAAATTATCTCGGTTAATAATTCGTTCGTCCGACACGTCGTCTCGGAGACTCGAAGGGCGAACGGTTTTACCGCTCGTCGTTCACCTCCAGTCGATGAGCTTCCCCGGCGTCGACCTCGCCGCGACCGACGACTACCGGTCCCGACTGGCGGCCCGTCTGGCTGACGCCGACGCCGGTGCCGACGTCCAGCGCGCCTTCGAGGAGTGGTGTGCGTACGTCCGCGCCCACCACGGTGCCGTCTTCGAGACGCCGACAGCCGACACCGACCCGCCAGCCGTCGACGCCGACCCGCCAGCCGTCGATGTCTGCCCGGTGGACGCGACGGCCACCACGCGCCCCGTCGAAGGGCGGGACACGGTCTCGCCGCACCGACTCTTCCTCGACACGCTCACCTTCGACGCCGTCGTCGAGGCCCTCCACGACTGCGTCGAGGCGACGTTCGGCGTCACCGTCGAGACGCCGGCGGACACGCTCGACCTGTCCCCCGTCCACGACGTCGTCGGGGTGTCTCTTCTCGACACCGCCGTCGACCCCTCTCCCGACGCGCTCGCCGCGTGTGACGCCGACGACCTCCGACGCGTGTACGAACGAACCGTCCCTCCCGCTTCCCGCCGGGTGTTCGGCGAGTACTACACGCCGCCCGGACTGGCCGAACTCGGCGTCAGCGAAGTCGCGAATCGAGTCGACGACTTCGGACGGGCAACCGTCGTCGACCCCGGCTGTGGGGCGGGGGCGTTCCTGACCGCGGCCATCCGTCGAAAGCGGCGCGAGGCACGTGCCGAGGAAGTCGACCCCGCTACGACGCTCGAACACCTCTCGACGAGCGTCGTGGGTATCGACGTCAACCCTGTCGCCGTCGCCGCCGCCCGGACCGCGTGTGTGCTCGCGCTCCTCCCCGTCGTGCGCGAGGCCGCCGTCGACCGGGTCTCGCTTCCCGTCTTCCTGGGCGATGCGCTCGGACTCACCGACGACGCACCCACCACCGGGGTCGAAGGCGGTGCGACCGCGGTCGTCGGGAACCCGCCGTGGATTCCGTGGGAGCGGCTCCCGGACGCACAGAAAGACCGTCTCAGGGCGGGCCCCATCGACCGGCTCGACCTGTTCGAACACCGCGGAGCGGCGGCTCGTCTGGGCCACGCGAACGACGACCTCTCGCTCCCGTTCGTCTGGACCTGCCTCGACAGGTACCTCGACGACGGGGGCGTCGCCGCGTTCGTCCTCAAGCGCGACCACCTCCGGGGGCCTGCGGGCCGACTCGTCCGCTCCGGTCGAGTCGGCTCGCGTCCGCTCACCATCGAGCACGTCCACGACTTCGGTTCGACGGCTCCGTTCGAGGGCGTCGACGCCGCGGCCGCGCTCTACGTGTTCGGCGTCGGAAGGGCCGATGTTGGACGGAACGACATCGGAAGAGACGACGTCGGAAGGGACGACGTCGACCCGCGTGATTCGAACTCGACTCTGACTCCGAACTCGGACTCGGACTCGAACCCGGTCCCCACGACGGTGTGGGAGCCGACGGGCGTGACGGCGGCGTTCGGGTCGCTCGACACCTTGCGGTCGACGCTCGAACGGACCGAGACGGGGCTCGCGCCGGTCGACGCCGACGACCCGACGGGGCCCTGGCACCGCGTGGACGCCGACGTGGAGGCGGTCGGCGAGTGTGCGTACCGAATCCGTCACGGGCTGAAAGACGACGCGAAAGCCGTCTTCAGCGTCGACGACGAGCTCCTGGCACAGGTCGAGTCGACGCACGTCTACCCGTATCTCCGTTCGAAACACGTCGTCAAGTGGGGGTTGTTCGGCCACGACCGGTTCCTCGTCCCGCAGCGGCAGGCCGGCGAGGAGAACGAGGCCGCCCTCGCGGCGGAGACGCCGGCGACGTACGACTACCTCGAGGACCACCGCGAACGACTGGTCGGACGGGGCTCGTCGTGGTTCGACAGCGGCCCGTTCTACTCGCTGTTCGGCCTCGGCCCGTACACCTGGGCCCCGTACAAGGTGGTGTGGTGTCGGCTGGGGTTCAAGCCTCACTTCGCCGTCGTCTCGACTGTCGAGGACCCCGAACTCGGCCGGAAGACGGTGGTTCCCGGCGACCACTGTATGTTCGTCGCGTGTGACGACGAGCGCGAGGCCCACTACCTGTGTGCCCTGTTGAACGCCGCACCGTACCAGCGCTGTCTCCGCGACCTCGCCGGCGAGGGGAAGGCGAGCCTCTCGAAGTCCGTCGTCTCCTCGCTTGCCCTCCCGCCGTGGGAGGCGCGTCCGACACAGGAGCGCCTCGCGGCGCTCTCCCGACAGGCACACGACATCGTCCCCGACTACGTCGACCGATCGAAGCGGTCGTACAACCGCCTCTCTATCCCGGAACTCGCCGCAGTCGAACGGAACGTCGACCGCACGGCGACCCGGTTCCTCGCCGAGCGGTAAACGGACGAGACGGAGGCGCGGCGGAGAGCCAGTCACTCAGGCGTCGCCTCGGCGCGCACGGCGCGGAACCGCAACCGACGGTAGTCGACGACCCACGACCCCGCTCGGTACTGGTCGGCTTCGAGCCGCGCTTCGACCCCGTCGACGACCGCGTCGTACGCCTCGTCCGAGAGCGCGGGGAAGAGGCCGTCGCCGAACATGGCGAGCCAGTCGCGCAGGCCCTCGGCGTCTCCATCGAGTGTCGTCGGCCGGTCGAACAGCTGCGCGTCGCGGACTTCCAGCCCGTGTGCTTCGAGCCGCGGTGTGTATTCGCCGATGCTCGGGAAGTACCACGGCTGCTCGGCGTCGTACCCGCGGCCGTCGAGTTCGCGGCGCACGGCCTCGACGATGCTCTCGACGTTCCCGCGCCCGCCCAGTTCGGCGACGAACACGCCGCCGGGTTTCAGGAGACGACGCACCCCGTCGAGGACGGCGTCGTGGGCCGGGCCGGGAATCCAGTGGAGCGCCGCGTTGGAGAACACCGCGTCGAACGTGTGGGTCGAGTCGGTGCCGACCGCTGCGACGAGGTCACGCGCGTCGCCCTGAACGAACCGGAGTCCCTCGACGTCCCCGTAGCGGTCCCGCGCCCGAGCGACCATCTCGGCCGAGCGGTCGACGCCGACGACACGCGCGCCGCGGTCGACCAACTCGCGCGAGAGGTGGCCCGTCCCGCAGCCGAGGTCGAGCACCCGCGTCCCCTCGTCGAGGTCGAGCAGTTCCGTGACGCGCTCGCCGTACTCGTAGACGAACGCGCACTGGTCGTCGTAGTCGGCAGCGTTCCACGCGTCCTCCGACGGTTCCTCGCGGGCCTCGTGATTCGCCATACCCTCCTGTCGCACGAGCGGGTGGTAAGCGTCGTGGGTCGACGTGACACTCGGCGGGTGAATGAGAACGCTTAAATTTCAAGGCCCGACTACGATACGATGACCGCTCTTAGCTCAGCCTGGTAGAGCAGCCGACTGTAGATCGGCTTGCCCCCCGTTCAAATCGGGGAGAGCGGACTTTTCGCGCGAACGACACGAGCAGTGGACAGCCTCTGCGAGACGATTTGAGTAGGCGAAAGCGCGCCACTCGTCGACGGCGGATTCCCGGCGGATTCGGTCGCGAGCACCTCACCCCGACTCCCGCTTCCCCCACACCACGTTCTCCTCGTCGAGTTCGACGACCATCCCTTCCTCAACGCGGACCTGACACGACAGCCGAGGGTAGCCGAACCGCTCGGCGAGTCGGTCGTGCCAGTGCGACGGTTCGGGACCCACCCGCAGCCGAACCCCGCAGGTCGCACACAGTCCGCGCCCGCCGCAGTTCGCCCGCTCGGTCAGTCGCGTGTACGGCGAGAGGTCGTGCTCGCGGAGGACGTCGCGGAGCACCCGCCCGCGGCGGGCGTACAGCGTCGTCTCGCCCGCGGCGTGGCGCACGACGACTCGAACCCGTTCGGGGCCGTCACCTTCGTCCTCGCCCGCGCGCTCGTCCGGTGGGGTCACGACCAGAACGTACTGCCGCCGACCATTGAACGTGTCGGCCATGAATATTCCTGTTTGTCCACCTATCGGGCGACAAATACCAGTACATACCAGAAATACCACCAGTTAAGCAGTTGGATTACCAAGGTGTCGTATGGAACAGCACGCAGTGCCGGCGACACCGGTCACGGTATCGGCGACGATTCGCCAGCCGATGAACGACCACGGGACGGTGACCGTCGAACTGGGCGAGACGAACGAGACGCGGTACCTCGTCGAGTACGACTCCGACCGCCTCCAGCAGGTGTTGCGCACGCTGCCCACCGGGACGACGCTGCCGATTCAGATGACGCGCGTCGGTAGTCGCTCGAACGTCTGGCGCGTCGCGGGGCTGCCGGGGGTTCCGAGCGCCGCGCCGCGGCGCGTCTGAACGCGGCGGCTCCATCCGTATCCGCTCCCGTCCGTGTCACGGCGGTCGAGCCGGGCCGAGTCGATACGAATCGAGACGAGTCGGGGACTGCCGAGAACGACGCCGTTTTCGACCCCCCGCGACAGGTCGTGGTATGGACGACCCCGACCGCCACTACGAGAGCACCGTCGAGATTCGGTACTCGGACCTCGACACGTTCGGCCACGTCAACAACGCCGTCTACGCGACCCTGTGCGAGGAGGCCCGCGTCGACTACTTCCGCGACGTCCTCGACCTCGGCGTCCACGAGATCAGCTTCGTCGTCGCCCGACTCGAACTCGACTATCGGAAAGCGATTCCCGACGTCGGCGACGTCACCATCGTCGTCGGCATCACCGAGTTCGGTCGCACGAGTTTCACCATGGGCTACGAACTCCGGTACGACGACGCGGTCGTCGCCACCGCCGAGACGGTCCAGGTCGCCGTCGACGAGGAGGGGTCACCCATCGAGGTCCCGACGGAGTGGCGCGACCAGGTCGCTGCTGCCCGCACCCGTGTCGACGACGCCTGACGTCTCGTCCACGACCCCCGGGACAACGCTTCTCACGTCGCACCACGAACGACGGCTGTGAGCGACGACACCGGGGCGGAGAAACGCGACACGGCCGCCCGATTCGGCCGGGCGGCGGCGGACTACCGCGACAGCGACACCCACAGACGGGGCGCGGACCTCGAGACGCTCGCGGCGTGGTGTGCCGGCGCCGACCGCGCACTCGATGTCGCGACGGGCGCTGGACACACCGCGGGGGCCCTGCGCCGCGAGGGCGTCGCGTCTGTCGTCGCCGTGGACGCCGCGACGGCGATGGTCGGGACGGCAGTCGACGCGTACGGTGTCGACGGCTGTGTCGCCGACGCGGAGCGTCTCCCCTTCAGGCCCGCAGCGTTCGAGGCCGTGACCTGCCGTATCGCCGCACATCACTTCCCGAACCCGGAGCGGTTCGTCGAGGAGGCGGCGCGGGTCCTCACCCCCGGCGGGACGCTCGCCTTCGAGGACAACGTCGCCCCCGCGAACCCGCGGGAAGCGCGGTTCGTCGACGGGGTCGAACGTCTCCGGGACCCGAGTCACGTCGGCCTCGACACTCCCGCCGAGTGGCGCCGTCGTTTCGTTGCCGCGGGGTTCACCGTCGAGGAGGAGACGACGGTGACGCGCCGACTCGACTTCCAGGCCTGGTGTGACCGGACGGCCGTGAGCGAACGCGACCGTCGGGAACTCCGTCGACGGTTCGCCGAGGCCGACGCCGCGCTCCACGAGCGGTTCGCTGTCGTGTCCGGCCCGGAGGGAGTCGAGTCGTTCGTCGTTCCGAAACGCCTGTTCAGGCTCCGAAAGCGCGGGTCGACGACCGGGACCGACCCCGGACGCGCGGACGAACGGTAGAGGTAAACCGACCGCCGCCGTGGCACCCCACGTGAGTTTCGCCGCGCTCGAACGCCGGACGCCGCCGCTCGTCGCCCTCGCCCTCGCCCTCGCCCTCGCCGTCGTCGCCGTCTCGACGAGCGCCATCCTCGTCCGCTGGTCGGCCGCCCCCTCCGCGGTGAAGGCGCTGTACCGGGTCGTCTTCACCACGGCACTGCTCCTGCCGTGGGCGCTCACCCGCTACCGGGCGGACTTCCGCCGGCTCCGCCCACGGGATGCGCTCGTCGCCGGCGTCACCGGCATCGCGCTCGCGGTCCACTTCGCGGCGTGGTTCGAGAGCCTCGCGTGGACCTCCGTCGCGGCGTCGGTGACACTCGTCCAGTCACAGCCGCTGTTCGTCGCCCTCGGCGCGTGGGCGCTTCTCGACGAACGTGTCACCCGACGTCGCGTCGTGGGCATCCTGGTCGCCGTCGTCGGGATGGTCGCGATGTCGCTCGGAGACTTCCTCTCGGGCGTCGCGCTGGCGGGTCAGCGCCCGCTGTACGGAAACGCGCTCGCGGTCCTCGGGGCCGTCGCCGCCGCCGGATACGTCCTCGCCGGCCGGTCGGTCCGCCAGCGCGTCTCGCTGGTCCCCTACGTCACCGTGGTCTACACCGCCTGTGCGGTCACTCTACTCGCGCTCGTCGTCTGGGAGGGACAGGCGCTCGTCGGCTACCCGCCTCGCGAGTGGCTCCTCTTCGCCGCGATGGCCGTCGGTCCGGGGCTGTTCGGCCACACGGTCATCAACTGGGTCCTCGCACACGTCGACTCCTCCGTCGTGAGCGTCTCGCTCCTCGGCGAACCCATCGGGTCGACGCTCCTCGCGCTGGTGTTGCTGCCGGGTGAGGTCCCGAGTCTGCCGACAGTCGTCGGCGGCGCGGTCGTCCTCCTCGGTATCGCGGTCACGACGACGGGAGCGGCGGCCGCGGACCGGGGTTCCGGCGACGTCGGCGAGTCGGACCCACCGGACGACGTCGAGCGAGCCACTGTCGGGGTCGACGAGCAGGACTGAGGGGGCGACTCAGTGCAGTTTGAGTTCGACCCGACGCCCGTCGGGGTCGCGGACGTACGCGGCCCACGCGCGACCGTACGCGCCGTAGCGTTTCTTCGGTTCGTCCGGTTCGACGGTGACGCCGGCCGCTTCGAGTTCCGCGAGCAACGCCTCGAGTTCGGCACGCGAGTCGATGTCGTCCGACCGCAAGAGGAGACAGACGTGTTCGCCGCCGACGTCGTCGGGGTCGAACCCCTCGTCGGGCACGAGGTGGAGGTGGCGGCCGCCGGCGACGACGGCCACGTACGGCACCTCGCCGTTCTCGAACCGCTCGCGGTCCCGGACCGGCAGGCCGAGCAGGTCGTGGTAGAAGCCGAGCGCGCGGTCGAGGTCGGCGACGCGAAGCGCCACGTGGTCGAGGTCGACCACCGAGAGCGTCACGCCGTTCGAATCGCTGGACTCTGCGGGCATGACCCGACGTTCGGGCGTCGTCGGAAAAACCGTGTCGCCACCCGGCGGGGGTCTCGGGGCAGTGCTCGCGGCTGGAGGTGCCGCCGCCCACGAAGTCACCACGGGAGTCGACTCACCACGGCCGGAACGGTCAGCACACCTCGCGCCCTACGGGACCTATGACCGACAACCTCGCCCGCCGGAACGCGGTCAGGAGAGCGTGGGACGCCGTCGCCGACGACTACGCCGCTGCTCGCCGTCCGGACGGCCCCGACGCCCGCCTTCTCGACGAACTCGCCGCGGAGCTTCCCGACGGGGCACGGGTACTCGACGTCGGCTGTGGCGACGGACGGCGGACGATGGCGACGCTCCTCGCCGCGGACCCCTCCGTCGATGTCGTCGGCCTGGACGTCTCGCGCGTCCAACTCGACCTCGCCCGCGAGGCGGTCCCGATGGCCCGTCTGGTTCAGGGAGACATGACCTCGCTCCCCTTCTCGCACGGGGCGTTCGACGCCGTCACTGCGTACCACAGTGTGTTCCACGTCCCGCGCGGGCAACACCCGGCGGTGTACGCCGAGTTCGCGCGCGTCCTCGCACCCGGTGGCTTCGTCCTCACGACGGTCGGCAGCGGCCGCTCGGAGTCGGTTCGGCAGAACTGGCTCGGCAGTGGTCACCCGATGTTCTGGAGCACGCCCGGGGCCACGGTCACGACGGCACAACTCGAAGACGCTGGCTTCAGTGTCGAGTGGGAGCGCCGCGTCGACGACCCGCTCGGGAGCACCGCGCTGTTCGTCCTCGCCCGGTTGCGCCCGCGAGCGGCGCACGACTGAGCGCCTACTCGAGGAGTTCGCGCGTCTTCTTGTGGCGGTAGCGGAACATCGGTTCGAACCCGACGACCGACAGCGGTCCCAGGACCACGTTCCCGAGGGGGAACGCGTACTCGACGTCGTCCTCGACGATGGTCTCGTCGCCGTCGGCGAAGAAGCGATGCGTGTGCTCCCAGTGCCGGAACGGCCCGTCGGTCATGTCGTCGACGAACCGTGCCGTCCCCTCGCCCTCCTCGCGTTCGACGATACGGGAGACGAACGACTGGCGGGGGCCGACCCCGAACGGCCGCGTCGAGAGCCGGATCTGTGTGCCGACATCGAGGACGTCGGGGTCGGCCTCGCCGTCGGGGCCGCGGATGTCCTCGACGCGGAGGTTCATCCAGCCGGGAGTGAGCGCCTCCAACCCATCGATGCGCGAGTGAAACGCCCACACGTCTTCGAGCGGTGCGGCGACGCGGGTCCGCCGCTGATATCTCGCCATACCGTCTCATAGGGACTCCGAGAGAAAGGGGCACTGGTCGGCGGCGGGGCGGGCGCTGTCGACAGCGGTGTGGACGCACGTATCGGGGCCGACGTCGACGTCGACGTCCGCCCGCGAGACGGATTCAGCGACGGTGAACGCTCTCGACCGCGACCGTCGCGACGAGCGCACCCGTCAGCACGGCGGTCAACGCTACGGGGTAGCTCAAGGCGAGGACGACGACGAGCGGGAGCGCGCCGACGATGAACGAGTGGGCGACCGTCGGGGCGCGGTCGCTCACGGTCGTGCGCTGTACGTGGAGCGGTTCGACGGGGGTGTCGGCTGGCAGGACCATTGTCGGTCGGGGGGTGGGATGGCTGGTTCGACGCATCAGTCCCCCTCTCGTCCCGCGGCGTGGAGGGTGTCGAGACGCGGTACTGCGGCCGCTCGTGGCGGGCGCAGCCTCGAGGCGCGCTGGGTGCAGTGACGTGAGACGCCGGGACGCCCCGGGCACGGCGTGGTGGAGGGCGAAGCGGAGCGGGGGCGGGCGGAGGCGGTCGAGCGTCGAGCGGGTAGGAGACGGCACGCGTCGTCGGTTGCGAACGCGGCCTACTCTCCCTCTGCACGTGCGTTCTTGTAAACGTGTTTCAGGCGTGGTATCGTGAACCATACGCACACGGACGGGACCAGACGGACACGTCTGCCGGCTCGTGGGGCTTCGTGTCGAAGAACGCGGAGAACTGCGAGAACGGGTCGTCAGCGCGATGCGGTCCGCCTCCCGCCTCAGAGCGTGAAGCGGGTGACCGTCGTGCCGGCGGCGGTGAGGTCCTCGTCGGTCGCGGTGGCGACCGTGACCTGGTTCTCACCGTACTCGATACCGAGTTTCGCCGAGAACTCGCCGTCGTCGTCCGGTTCGACGAGTCGCGTCTCGCTCGGCGTCTTCACGGAGACGACGACGCCGTCGGTGGTTCCGGAGATGACGAGGCTGTCGCCTTCGAACCGCGTGTTGACGCGCAGTTCCGGTCCGGCGGGCAGGTCGCTCTCGAGGTAGCGCTCGCGGACGAACTCGGGCATCTCGACCGGTTCGCCGACGTCGATGCTGTGAGCGAGGCGGACGTACTGCGCCATCGACCACGCCAGCGGCGTCGCCGCGCCGGTCCCCTCGCCGAACCGCCAGTTGTACGCCGTCGTGTACTCGCGGTCCCACACCTGCTCGGAGATCATCCGACCGGAGTTGGCGAAGCGCTGCATCGTCTCGAGGAGGTGCTGTGGGTCGAGTTCCGGCTCGTCGCGTTCCTCGTTGAGGAGTTCGTACTCGCCGCGCTCGCCGGTGAAGATGGGCCAGAGCCGGCCCTTCCCCTTCGCCTCGACGGACCACGGCGCGCCCTCTTCGCCGCGTTCGCGCTCGCCGTAGCCGTCGCCGTTGTAGCGGTAGAAGGCGGGACCGTTCGGCGTGTCCACGCGAATCGTGGAGTCGACCTCCTCGATGGTGTTCTGGATGACCTCGTCGTTCCACGGCTTGATACCCAGTCGCGTCAGTTCGAGGAAGCCGCCGTCGATGATCTCGCGCTCGTCGAGCGTCGGGCCGTTGTTCGCCAGCGTGCGGAGGTGACCCGCCTCGGGGTCGCCGTCGCGGGTGACGCGCACGTAGTACGGCGTGTTGGTGTGTCGCTCGGTGCCGGTCTCGGTCGCCGTCCACTCCTCAACGCTCTCGGTCCAGTCGTCGGCGAGCGAGAGCCAGATGAGCGCGTCCTCGGTCCGGCCCTCCTCGAGGGCGACGGCCGCACCGCAGGCGAGGCCCGCGATCTCGGCAGCGATAGACGACGGCGAGTAGCCCGCCTCTTCCTCCCAGCGCTCCTGGGCCGTCGGCGGCCCGTTACGCGCGACGTAGTCGGACGAGCGCTTGACGTTCTCGTACGAGTACTCCACGTCGTCGAAGGTGACGCCGTTCTGTGCGAGCATGTACGCCATCACCTGCGGGAAGGAGATGTTGTCCATCTGCTCGCCGCCCCACCGCGTCCGCCCGTTGAGGTAGGTGTTCTGCGGGATGAAGCCGCGGGCGTCCTGCTGGTAGTTGTAGATGTACGACAGGTTGTCGATGGCCGTCTCGATGTCACCGACGGCCTCGAACACGGTGAACACCTGGTAGAGGTCGCGCGACCAGGTGAAGTTGTAGCCGTACCCCTTCGACTCCTCGGCGGCCACGGCTTCGCCCCACGGCACCGACGGGGAGGCGAGACCCGCACCCTGGAACGTCTTGTCCTCGACGGCGCGCAGCGACATGAGCGCGGCCTTGTACTGTGCGAGCAGGTCGTCGTCGTCGGAGACCGAGGCGGGGACGGACTTGTCCGCGAGGAACTCCTCCCACGAGTCGGCGTAGGCGGCCCGGACCGTCTCGTAGCCTCGGGTGAGTGCCCCGGCGGCCTCACCGAGCGCGGCCGCGGTGTCGGCGTTCTCGGCGAAGCCGAGCGCGAGCGTCTCGTTGACGTCGGGGCCCGACCCGATTCGGCCGATGAGGACGACGTTCTCGTTGTCCGCACGCTCCTGTGGCGTCGGGAGTTCGCCCTCCGAGAACAGGCTGGCGAGGTGCGACGACCCGGCGACCCCGACCGTCGCCCAGTCGAAGCGTCCCGCGGAGGTGAGCGCGACGGCGACGGAGTACTCGTCGCCGTTCTCGTCGATGAGGAGCGGTTCGCCGGCCTCACCGACGTCGTACGCCTCGGCGTCGCGGGCGACGAGGTGGTAGCCGCCCATCTGGCCCAGTCGGATGCCCCGGTCCTGCGAGCCGGTGTTGACGAGGGCGGTGTTGGCGACGGCGTACAGCTCGTACTCGTTGTCGTCGTCGGCCTCGAACCGCACGTCCGCGAGCAGCGCGTCGTGCTGGGGGTCGGTCGCGTACTCGACGGTGAGCTTCCACTCGTGGCCGCGGCCGTCGCCGGTCTCGGTGATGACGTGTCTGAAGAGGAGCGAATCGTCCTCGGTCATCTCCGCGTGCCGGTCGATGGTGTCGGCGTGGTCGTCGCGGCGGGTCTCGTTGTGCGTCCGCGCCGTGTAGGTCGAGTCCTCGTCCGCGTCCACCACGAGGAGGTCGAGCGTCCGGAGGTTCATCAGGTCGACGCGCGGGAACCGAAGCTCCGTGAGCGCGCCCTCGGTGAGGGTGAACCAGACGCGCGAGGAGTCCTCGGCGCGGTGGTCGGCGACGGTCCCGACGCCGTACTTCTCGCCGGTGGTCCACCGGGGGAGGTTCTCGGGGCCGGAGGGTGCCGCCTTCGGCGAGGGAAGCGCGTCGTATCGCGAGAGAAGCGACGTCGTCTGGAGGCGGACCGCGTGGGGCCACCCCAGCGGGGCCGCGGAGTCGTAGGTGCCGTCGTCGAACACCTGCTCTGCGAGGTAGCCCGCGTCGGTGACGAGCCCGCTATCGGGGCCCATACACCGGTAGAGCTTCGCGGCCTCGTCGAAGAACGCCTCGGCGTCCTCCTCTCGATCCAGTTCGGTGAGGAGCGCGCCGAGTCGGGCGGCCGCGCTCGCACCCCAGGCAGTCGAGACGGACCAGACCTTCTCCTCGTGCTGTTCCGCCGAGCGCCAGTAGTCCTCTTCGAACCGGATGAGCCCCTCGACGTTCGAGTGACCGACGTCGCGGTAGAGTCCGTCGAGCGTCTGCTCGACGTGGGCGACGAGGCGGTCGACGTGCGTCTCCGAGAGGTCGTCGAGGGCGTCGTACTCGGTGAAGGCGTCGACGAGCGCGAACGTGCCCGAGTCGAGCCGCGTGTCGAAGTCGTTGCCGCGGAGCCGGAGTGCGTACGTCTCGGTCTTCGAGCTCCACAGCTCCTCGAGCCCCTCGAACACGACGTCGGCCTGTGACGCGGCGTGCTCGCGGAGTTCGTCGCGGACGGGCGCGCGGGCGACCGCCGAGTACGCCTGCAGGTACGTCGCCGTCGTGTGCGTGAACTGCCCGACCATGTTCTCCCAGAGGTTCTGACACTCCTCGGGGAGGCCGTAGTCGTCGAGCGTCTCGTCGAGCGCCTCGACGCCGTCCGAGAGCGTCCGCTGGATCTCGCCGGCGAGTTCGTCGTCGAGGTCGTCGCGTCGCGTGCGGAGCAGCGTCGAGAGGTAGGTGAGTACCGACGCGGTCTGGTCGGCCTGGTACTCGGGCTTCTTGGACTTCTCCACTCGTGCGTGCGCCCAGCCGGGGGCGATGGACCCGTCGGCCGCCCACGAGCGGTGGGGCCACGAGCCGTCGTCGAGCTGTGTGTCGACGAAGAACTGCGCGCTGGTCGTGAGCTGGTCGCGGACGTCGAGTTCGAACGCCTGGTCCGCCTCCAGCAGGTGACGGGCAACCTCCGAGTCGTCGCGGAACCAGGTGTAGCCGTACCCACCGGAGTGTGCGAAGAACGGGTCGAACTCGGGGCCGGCGATGTGCGCGCCGCTCGGTGCCTTGAGCAGCGACAGCGCGCGGAGGTCCGCGCGACAGATGTCCTCTCGGGGCGTCTCCTCCGGCACGTACACCTCGGCGCGCTCGCGTGCCCCCGCGCGGAGTTCGTCGGCGGTGACGTGGTTGAGCGCGCAGTGGCGGAGGTCCGCGAGCGCGTCCTCGCGCGAGACCTCGGAGTGGTCCGACAGCTGCGTGACGAGCGTCGTCTGTGCGGCCCGACCCTCGCGTTCGAGGGGGGCGCTGACGACGACGTCGCCGCTCAGGTGCGTGTCCTCGTACCGTTCGAGGACGGCCTCGCGCGGGAACTCGAACGTGTCGTCCGAGAGCATCTCGTCGAACCGTTCCGGGATCTGTCCGCGGACGTCGTCCAGCCCGGTCGAGGCGGTGACGTAGTCGTGTTCGGTGCGGTGGAAGACCTCGACGGCCTTCGTGTCGTTCGGGCCACCCTCTTCGTGGATGAGGCGGCCGACGCGCGTCTCGCGTCCCTCGGGGGCGAACGTGAGGAACGCCGTCAGGTGCGCGTCGGTCGGGATGGCACCCCGGAGTTCGACGTGGGTGACGTGGGCGCGCCCGAGCGTCAGGTCGTACTGGTGGACGGTGTACTCGCCGGCGTCGTACTCGGTCTCGACGAGCGTCGTCTCGCGGTAGTAGTGTTGCCGTACCGGTTCGAGGTCGTCGAACCACTGTGTTCCGTCGCCGGTCTCGATGCCGAACCGCGACCGGTCGATGCCGTAGAGGCCCGAAAGCGACGAAGAGTAGTCCCGAATAGACCCGGATGGGTCGACGTAGACGAGTCGGTCTCCGTGTCCGGAGAACGCGCCCGCGGCCGTCGGGGACTCCTCGGGGAAACGTTCCCCGCGGTCCCGCTTGTATTCATTGAGTGCGGTTCTCAGTCTCATGGCCTGATGGAATAGTCGGAGTACATAAGTGTTGACGAAATCCCTCGCGTACGACCGGTGGCACTGCTCATACCGAGCGGTATCCGTGCCTGGCGAACCGGGGAATCCTGTGGCACTGCGTTCGATAACACGTGGGTCTCTCTACGCATATAAACATTGTCACGCCATCCACTACATCTGTAGTCAATGACTCGTCGGTTTCGCAAAACAAAAGTGGCTCTGTTCAACACTAGGCCCTATGAACCACCCAGGTCCACCCCAGTTCATGGCAGTCGGTGAAACGGTACAGGTCGCCCCGCGCGACCCCGACCCCGACGCGGAGTACAGCTGGCGCGTCAAGAGCGCCCCCGTGTCGAGTCAACTCTCGCTCGGCGACGACCCGGTCGTCGACTTCACCCCCGACGCGGCGGGGACGTTCGTCCTCGAGCTCACCGGGCCGCTCGGCGTCGACGAACTCACCATCCGTGCGTTCCCCAGTGAACTCGCGCCCGTCGGCCGCAGCGCCGGCTCCTCGGGTCAGTCGGGAGTCTCCGGGGTGTCCGGTGTCTCGGGCGTTTCGGGTATCTCCGGTGTCTCGGGCGTCTCCGGCATCTCTGGCGCTTCGGGCTCCGGCAGCGGCGCGCTCGGCGCGAAGAAGGAAGGCACCGGCGGCGGCCGCCCGCGGATCCGTCTGAGCGGTCGCGTCGAGGGCGACACCGTCGTCGTCGAGGCCGACCCACAGCCCAACCCGAACAGTTCCACCCCGCGTGAGGACCTCGACGTCGAGTTCATCGTCGACGACCGCTGGCCGGTCGACGACTCGACGGTCGAAATCGACGGCTGGACGCTCACCATGCCGGTCGACGCGTTCGAGGAGAAGACGCGGGTCCACGCCGTCTCCATCGACGCGGAGTACTCCGTCGCGGACGCCATCGAAATCCGCGTGAAAGGGACCACCGTCGACTTCGGTGAGGGCGCTCGCACGGATGGGGGCGTCGCCGCCGAGAGCGGGTCGAAACAGGTCGAGACCGGTCGGCTGTACGAGCCGCCGGAGTGGTCGAAGGACGTCACCCTCTACGAGATTTACGTCCGCGGCTTCGCCTCCGACGACGGCGAGGCCGAGAACACCTTCGAGGCGCTGGAGAAACGGCTCGACTACCTGCAGGGACTCGGCGTGGACTGCCTCTGGCTTACGCCCGTTCTGCAGAACGACCACGCCCCGCACGGCTACAACATCGTCGACTTCTACGACATCGCCGAGGACCTCGGTGACATGGAGGCGTACCAGGACTTCGTCGACGCCGCCCACGACCACGGCATGAAGGTCCTGTTCGACCTCGTCTTGAACCACTCCGCGCGCCAGCACCCGTACTTCCAGGACGCGTACAAGAACCCCGACTCGGAGTACTACGACTGGTACGAGTGGCAGGAGAACGGTGAGCCCGGCACCTACTTCGACTGGGAGTACATCGCCAACTTCGACTACCACAACCTCGAGGTCCGCCGCTACCTCCTCGACGCGGTCCAGCAGTGGTTCGAGGTCGTCGACGGCTTCCGCTGTGACATGGCGTGGGCCGTCCCCTTCACCTTCTGGCAGGAACTGCGCGACCGCGTCAAGTCCCAGGACCCCGACTTCCTCCTCTTGGACGAGACCATCCCCTACATCGCGGACTTCCACGAGGGGATGTTCGACATGCACTTCGACACGACGCTGTACTTCACGCTGCGACAGGTCGGCAACGGCCACCAGTCCGCCGACGCCATCCTCGATGCCGTCGAGCAGCGGACCGAGGTCGGCTTCCCCGACCACGCGTCGTTCATGCTCTACCAGGAGAACCACGACGAGACGCGCTACATCGTCGAGTGTGGCGACGAGGCCGCGTTCGCCTCCGCGGGCGCACTCTTCACCCTTCCGGGCGTCCCGATGCTGTACGGCGGGCAAGAACTCGGTCAGCGCGGCCGCCGGGACGCGCTCGCGTGGGACGACGCGCGCGAAGAGATTCAGGAGCACTACACGCATCTCATCGAGATGCGTTCGGAGACGCCGGCGCTGGACTTCCGCGGCGGCATCGACCGCGTCGACTACGAGGCCGACTCGGACAGCGTGACCGCCTTCCGCCGCGAGGCGAAGGGTCAGTCCGTCGTCGTCGTCCTCAACTTCGGTGACGCGCCCGAGTACGTCGACATCGACGCCGACGTCGACGGGACGAACCTCATCAGCGGCGAGAACGTCGTCGACGAGGGCACGGTCGAGGTCGAGAGCGTCACGGTACTGGAGGAGCGATGAGCCAGGTCACGTACACCGAACCCACCCGCGACGACGCGGCGACGGCAGACCTCGTCGAACGGTACGAGTCGGTCGTCGCCAGGTACGACGACGACTTCGAGGCCGCGAAGGAACTCGTGACGCGACTCGGGGCGCACTACGACCCCGACGCCGGCGTCGCCGAGTTCGGCTTCTGGACGCCCGAACTGCTCGACGAGGGCGTCGCCGAGGCGGACGTCTCCCTCGAACTGCTGACGCCGGCGTCCGAGGTCGATTACGACGACGCCGACGAGGGCGGTCTCGAGGTCGAGTTCCACCGCGACCGACTGCCCGTCGAACGGACCGGCGAGTACCACTGGGTCGCCGCCGCCGACGTCCGCGCGGGGACCCGCGACCGGTTCGGCGCGTTCTACCGCCTCGTCTACGAGACGGACGACGGGACCGGGACGGTCACCGACCCGCTCGCGTACTCGACGCCGTTCGGTGCGTTCGCGCCTCCCGAGCTGTACGACTGGGAGTCGCTCGACGCCTCGCGCGCCGACCGCGAGTACTTCGAGAAGCTCGGAACCGACGAGGAACGCGTCTCCACGACGGAACACGACGGACTTCCACGGGTGGACCCCGCGAACGCCATGGTCGAAATCCACCCCGGAACTGCCACCGAAGACGGCACCCTCGGAGGCTTAGCCCGCCAGTACGAGACTATCGGCGAGAAACTCGAGGCGGACGACGAACTCACTCCCGCAGAACGCAACTTCGTCGGCTACGACGGCATCCAGCTGATGCCGGTCGAACCGCTCACCGAGAACCGCGAGTTCGACGACTACTGGCGCGAGCAGTCCGACGACGGGGACGGCGACTCGCTGACGGTGGCGGTCGACCGCCCCGACATGATCAACTGGGGCTACGACATCGTCGTCTCGGCGTACTCGGCGACGAACCCGGGCGTCCTGGAGACGGGCCGCCCCGACGAACTGGTCGACTTCATCGCCGCGTGTCACAATCTGCCCGACCCCATCAAGGTCGTCTTCGACGTCGCGCTCGGCCACGCCGACAACCGCGGTGCCGAACTCCTGAACGACTACTACTTCGAGGGGCCGGGGATGTACGGCAAACACCTCCACTACAAACACCCCACCGTTCGGGCGGTCCTGCTCGAACTCCAGCGCCGTCGGATGGACTATGGAGCCGATGGCATCCGCGTCGACGGCGCGCAGGACTTCACCTACTACGACTTGGGCGAAGAGGAGAACGTCCACGACGACGAGTTCCTCGCCGAGATGGACGCGGTGACCCAGGAGGTCGCGGGAACCGAGTACCGCCCGTGGATGATCTTCGAAGACGGCCGGCCGTGGCCGCGCGAGGACTGGGAACTCGCCTCCTCCTACAGAGCGCTCATCGAACAGCACCCCCACTCGTTCCAGTGGTCGCCCATCACCTTCGCGCACAACACGCCCGCCCTCTTGACGTTCTGGGCGACGAAGTGGTGGCGCGTCAAGGAGGTCTGTGAGTTCGGCAGCCAGTGGCTCACGGGCGTCGCGAACCACGACACCATCAGGAGAGGAACGCAGATCGACCCCACGGTGGAGTTCAACCAGTCGCCGGTCAACCCCTACCTCGGCGAGGACTACCCCGAGACGCTCGACGCCGCGTACAACAACCCCGCGTCGTCGATGTTCTTCTACTGCTTCGCGCCCGGGGTCCCGATGGACTTCGTCCACGCCAACATGCGCGCCCCGTGGGGCTTCATCCGCGACACCGACTCCATCTGGAACGTGAAGGTCGTCTCCGACGAGTCGAAGTTCATCTACTGGCAGGTGCGCGAGGAGCAGTTCCAGTCTGACGAACACTTCCAGCGCATCAAGGCGCTCGGCTTCGCGGACAAGGCTGAACTGCTGACGTTCATGAACGCGCTGTCGGCGGCGGTCAAATCGACCGACTACGACCTCGACGTGATGGCGGGGATGCTCTCGGCGATGGACTCTCCGCTGGGAGACGACCTCTCCGCCGCCGACCTCGAGGAGTACGCCTACGCGTGGATGCAGGACGTCCACGAGTTCGCCAACCTCGCCCACTGGCACGACGCACAGGACGACGAGCGCACCGCCTTCGACCTCAGCGTGCGGGAGTTCCGTCAGGAGCGGCCGTGGCTCCGAGCCGACGTCGGCTTCGAGGGTGACGAGTACTACGGCTACCGCCATCCCACGGAAGGGACCGTCCTCTACTACGGCTTCCGCATCTCCCCCGACGACGACGAACAACTGCTGTTCGCCGCGAACATGGAGGGCGTCCCCGTCGAGGTGTCGCCCGAAACCCTGCAAGAAGAGATGCCCGACATCCCCACCGACGGCTGGGAGGTCGCGCTCGCGGCCCCGGGCGTCGACGCTGGAGCTCACGTGGAACTCGACAACTCGCAGGCCATCGTCTGGCGGCGCGAACCCTGACCCTGACCCGGACTGACCACCGCTGACCGCTCGCCCGTCGGCCGACCGCCGGACGACGGCGAGTTCCGGTTCGATCGCTTTTCCGTTCGACCCCGAGTCCGCTCAGTGACCCGCCGGCGCCGACAGGACGTCCTGTAACACCCCGCACTCGGAGCAGGTGAGTACGAGCGCGTTGCCAACCGGGACGTCACCCTCCCACACGGCCACCGACTGCCGTTCGAAGCTCGCCGACTCGCCGCAGTGTTCGCAGACGTACTCGGACATGCCTCGCTATTCGGCGAGGAGTGGGTAGTCGTTGCGGTCGCGGTGAGACTCAGGTCAGTGGCGCGTCCCCTGCCCGTTCGGCGTGCGCGAGCGGGACCGTCTCGCGCCGGCGGAGTCGGTGGGGGGCGTCGGGGTCGTGCGACGGGAGATAGACCGTCGGCGTCCCGGTCGCGAACGCCCGGATGCGTTCGATGCTCCTCGCCGCCGCGTCGTAGTCGGCGACACCGCCGGCGACCGCACCCGTCAGGAGCTGTGCCTGCGTGAACGTCGCATCGCCGGCGAGGAACGCGGCGCACTCGTCGTTGTGGCAGATGACGGACTGGTGTCCGGGCGTCGCCCCCGGCGTCGCGACGAGGACGACCCCCTCCGCGAGGGCGTGACTCTCGGGGAACGACTCGAACGAGCCGTCGTAGTCGACGAGTCGACGACGGACCCACGACGGCCACACGTCCGGAGCGCCGACCGAGTCCCACTCCCGTCGCGAGACGACGACGTCCGCGTTCCGGAAGTAGGGGACGCCGTCGGCGTGGTCGGGGGCGAGCCGGGTCAGCACCACCCAGCGGACGTCGCTCGGGTCGATACCGAGCGCACGGAGCTGGGGGCCCACCTCCTCCTCGGGGGCGACGTCGAACCACTCGGTCCGGCGCGCGACCCGTGTGGAGAGCCAGCCGCCCCGCCCACCGTCGTAGCAGGCGACGGTCGCCCCCGTGTCGACGACGATGGGGCCCGCTGGATGGTCGACCACCCACGCGTACACCGGGAGCGGCGCGGTCCACGTGCGGTCGGCGAGAACGTCGAGGAACCGAAGCGGTCGCCGCCGCCACCGTGCGGTGACGTATCGGCGTTTCAATCGGACCGTCCCCGTCCGAACCGCGTGGATGTGCATGTCAGTCCGTATGACACGCTCGACTATGTGGTTTGCTCTCGAATCACACACTATCGCGCCATCGGACAGCTCTCCCGCCCGCGAGTCAGGAGTCCGTCGTGGCGACCCGCGCGGCCGTCTCGACGGAGACGCCGGAGAGGTACTCCCCGTCGGGGCCGACCCACGTCCCCTCGGTGCCACACTCGGGGCGGAGCCGACAAACCCTCGTCTCGGGCGGCCAGAGGACCCGGATGCGCCCGTCCTCCGCGGAGACGGTCGCCTCCTGCCGGTAGGTGACCGACGCGCCGCCCACGGTAGCGAACCGGACGACGAGGTCGACCTCGCTCGCGCCGGACGGGAGGTCGACGCGCGTCGGACCCGCCGCCTGCGGGTGGTTCGTCACCGACGCGCCCTGAGCCGAGAGGTCCCACGCCACCGAGACGTGTCCGTCGGCGGAGTCGACGCGATAGCGGGCGACGTCCGATTCGGTCTCCAGCCGAATCGAGGCCGACGTCGCGCCGTCGGGGGCCCCGAAGCGGGAGGTCGCCGACACGCGCTCCCCCTCGAGGACGCGAAGCCGGGTCAGTTCCGGTTCGACGGGGGTGACGGCACCGGTCCACTCGCCGCGGTAGGTGAAGCGGTACGGCGTCCGTGTCGTCGCGTCGAGCGCGCGGACGTCGGCGTCGGGCCCCTCGTCGAGGACGTAGAGCGACGAGCCGTCGAAACCGGGGTCGTTGCGGAGGTACTGGAAGGGGTGTTGCTGCCAGTCGCCGTAGGGGTCAGGCGTGTAGACGAGCGCGTCGTCGAACGTCTCGTCGTGGAACGGTTCGTACGTCGCCCCGAGGTTCTCGGTCCGCTGGCGGTTCTCCGCCCAGGGTTCCGACAGCGCCGCCCGCTCGGCGCTCGCGACGACGGGGGCCGCACAGACGAGACACAGGACGAGCACGAGACGGGCGCGACCCGGGGATAGCCGGGCGGAGACGGCGGCGCGGACCCGGCGGGCGAGCGTGACGAGGCCGACGGCACCGAACAGCGACACCGGCACCAGGAGGTCGAAGTGGTAGAACGGTCCGAGGAGGTCGATGAGTCCGTTTCGGAGCCCGTTGAGCGTCCCCCAGAAGTAGACGTTGCCGAGGACGACAGCCGGGACGAGCCCGAACACCACTAGACTCTCCTCTTGGTCGACCCACGCTTCGCGCAGCGCGACGGACACGCCGGCGGCCGCGAGCACGACGCCGAGGACGCCGAGCGGGGCGAACGCCGTGACGAAGAGCGACAGCGCCTCGACAGCGGCTTCGACCCCGAGCGCGGGCGTGTACTGTTCGGTGTAGCCGAGGATCTCCCGTTCGCCGAAGCCGAGTCCGTCGCGGGGGGCGAAGGCCTGATAGGGGAACGTCGTTGCCGACCCGGTCACAACCACGTTGTACGCGAGGGTGAGGGCGACGAAGCAGAGACCGGGGACCGAAATGGCGGTCGCGAGTTCGATCCGCCGTCTCATCCGCCCACTCTGGACCCCTCGCCACAGCCGCCACAGCGTGTGGGCGATGAACGGTGCGGCGAACACCACCGCGGTGTAGGGACGTGCGAAGAAGGCGACGCCGACGGCGACGCCCGCGGCGACGGCGTAGCGACGGCTGTCCCGCCGGACCGCGCGGAGGTACGCGACGGCGAACGCGAGGTTCCAGAACGTCGTGGGGGCGTAGGGGAGGAACACCGACGACGAGAGCACGAACAGCGGCGCGGTCGCCAACAGGCAGACGGCGACGAGCCCGGTCGTGCGGTCGGCGACGTCGCGGCCGAGGACGTACAGGAGAAGACTCGACCCGGCGGCCACGGCCCCGAGGGTGAGTCGTGGCTCGCCGAGGAGCATCCCGACGGCGAACATCGCGGCCGGAACGGGCGCGTACTTCGGATACAGCTGTGGTCCCGCCGATGTCGACTCCTCGACGAAGAACCACGGGCGGACGAGGTCGGCGATATCGGCCGGTGGTGTCAAGAACATCTTCCCCTCGAGGAGCATCGCCGCCTGCAGGAGGTAGACGCCCTCGTCGTCGTTCACCGAGTGGTACGCGAAGAGGTCCATCGAGACCCACAGGACGACCGCGCCGACCGCCAGCGCGACGACGACGGCGAGCGCGTCGAGGGGGTGGAACGAACGCCGAGAGAGCCACCGACGGCTCCGTCGGACGAGCGTCGAAGCCACGACCACGGTCGGTCAGTCGTCTGCGCCGTGGCGGAGTTGGTCCTCGCGGTTCTCGATGGCCGGACGCTGTTCGCAGGGGAACCACGCGAGTTCGTGGTCCGCCTGGAGCGTCAGGTCGACGCGCGAGTCGAGCGGGACCTGTTCGTCGTGGTTGTGCATGCACTGGACCCGCGAGCCGTCGTCGAGCGCCACCTCGTAGAGGATGGTCGGGCCGAGGTAGCGTTTGGCCTTCACCTCGGCGTTGCCGACGATGCCGTCGTCCCCGTCCCCGTTCCCGTCGGTCGCGACCGAGACCGGGTCCGCGCGCACGTCGTCGGGTCGGACGAGGATGTCGATGCAGGTGTCGTCGTACTCGGGCGCGAGGCCGTGAATCTGTGCGCGCGGGACCGACCCCACGTCGGTCTCGACGATGTCGCCCACCACGCGGCCCGGGATGAACGACGCGTAGCCCAGGAAGCCGGCGACGAACCGCGACTTCGGGTGCTGGAACACGCTCTCGGGTTCGCCGATCTGTTCGATTTGGCCGTCGTTGACGACGGCGACTCTGTCGGAGATGCTCATCGCCTCCTCCTGGTCGTGGGTCACGGAGATGGCGGTGACGCCGGCCGCCTTGATGATGTCGCGGACCTCCTCGCGCATCGCCACGCGGAGGTCGACGTCGAGGTTCGAGAACGGTTCGTCGAGGAGGAGAATCTCGGGTTCGGGCGCGAGCGACCGCGCGAGCGCGACCCGCTGTTGCTGTCCGCCGGACAGTTCGTCCGGGTACGAGTCGGCCTGCGCCTCGAGGCCGACGAGGTCGAGCAGGTCATCGACGCGCCGGTCCGTCTCGTCCGCTGAGAGGTCCTGAAGACCGAAGGCGACGTTCTCGGCGGCCGTGAGGTGGGGAAAGAGCGCGAACTCCTGGAAGACGACGCCGACGCCGCGCTCTTCGGGCGCGACGAACGAGCCGTCACCCGAGACGGGGTCGCCGTTGAGTCGGATGACGCCGCTGTCGGGACGCTCGAGCCCCGCGATGAGCCGCAGGGTCGTGGTCTTGCCACAGCCTGAGGGGCCGAGCAGCGTGAGTATCTCGCCCTCGGTGACCGACAGCGAGAGGTCGTCGATGACGGGCTCAGAGCCGAAGCGTTTCGAGAGGTCTTCGAGCGCCAGCACCGGCGTCTGCGCGTCCGACGCGGTGGTCGAGTTCGAACCCGGTTCCGTCCGTCCGTCACGGTTTGAGAGTACACTATCTGACATCGTATCCCTCCTGTGAGAGGATGACCAGCATCGACAGCCCCGACACGCCGAGGAGGATGAGCGCGGGGATTGCCGCCTGACCGAAGTATCCGGCCGCGTAGGCGGTCCAGATATGGACGACGAGCGTCTTGAACCCAGACGGCCTGAGTAACAGGGTCGCCGGGAGCTCCTTCATCGTCGTCAGGAAGACGAGCGCCGCGCCGCCCAGCAGGCCGGGGGCGACGAGCGGGAGCGTCACCGAGCGGAAGGCGCCGACGGACGTCCGCCCGAGCGTTCGCGCGGCCTCCGGGAGCGCGGGGTCGACGCGGAGGAACGACGCCCGGAGCGACCCCACCGCCTGTGGGAGGAACCGGACGACGTACGCGAACACCAGCAGGAACGTGGTCTGGTAGATGGGCGTCGCGACGGTGGTCCCGAGGAACACCAGCGCCAGCCCCAGGACGACGCCCGGGACCGCGTAGCCGACGTAGGTCGCGCGCTCGGCGAGCATCGCGAGCCGCGAGTCGCGCTTCGCGGCGAGGTACGCCACCGGCAGGCCGGCGAGCGTCGCCGCGAGCGCGGCGGCCGCGGACACGCCGACCGAGTTCAGCGCGTACTCGGGGCGGAACGCGAGGCCCTGGCCCACCGCCGTCGTGTCGCCGAGCCAGGTGAGCAGGATGCCGAGCGGGACGACGAGTGCGAGCCCGGCAACCCCCGCACAGAGGGCGAGCGCCGGGAGCGTCCACCGGCCGAGCGCGACCACGTCGCTCGACCGGCCGCCGGCCGCCGTGCGCTCGTTCCCGCTGACCTTCGACTCCAGCGCGAGGATGAACACCGTCAGGCCGACGAGCTGAAGCGAGAGGAGCGTCGCCGTGTCCCGGCCGAAGGCGTTGAACTCCACGTAGATGACGCGCGTGAACGCGTCGAACTGCATGATGGCCGGGGTCCCGAAGTCCGAGAGGGTGTACAGCGCCACCAGGAGCGCTCCCGCCGCGACTGCCGGACGAATGTGTGGGAGGGTGACGTGGCGAAACGCCTCTCGGCGGGAGTGTCTGAGCGTCCGCGCGGCGTCGATGAGCGTCGTGTCGAGCGACTTCAGCGCCGCTCGCGTCGTGATGTACACGTACGGGTAGGTGTACAGGGTGAGCACGAGGACGGCGCCGTGAAAGCCGTAGATCTCGGGCAGGGACTCCACACCCAGGGGTGCGAGGAGTCGCTGGAACGCGCCTCTCGGTCCGAAGGCCGAGACGAACGCGAAGGCCCCGATGTAGCTCGGAATTACGAGCGGGAGCGAGACGGCCACGGTCCAGAAGCGCGCGAACGGGAGGTCCGTCCGGACGGTGAGGTACGCGAGCGGCACGCCCAGAACGATGGACGCGCCGGTCACCCCGGCGACGAGGAGGGCGCTGTTGACGAACACCTCGAGCGTCGTGGGGCGGGTGAGGAGCGCGACCGCCTCGGCCGACCCGACGTCGAACGCCGTTCGGAAGAGCCAGACCAGGGGCAAGAGCACGGCTGCTGCGACACCTGCTGCCGCGACCGTGAGGCCGAGCGGGAGCGGGTCGTCGGCCGTCTCCTGTGTGATTCCCTGGTCTGTCGCCATCGTTTCTGTATTGCTTACAGCACCCCGACGTCCCGGAGCAGTCGGACGGTCCCTTCGAGGTCCGAGAGTTGTGTCAGGTCTAACCCCTGGGGTGGGTTCAATTCGTCGATACTCGGTAGCTCCCCGATGGGGTCGACCCCGGAGACGAGCGGGTACTCGAACGTCGTCCGTGCGAAGTAGTCCTGGGCTTCAGCCGAAAGGAGGTGCCGAACGAAGTTCGACGCCAGCGTCCGGTCCTCGGCGGTGTCCATGACGAGCGCGCCGGCGACGTTGAAGATGGCACCGGCGTCGCCCTCGGTGAACGCCGTCGAGATGGGGGCGTTCGGTCGCCCCGCGAGGACCCGCTGGATGTAGTAGTGGTTCGCGAAGCCGGCGTTTATCTCCCCGTCGGCGACCGCTTGCGAGACGAGGAACTCGTCGGAGAACTCCTGGACGCCGAGTTCTTGCATCCCTTCGAGCCACGCGCGCGTCTCTTCCTCGCCGTTGAGGACGCGCATCGCCGTGATGAACGCCTGGAACGACGAGTACGTCGGCGCCCAGCCGATGGAGTCGCGGAGCGCCTCCGTCTCGGGGAACGCGAAGATGTCGTCGGGGACGTCCGCGTCGGAGAGACTGTCGGTGTTGTACGGGATGGTCCGCGCACGACCCGAGGTGCCGACCCACTGGCCGTCGGGGTCGTGGAACTCCGCGCGGACTAAGTCGAGCACTTCCTGCGGGAGTTCGACCGTCCGACCGGCGTCCTTCAGCGCGCCGAGCGCCCCGGCGTTCACCGAGAAGAAGACGTCCGCGGGGGAGTTGCCCCCCTCGGTCTGAATCTGGTTCACCAGGTCCGAGGCCGAGTTGTACCGGGGACGGACCGTGAAGTCGGGGTAGAGCTCCTCGATGTAGCTGATGAGTTCGCCGACGAGCGCTTCGCCGCGGCCGGAGTAGAGGGTGAGTTCGCCGGAGAGCTCCGGCATCTCGCGCATCGAGACGCCGCCGGAGAGCTGACGGTCGCCGAACGGGGAGCGGCCGGACCCGATCTGTCCGACGGCGGCATCACCACCGCCGCCGCCGCCGCCACCGCCACCACCGTCACCGCCGGTACTCTCGGTCGCGGTGCCGTCTTCATTACCGCCGCCCTGTCCGCCACACCCCGCGACCGACGCAACGCCGACGGCCGAGGCGACTGCGAGGAACTGACGTCGACTTCGACCTGGGTTCGAATCGTCGCTCATACATTGATTTAGGCCCGCCTAAAACCTAAATACCTACCGGTTTCGCCGGCTTCGTCTCCCGACGACCCTAGTCGTCCGCCGGCGCGGGCTGTGGCTCGACGGCCGCCAGCGCGTCGAGACACGCGAGCCAGTCGCGCATATACTCGCCGCAGTGGTTCAAGAATGCGCCGTTGTTCAGGTCGGAGAAGTCGCCCTCGGCGAGTCGGTCGGCCATCGCGCGGAACGCCTCGGCGTAGGAGGTGGCGTCGTCACCGACCTCGTCGACGTACTCCCAGAGGTGTTCGTTGAGTTCGAGGCCGGGAACCTCGTTGTTCAGGTCGTCGAACGTCGGCCGGGGGGCCTTGTTGTGCTCACAGAGCGGGAAGCCCGAGAGCACGTCGTGACCGAGGAGGTCCGCGGCGCGCTTCAAGAAGACGCCCGACCAGATGTCGTCGAAGCGGCCGACGTCCCACGCGTTGTCGTCCATCGGGAGCTGGTAGAACGCGGGGACCACCTCGCGGCGGAACGCGAGGTTCATCGAGCAGACGGTGAGATACTGGCCCGGGTCGGCGACGAAGTCGCCGGTGAAGTGGTCTCTCGTCGTTCGGGTCTGTGCCTGTCCCCGCAGGTCGCCGTCCATCAGGATGCGGACGGCGTCGAGGTCGGGCACGTTGGTCCACAGCCCCTGTGAGGCGACGACGTAGTCGACGTCCGTGACACCTCGTTCGACCGTCTCGTCCATGGCGGCGTAGGGGTACCCGCGGGGGTAGAGGCCGTGGTCGTCGAACGCCTGGTAGAGGACGTTCACCCAGTGCTCGTCGGACCGAACGGATTCGACCTCACCCTCGAACGCGAGGTTGGCCATGTGCCGCCCGAAGAAGTCCCACTCCTCGTGCGGCAGGGTGTCGTCGTCGATGAAGACGCCGTACGCGAAGTCGTTCGCCCACAGGTACAACAGCCCGAAACTCGTCTGGGCGTGACTCGCCGCCGGGACGAGGTGGGAGAACTCCGACACCCCGTGGGCTTCGAACCACTCCTCACGACGGCTGCCGTCGAACACCTCGCCGGCGACGTCGAGGTCGGCGAGCATCTCGGTCATCGCCTCGCTGTCGCAGAAGTCCTCCGTCACGAGGACGAAGAAGAGGCGGTCGGTGTCGAATCCGTGATGTCGGGCGTTCTCCACGTAGGCCCGCACGCACTCGTACTCTCTGATGGTTGGGACGACGACGCAGATGTCCTGACTCATTACCTCCGCATTTTTAGGCCGCCCTAAAATATCTATTGATTGCACGCGTGCGCGCCTCGCGAGTGGCGTCGGCCGCGACACCCAGTCCGAACCTCGACGTCGGCACCGCTCTGTCTCTCGGTTTCGGCTCGTGATGGAGCAATCGACTCAGTCGTCGCCGGTCAGCGACTCGAGTAACCGCACCGCCGGCTCCTTCGCGAGCGGTTCGTTCGCGTTCCCACAGTGTGGCGACTGGACGCAGGCCGGACAGCCGTCGTGACAGCCACAGCCGTCGATGAGCCGAGCCGTCCGCGTCATGAGTTCCTCCACCGACTCGTAGCCGCTCTCGGTCAGACCGACCCCTCCGGGGTGCCCGTCGTAGATGAAGACCGTCGAGCGGTCGGTGTGTGGGTGGTACGGCGTCGACAGCCCCCCGATGTCCGCGCGGTCACAGAGCAAGTGGAGCGGGAAGAGCGATATCATCCCGTGTTCGGCGGCGTGGATACCGCCGTTGAACCCCGTCTCACCGCCGATTTCGCGCATCTCCGCTTCGACGTCGAGCGGGACGGTAAAGTACAGCGCCTTCGTCCGGAGCGTCGTCTCGGGCAGGTCGAGCGCCTCCTGGCCGAGGGTCGTCCCCTGGCGGGCATCGCGCCGTTCGTACCCCGTAATCTGCTTCCGCATCGTGATGTCGGCGAACACCACGTCGACGTCGGGACGTGCCGTGAGCGGCTTCGACGTGCGGTCGCGCTCGACGGTCACCTGTTTGTCGTGTCGGACACGGGTGTAGTAGTCCGCCCACGTCCGTTCGAGGGTGGCGACGTCCCGGTCGAGGTCGAGCTTCGAAACCTCGTACGTCGTCCCCTGATGGTGGTAGATAGCTCCCGGATGCGCGTCGCGGAGCGCGTCGTCGAACGCGAGCGAAGCGACAACCTCGTTCGAGCGCGCGTCCAACAGATCGACCTCGCGGTCGGAGATGGTCCGGAGGCTCATCTCGTGTTGGGGGCTTTCGCTCCCCGAGTGAATCCACCGCATCCCGTCGGGCGTCTGTCTACGCTCCAGCCGTCCCTCCTCCGTCAGTCGAGCGACGACGTCCGGGAACGACTCGCCGAACACCGCTTCGTCAGCGGGCGAGAGCCAGCTCTCGGCGGCGGCGCTGGCGACGTGTCCCGGGAGGAGATAGTCGTTCTCGGGGTCGGTCACGGCCCGCTCGGGGTCGCCGTCGAAGAAGTCCTCCGGGGAGTTCATGAGGTACTGGTCGAGCTGGTCCTCCCCGCCGACGAGGACGACGAGCGCGGGGTCGTCACCGCGGCCTGCCCGCCCCGCGCGCTGGTGGGTCGACATCCGGGTTCCGGGGTAGCCGTCGAGCAACACCGCGTCGAGCCCGCCGACGTCGACGCCCACTTCGAGAGCGTTCGTCGACCAGACGCCCCGGAGGTCCCCGGCGTGGAGGGCCGCCTCCAGCTGTCGACGGCGGTCGTGAGTGAGTGCGGCCTGATACGCCGCCACCTTCCCCGCGAGGTCGTGTTCACCCCGCTCTCGGAGGGCTGAGGCGGTCTCCGTCGCGTAGCGTTCGGCGGTCTGTCGCGCCCGGGTGAACGCGAGCGTCTGGTACCCCGTCGCGACGAGGTCGACGAGGAGGTTCTTCGTCTCGACGTGCGACGACCGCCGTCGACGTCCCGTCGACGAGGTCGACTCGTCGCGGCTCGACCGCCGTCGACCGCTCCCCTCCCCGTCCTCGTACTCGGGGGGGTTCCAGAACAGCCAGTGGCGCGGTCCGGTCCCCGAGGCGTCGGTGTCGACGAGTTCGTACGTCTCTTCGGCCTGGCCGGTCACCCGCGCGGCGTGTTCGACGGGGTTGCCGATGGTCGCCGAACAGCAGACGAACTGCGGGTCGGCGTCGAACCGCTCGCAGGCGCGAGCGAGGCGTCGGAGGACGAGCGCGACGTGACTCCCGAAGACGCCGCGGTACTGGTGGACCTCGTCGACGACGACCAGTTCGAGCGAGGAGAAGAACCACTCCCAGAGTCGCCCCGCGTGGGGGAGGAGGGCGTAGTGGACCATGTCGGGGTTCGAGAGCAAGAACGTTGGCATCGCGTCGCGCACGTCCCGCTTTTCGGCCTTGGAGAGCCGTCCGGTGTACTGGTCGACCGAGACGCGCGAGCCGAACCCCAGCCCGTGTGCGAGGTCCGTGAGCGTCTCGGTCTGGTCGGCGACGAGCGCGTTCTGTGGCCCGAGATACAGTGTGCGGCCGCCGTGGTCCATGGCGCGCTCGAACGCCGGGACGGTGTACGCGAGGCTCTTCCCCGAGGCCGTCTGGGTGGCGAGCACGACGTTCTTCCCGTCGCGGACGGCCTCGATGGCCCGCGCCTGGTGGTCGTACAACCCGTCGATGCCTTCCTTCGAGAGCGCCGACGCCAGTCGCGGTTCGAGGTCGACGTCCGAAACGGAGGGGTCGCGGCCGGGGACCCGACGGTGGTCGCGAATCTGGCCCTGGTACGAGGGTCGGCTACGGAGCCACTCGATGAGGTCGTCCACGGCGGGTGTGAGGGGGCGTGTGTCCTAACGGTTCTGGTCACTCTCGACGGCAGGGTTTTCATCACCTCGTCCCTAGCGCGACCATGGTCGAGTACGACGCTGTCCTCGTGTACGACGGGGAGTGCCCCTACTGTTCCGTCGCGGCCCGCGCGCTCCGTCGCCTCCGAAAGATCGGAGCCGTCTCGTGGTACGACGAGGAGGCACAGGACGTCCTCCGCGCGCAGTTCGGCGAAACGCCCTTCTCGATGGTGCTCGTCGACCGCCGCCGCAACCGGGTGTACGCCGGGCGTTCGGCGGCCGAGGAACTGGCCGAGCGCGCCGGGACGCCCGGCCTCGTCAGCTCTCTCGTCCGAGACAGATACGACGATATCGCGCGGGCTGTCGGCCTCGCGAGCGGGCGCGGACGCGACCCCGACGACTACCACGACGTCTACCCGCTCGCCGACGAGGCGGCGGCGCTGTTCGACGCGCTCGCGTCGCGCGCCGTCGACGAGGCCGCGACGCTCGCCTGAGATGTGTGGGTCCGACGACCACGCCGACGAGACGCCGCGGGTCGTCCGCTACGGGCCCGACGACGACCTCGAACACGTCGTCGACGACCCCGCGAGCGGCGGGACCTACGTCTTGGTCTTCGACCTCGCGACACCCACCTCCGTCGAGGTGGGCGCACTCGGCACGCACGAGCTTCCGGCGGGCGAGTACGCGTACGTGGGGAGCGCGTTCGGTGCGGGAGGGTTCGGCCGTGCCGAACGCCACCGCCGCAAGCTCGACGAGGCGTCGGGGACGGTCCACTGGCACGTCGACGCGCTCACCACGCGTCCCGAGACGTCGTTCGTCGTCGCCTACCTCCTGCCCGACGTCGACCTGGAGTGTGTGCTCGCACGGCGACTCCCCGCCGGGCCGCTGGACGGCTTCGGCTCGTCGGACTGTGACTGTCGCTCGCATCTGTCGAGCGTCGACGGAGAGGCCGTCGAGCGGACCATCAGAACCACTATCGGTTCCGTCGACTCGCCGTGACTCAGCACCGAGAACCAGTCGCTCTCCGACGTTTCTTCTCTCCCCCCCCACGAACGCGAGGACGTGGGCATCGCCCTCGCGTTCGGGACTGTCGACCGTTCGGACGTCCGTCCGTCCGGAAGCCGGGTGATTCCGGTGGTCGACGCGTCAGAGGCACCCCGGCATATGGACGATGGATGCATGGGGACTTTACCTCACCCCCTGTGCCCGATTTCAGAAGGTGAATTCACATATATAAAAACAACTTTTATTTATATATGAATACAGAATACGTTTTTCACAGCCGAACGGACTGGCGGATGACAGGTCGGTGCCACCCCCCGTTCGCCCGGTGTGCGACCTCCGACGGTCGTCCGCACGACTGCTTGGAGTTCCAGCCGCTGACACGAACCGGAATACCACTACACACGTCGACATAGGTTTATGACCGGAGACACCAGTACACGTAAGCGATGGTCGAGTCCGACACGCGCGAGCGAAACGAACACGGTCAGTTCGCCGACCGCATCCCGGCACAGGAGGCGCTCGCGGTGTTCGAGGCCCGCGAGGACCGCGCCCGTCCCGTGACGGCCGGTGACGTCGCCGACGCGCTCGACTGTTCGCGGCGGACGGCGCACAACAAGCTCGGCGAACTCACAGAGCAGGGCATCGTCCGCACGCGGAAGGTCGGCGCGCGCAGTCGCGTCTGGTGGGTTCCCATCGAAGACACGTCGACCGCTCCCGACGCGACGCGCCGGCCGGCCGTCACCGACGCGGCCAACGACGTCGAACTCCCGGGCTCCGGGAAGATTCTCGAACGCCGGCGACAGGCGCTCCTCGCGGCGTACGACTACCTGAGCGAACACCCCGAGGCGAAGAAGGCCGACTTCCTGCGCGACGTCTTCCCCGACCACCGCGCGGAGTTCGAGTCCGCGGAGGGGTGGTGGAACGCCATCCAGCCCGCCCTGCGCGAACTCCCCGGAGTCGACCCCCCGAAAGAGCGCGGCCACATCTGGCACTACCTCGGCGGCGACTGAGTCGGCACGAGAGAGACGTACAGATTTATATCGCTCGCCTCGCCCGGTTGAGGTGTCGCGAAGTGACTGCCGACGGTACCTCGTATGAATCCAGGAGAGTCGCCCTCCGACGCTGCCGACGACGCCGAGCCTGACGTCTACGCCTCGGAGGTCGAGGGCCGCCAGTACCGCGGCACGTCGTACATGCCGATGCCGTACGACGACCTCGTCGACGCCTCGGACACCGACGCCTACCCCGAGCGCGGCGAGGGCGGGTCGTTCAAGCTGCTCGACCTCCCGCGCGTCCCGAAACTCAGCCACGTCGTCGGCCCCTCGGCTATCATGCTCGGGGCCAGCCTCGGCAGCGGGGAGACACTCTTTTGGCCCGTCCTCATCGCCCAGGGCGGCTGGGCGCTGTACTGGGCGTTCTGGATCGGCGTCCTCACGCAGTTCTTCGTCAACACGGAGCTCCAGCGGTGGACCGTCGCCACCGGCGAGAGCGTCTTCCGCGCGTTCGACCGCGTGAGCCGCTTCTGGCCGCTCTTCTTCCTCCTCGCGGGGTTCGTGAGCCTCGGGTGGCCCGGCTGGGCGGCCAGCGCCGCACAGGTCGGCTCGTGGGCCTTCGGCCTCGCCGACTGGCAGCCACTGGGCATCGGGCTCATGGTCCTCATCTTCCTCTCCTACCAGCTCTCGCCGGTCATGTACAACGTCGTCGAGGGCGCACAGTTCGTCCTCGTCGTCGTCTCCATCCTCGGCGCGGTCACCCTCGCCGTCGTGACGGGGTCGACCGGCCAACTCGCCAACCTGCCGGCCGGCGCGGTGGCCATCGGTACCATCCCCGCGGGGACCGACCTCGCCGTGTTCCTCGGCGGCCTCGCGTTCGCCGGTGCGGGCGGCTATCTCAACCTCTCACAGTCGCTGTGGGTCCGCGAGAAGGGGTACGGCATGGGCAACTACCAGGGCCGACTGAAGAACCCGCTCATCGGCGACGACCCCGAACCGATTCAAGAGGACGGGTTCACCTTCGAGCCGACGGAGGAGAACCTCCTCCGCTGGCGTGGCTGGTGGCGCGTCATCCAGCTCGAACACCTCCTCACGTTCGTCGTCGGGTTGCTCGTCGTGGCGACGATGCTGATGACCGTGGCCGCGGAGTTCGCCTCCGGCAGTGACGCGGCGGGCATCGACATGTGGCTCACCGTGGTCGTCCCGCAGCTATCGGGGACGGGACAGGTGCTGGTTCCCCTCGTGCTGTTCGTCGCGCTCTTTACCACCGAGTACGCCATCGTCGAGTCGTTCGTCCGCAACAGCGCAGACATCGTCTACGAGACCCACGGCCGACAGGCCGGCTGGTCGCTCCCGACGATCTTTCTCGTCACGCTCACGGCGTTCACGCTCTGGGGTGTGGTCATCATCCTCCTCCCGTTCGACCAGCCCTTCTTCCTCCTCGTCGTCGGTGCCGCGATGTCGGGCGTGATGATGTGGCCGTACATCGCGCTCACGCTCGTCATCAACACCACCCGACTCCCCCCGCACCTCCAGCCGGGCTGGATTCGCGTCGTGGCGATGTGGTGGGCGACCGGCTTCTTCGGCTACTTCAGCACGCTCCTCATCGGGCGAACCCTCGCCCGCGACTTCGGTGTCGTCGCCTTCGAGACGGCACCCGGAATCGTCGGAAGCGGCCCCGCCGGCTACGTCCTCTGGCTCAGCTACCTCGTCGTGCAGGCGTACACGGTCGCCGTGACCCTCCGTGCGAAGCGTGACGGGACGGACACGGCACGGGAGGCGGCCGACGTCGACCGCGGGTGGCTGTCGTGAGACCGCAAGGCTCGACGAGCGACACCGTCGACCGCCTGTTCGCCGTCCTCGACGACCACCGGTACGTGATCTATCTCGGCGGGCTGAGCGCCGTCGTCCTCTCGCGGGCACTCGGCCCCGCATGGGTTCGGACACCCGTGTTCGTCGTCGCACTGACGCTGATGTGCACCACGTACCTCGCCGAACTCGACCGCCGGAGCACCGGAGTCGAGGCGGTGACGTTCGTCGTCGCCATCGCGGTCGCCGGCATCGCCGTCGGCGCGTTCGTCGTCGCCGAGGTGAGTCCCGTCGGTGGCTTCCTGTTCATCGCCGGCGGTGTCCTCTTCTTCCGCGCGGCCACGCGACGGAGCCAGCATGACTGAGGCTGCGTCACACACGGGTCGCGTCCGCGTCCACTACGGCATGGCCGGGTCGGTCCCGCTCCAGCTGTTCGAGTTCGTCTTCGAGCCGACGGGCTGTTACGTCCTCGACTGCGGCGCGTTCACCCCGCTGTTCGACCTCTCGCGGGGCAAACACACCCGACGGGCGGCCGCCCTCGACGACGTGTACGACGAACACGGTCTCGACGGGCTCCTCGCCGTCGCGGACACGACGACGTGGCTCCCCTGGGAGACGGTCGACTGCGTCACGCTGAACGACGGCAGTCGGTTCACCCGACCGAAACTCTCGGTTCAGACGCGTGGTGACGCACCGGCGTGGAGCGTTCGTCTCCACGGCGTCGACACCACGGCGCTCGCCGACGGTATCGCCGGGGTCGTCGACGGCGCGACCCGGTTCGAACACGTCGAGCGGACGCGGCTGTTCTGATTACCGGCGTGGGTGCCGGACCTGAATCCACGCGACGTCCGTCTTCGGGTAGCGCTCCGTCCGCTCGGGCGCGAACGACCCGTCGCGGCTGACGACGAACGCCGCGTCCCCGTATCGGACGGCCGCCTCGTCGTGGTGGACGGCGTCGCCGTCGCGGGTGTGGATATCGACGCTCCCGCGGCGTACCGGCCGCCGACCGACCCCGCCGGTGTCGGTGTCGCCGTCCCCGTTCCCGTCACCGTCGTCGGCCACCGCTCAGGCCACGACGGCCGCCAGTTTCTCGACGGGGTGTGGCGGCTCCTCGCCCTCGTGGTCTTCGAGTTGGGAGCGACAGGATGCGCCGGGGGCGACGACGGTCTCCCCGGGGCTCGCGTCGACCTGGTCGTAGAGGATGGAGGCGATGGCCTTCGACATCGAGTAGTGTTCGGCCTCGTAGCCGAACGAGCCGGCCATCCCACAGCAGGTCGAGTCGAGCGGGTCGACCTCGTACCCCACCTGCCCGAGCACCGAGACCGTGTGGTGGTCCTTGTTGGTCGACTTCTGGTGGCAGTGGCCGTGGTAGGTGAGTACCTCGTCTCGCGGGCGGAACTCACGGTCTCCGAAGAGGTCGAACGTGTCGACGTACTCCATCACGCCGTAGCTGTTCGCGGCGAACCGCTGCACGTCGGGCCCCGAGAGCAGGTCGAGGTAGTCCGACTGGAACATGACGGCGTCGGAGGGTTCGACGACGACGACGTCCCACCCCGCTTCGAGACGAGGGGTGAGCGCCTCGACGTTCTGTTCGGCCTCGGCCCGCGCCTTGTCGAGGAACCCCTTCGAGTGCGGCGGTCGGCCGCTCCCGGCGACGTCGTCCGGGATGTCGACGTGGACGCCGGCGGCTTCGAGCGCCCGGACGGCGGCCTTCCCCGCCTCGGGGTGGTTGTAGTTCGTGTACGTGTCCGGGAAGAGCAGGGCCCGGCGGACCGCCTCCGACTCGTCGACGGTCGACCCGCCGCGCTTTTCGAACCACGCCGCCAGGGACTCGGAAGCGAACGGGGGGAGCGAGCGCTCGGAGGCGATGCCCAGCGTCTTCTCCATGACCCACCCCGAACCGGGGAGCTTCGTCGCGAGGTTCGAGACCGGGGCGAGCGAACTGCCCACGCTGGAGAGGCGGTCGATGTTGGCGAACACCTTGTCGCGCAGGCTCGAGCCGTGGCGCTGGTGGTACTCGTGGGTGACCTCGGCTTTCATCTTCGCCATGTCCACCTCCGAGGGGCAGTCCTTCGTACAGCCCTTACAGCCGATACAGAGGTCGAGCACCTCGTGGACGAACTCGTCGGAGAACATCTCGTCCTCGTCGAACGCGCCCGACATCGCCTGTCGGAGCATGTTCGCCCGTCCGCGGGTGGACTGAATCTCCTCTTCCGCCGCGCGGTAGGTCGGACACATCACGCCGCCGGTCGTCTCCTGCGGCCCGCGACAGCCCGCACAGCCGTGACAGAGTTCGGCCATCCCCTGGAAGCCGTTGTCGTTGTCCCAGTTGAGAGTCGGCTCGAACCCCGCGTCGAACTCGTAGTCCGGGCCGAACCGGAGGTGTTCGGTCATGTCGTGGTCGCCGCAGATGTTCCCGGGGTTCAACAGCCAGTCAGGGTCGTACGCGGACTTCAGGTCGCGGAAGACGTTCCAGAGGTGGTCGCCGTACAGCTTGCGGTTCCACTGGGTCCGCGCGCGGCCGTCGCCGTGCTCGCCCGACACCGACCCCCCGTACTTCACGACGAGGTCGGTCACCTCGTCGGCGATGGCCTCGAACGTCTCGAGTCCCTCCACGGTCTTGGTGTTGACGAGCGGGCGGATGTGCAACACGCCGGGGCCGGCGTGCGCGTAGTAGCTCGCGAAGGTGTCGTGTTCGTCGAGGATGTCCTGGAAGTCGGCCACGTAATCCGGGAGGTTCTCCGCCGGGATGGCGGTGTCCTCGATGTACGCGATGTGTTTCGCGTCCGTCGTCCGGCCGAGGAGGATCGGTAGACCGGACTTGCGCATCTTCCAGAACTTCGCGCGCGTGTCCGCGTCGTGGGCCTCCATCGACCCGACGGCCGTGTGCGGCTTCTCGGTCGTCTCGGCGGCCCCCTCGGACGGCTCGACCCGGCTGTCGCCGTCGGGAACGCGGTCGGCGATGAGGTCGGCGACCTGCTGTCTCCCGTGGTCGTCGTCCTCGGCGTAAAACTCCACGAGTAAGACCGCGTCCGTCCCCGTCGGGAGGAGGCCGACGACGTCGCGGAACTCCGCGGTCTCCCTCGCGAGGTCGAGGAGCACGTCGTCCATCACCTCGACGGCGGCCGGGTCGTGTTCGAGGATGGGCGCGACGTCCTCCATCGCGTCGATGACGCTGTCGTAGGTGAGGAGGGCGACGGAGGCCGTGTTCGGGATGGGTTCGAGCGAGACGGTCGCCTCGGTGACGATGGCCAGCGTCCCCTCGCTCCCGGCGAGCAGGCGGGCGAGGTTGACCGTGCCGGGTTCGGAGTCGGGGTCGGTCCCCTTGTTGTCGGGCGTCCGCCGTCGCCCCTCGGCCTCGTCGACGAGCATGTCGAGGTTGTACCCCGAGACGTTCCGCTTCAGTTCGGGGTACTTCGCTTCGACCTCCTCGCTCTCCTCGTCGAGGATACGGACGACCTGCGCGTACACCCGCGGGAGTATCTCGTCGCTGTCTGGGTCGGCCCGTGCGCGGAGTTCGTCGACCGCCATCTCGCCGAAGCGTTCGACGCTGCCGTCGGCGAGGACCGCCTCGCACGATTCGAGGTAGTAGTCGGTCTTGCCGTACTGCAGCGAGTGCGCGCCGGTCGAGTTGTTGCCGATGGCACCACCGAGCGCGCTCTTGTCGCCCCAGGCGGGGTCGGGCGCGAACTTCAACCCGCGGGGCTCCAGCTCTCGGTTGAGGTCGCCGAGACGGGTCCCGGCCTGCGCCCGGGCGGTCGCCGCGTCGGGGTCGACGTCGACGACGCCGTCCATGTGCTGCTGGAAGTCGAGGACGACCGCCTCGTTCACCGTCTGTCCGGCCAGCGACGTCCCGCCGCCGCGCGGCAGGACGGGTATCTCGCGGCGAGCGCAGTACTGCATCACTGCGGCGACGTCGTCCGTCGACCGCGGCATCACCACGCCGATCGGCGTCTGTTCGTACGCCGAGGCGTCTGTCGCGTACAGCTCTCTGGTGTACGAGTCGAAGCGGACGTCGCCGTCGACTAGTCCTTCGAGGTCGTCGACGAGCGCCGGGCGAGCGACGTCCTCGGAGACGTAGTCGAAGTTCGCCCCTTCGAGTGGGTCGCCGGCCCGCGACCCCAGGTCATCCGTGTTGCTTGCCATCGATAATCAGTCCTTTGAGTCGTCCATTATAAAATCCGGAGGTTACGCCGTCCGGGGTCGATTTCGGAGTTCGATTCGCCGCGAGTGACACACGGGGGGAGACGGTAGCCGCGCCGCTCAGAAGACCCCCGGGAAGAAGACGTAGCTGAACAGCAGGGTCAACAGCCCAGTGGCGGTCCCGTAGTACACCAGCGGGATGAGTTCCAGCCGGATGACGCGGCCCTCCTCGCCGACGAGGCCAACGACGGCCAGCGCCGCGACGACGTTGTGGATGGCGATGAGGTTACCGATGGCACCACCGACGGCCTGCGCGCCGAGCATGAGCGTCCGCGGCGTCCCGATCTGGTCGGCGACGCCGTACTGGAACGTGCCGAAGAGGATGTCCGACACGGTGTTCGACCCCGCGAGGAACGCGCCGAACGCGCCGACGTAGGCGGCGAAGAACGGGTATGCACTGCCGACGAGCGACGCCATGCCGTCCGAGAGGACGATGAGCATGCTATCGGTGTTCGTCGCCGTTCCCGACTGGAGCATGATCTGGACCGTCGCCACGGCGAACAACAGCGCGACGACCGCGGGCATCACCTTCTCGACCGTCTCGGCCCACGACGCGGTGATCTCGTCGGTACGCATGCCGTGCAGCGGGATGGTCAGCAGGTGGACGGCGATGAACACCGCGCCGGGCAGATACAGAACCGCGAAGCTGTCGCCCAGCCCCGTCCCGAGGATGTCGTTCCACGCGAGCGTGAAGACGTCGTTCGTCACGAATGCGTTGACCGGGTCGACGACGCGGGTCGCGACCAGCAGCACGGCGACGAGTGCGTACGGCATCCACGCCTTCCAGAGCGGCATCTGGACGTGCCCGCCGTCCGCCGCCACGGTCCCCTCGCGGGAGCCGCCGGTGCCGACACCGTCGTCGCCGGGCTGGATGTCACCGATCCAGTGGTCGGGCCACTGCTCCTGGGGGCCGAAGTCCCACTCCTCGTCGGGGTGGAAGAAGCCGGCCTTCAGCGCGCCCACGGTGATGAACAGCCCCACCATCGCCCCGATGAGACCGGGGAACTCCGGGCCGAGGAAGTAGGCCGTGAGCCAGTACGGGACCGAGAACGAGGCCCACGCGAACAGGGTGAGCGGGAGGACCTCGAGCGCGGGCTTGATAGAGCGCTCCTCGCCGAAGAAACGCGTCATCATCGCCACGCCGATGAAGGGAAGCGCGACGCCGACGATGACGTGGTAGGTCGCTGCCCACATGGCGATGTCACCGACCCACGCGGCGATGCTCGCGTACGGACCGTTCGCGACGACCGCGGTCTGGATGTTCTCGACGGAGCCGAAGATGTCGATCATCCCGATGATGAGCGGCGTCCCGACGGCACCGAACGTAATCGCCATCAGGTTACCCGTGAGCGCGACGACGACCGCCGCCATCGGCGGGAAGCCGAGCCCCACCAGAAGCGGACCGACGATGGCCGCCGGCGTCCCGAACCCGGCCGCGGCTTCGATGAACGAACCCATCAGGAACACGAGCAGGACGACCTGCACGCGCCGGTCCTCGCTCACCGAGGCGAATCCCTGGTTGATAGCGTCGAAGGCCCCCGTGCGTTTGAGCGTATAGAGGAGGAGGATGGCACCGAAGACGATGTAGAGGATGTTCGCGGCGGTGATGAAGCCCACGATGGAGGAGGCGGCGATCCACCGCGCGGACATCCCCCAGCCGACGACTCCCGCGCCGACAGCGACGAGCCACGCGACGGGCATCGCCCGCGTCGCGGGCCAGTACCGCCCGACCATCAAGAACGCGATGGTCGCGAGCGGTGCGAGCGCGACGAGTGCGTCGACGGCACTAACCATCGCACCACCTCCGACCGTCCGGTGTACCCTGCTGTGCTGTGCGTCTCGTGCCAGCCCCGTTCGTGATGCCAGGTGGCATGGTCGTCAGCCCCGGAAGCCATCGTCATATACCTACCGGTTCTTTCATTATATCGATTTTCGAGTAACTTTTTCGACGCCGATGGCGCGACCGAATTCTCTCGAGTGTAGTGGAAAAAACAGCTGTCAGAGGCCGATTCAATCGACTATCTGTCTTCGGTGGTCGTCACCAGCGGCGTGGTGACCCGGCGAGACGTACCATGGTACAGACCAGTGTATTCGTGTGAATTGGCCCGTACACACCTGTGAATTTACCTGTATCCACGTGTGAACAGTATCTTCTATCGCAAATCAGAACGCGAAACAAGCACTCAGGGCGCGCTATCGGGCTTTACACTTTCTGTAACTCTGTCGTATCGCGTCGACGAGTCGCTGGCGCGCCCGTCGCGACGATGTTGTCGCGCGCGGTCGCCCACAGGCCGGTGAGACGTGCCGAGACGGGTGGTTTCGGGGAGCTCGTCTGCAGGAAGCCAAAGAAATTTCACCGTTCTTTCGTAAGGGTCCCTATGGCAACTGGCACGGTCACGACGTTCGAGGCCTCACTGGACCGGCTCGACGTCGACTGGACGCACACGACACGCGAGGGGTTCGCGGACGTCTTACAGGAGGTGGCGACGGAACCGGCGGTCGGCACGCCGCTTCCCCTCGACGTCTTGCTCCCCGACTGGGTGAACACGAACCCGACCCCGCGCGAACTCGACGCGGCGACGACGGGTATCACCGCCGCTGGCTTGGGAGTCGCAGCGTACGGGAGCGTCCTCCTCCCGTCGACGCCCGAGGGTACCGAGCCGGTCTCTCTGTTCCCCGACCTCCACGTCGCGGTGCTCCGCGTCGACGACGTGGTTCCCGGGATGGTCGAGGCGTTCGAGTTCATCGGCGGGGAGTTCCGCGACGGCGACCACTCCTCGGCGATCATCGCCACCGGACCGAGTGCGACGGCCGACATGGGTGAACTGGTGAGAGGTGCACACGGGCCGAAAGACGTTCACGTGGTGATGCTCGATGAGTAGTCAGTCTCGCGAGGCGAAAGCCGAGCGCATCCGCCACCTCCTCGAGACAGAGGGTGACGCGGTCAAGACCAACACGCGCGGCTTCAACCAGGGTCGGTACGACTCCGTTTCGAAGCTCGACTCGTACGAGGACCTCCGCGCTCGCGCACGCGAAATCAAAGAAGACGCCATCGACCGTCTCCCCGAACTCCTCGACGAGCTCGAGGCGACAGTCGAGGCGAACGGCGGGACGGTGTACATCGCCGACGACGCGGCGGACGCCAACCGCTACGTGCGGGAGGTCTGCCGCGACGAGGAAGCCGACCGGCTCGTAAAGTCGAAGTCGATGACCTCCGAGGAGATCGAGGTGAACGAGTTCCTCGAAGCCGACGGCGTCGACGTCGTCGAGACCGACCTCGGCGAGTGGGTGTTGCAGGTCGCCGACGAGGCCCCCTCACACATCGTCGCCCCGGCTATCCACAAGTCCCGCGAGGGAATCGCGAAGCTCTTCAACGAGACGTTCGCCCCCGAGGAGGAACTCGAGACGGCGGAGGAACTCACGATGTTCGCCCGCGAGCAGTTGCTCGAAGCCATCAAAGGGGCGGACGTCGGGATGACCGGCGCGAACTTCATCACGGCGGACACGGGAACGCTGGCCCTGGTCACGAGCGAGGGCAACGCCCGGAAGTCGGCCGTGGTCCCCGACACCCACGTCGCTGTCGCAGGCGTCGAGAAGGTCGTCCCGAGCGTCGAGGACCTCCCGCCGTTCGTCGAACTCATCGGCCGGTCGGGGACCGGCCAGGACATCACTTCGTACATCTCGCTGCTCACGCCGCCCGTCGAGTCGCCGACCGTCGATTTCGACGACGCCGACACGCCACTTGCGGACGGCGAGACCGACCGCGACTTCCACCTCGTCCTCATCGACAACGGCCGCATGGCGATGCGCGAGGACGAGGAGTTGCGAGAGACGCTCTACTGCATCCGGTGTTCGGCGTGTTCGAACGTCTGTGCGAACTTCCAGTCGGTCGGCGGCCACGCCTTCGGCGGCGAGACCTACTCGGGCGGCATCGCCACCGGCTGGGAGGCCGGTATCGAAGGCCTCGACACGGCGGCGGAGTTCAACGACCTCTGTACGGGCTGTTCGCGGTGCGTCGACGCCTGCCCCGTGAACATCGACATCCCGTGGATCAACACGGTCGTCAGAGACCGCATCAACCGTGGCACCGACCACGAGTTCGACTGGCTCGTGGACGGGCTGACTCCCGACGCCGAGGAGGGCGTCGACCGTCAGAAGCGCTTCTTCGGCAACTTCTCGACGATGGCCACGGTCGGCAGCGCCCTGGCCCCGCTGTCGAACTGGGTCGCGTCCACCGACCTCTCCCGGCGACTGATGGAGAAGACCCTCGGCGTGGACGCCCGCCGCGACCTCCCGTCGTTCGAGCGCGAGACGTTCGTCGACTGGTTCGAGTCGCGAGGGCCGCGGGTCTCGGCGACCGAAGCCGACCGTGAGGCCGTCGTCTACCCCGACGTGTACACCAACCACGTGCAGGTCGACCGGGGGAAGGCGGCGGTACGGGCGCTCGAGGCGCTCGGCGTTCACGTCCGCGTCCCCGACGTCCCGTCGTCCGGCCGGGCACCGCTCTCGCAGGGGATGCTCGCGACCGCCGAGGAGAAGGCCCACGCGCTCTACGGCGCGCTCGCGGAGCACATCGACGCCGAGCGCGACATCGTCGTCGTCGAACCCTCGGACCTGGCGATGTTCGACCGCGAGTACGAGAAGTTCCTCGCGCCGACGTCACAGGAGCGGCTCTCGGCGGCGAGTTACGAGGTGATGGAGTATCTCTACGGGCTGCTGGAGAACGACGGCGACCCCGCGGCGCTCTGTGCCCCCGGCGCAGACGACCCGGGCGTCGCGTACCACTCACACTGTCAGCAACGGACGCTCGGGCTCGAAGGCTACACCGAGGCGGTCCTCGACCGCCTCGGGTACGACGTCGTGACCTCAGACGTCGAGTGCTGCGGGATGGCCGGTTCGTTCGGCTACAAGTCGGAGTATTACGAGCTCTCGATGGACGTCGGGAGCGAACTCGAAGCGCAGTTCTCGACCGCAGAGACGCGCGAACGCCGCGTCGTCGCCTCGGGTACCTCCTGTCTCGAACAGCTCGACTCGATGCTCGCGCGGCCGTCACAGCACCCCGTCGAACTGGTCGCGCCCGAACGGTAACAGGTCCGAGTCGCGCGGCGGCCCGGTGAGAACGCCGACGGCGACCGACGGTCGCTGTCCCGAGCGGTCTTCGGCGTGTACCGCTCGTTCCGTGTCGTTCCGTCCGGTCTGACTACCGTCTGACGCGCGTCTGATACGTAATTAAGAGGGAGGGAATCGTCGCGTGGCGTATGGATGGGACGCCCCAGGAGATCACGAACCTAGTCGGCCGCGAGGTGTACTCGAACAACGGTGTGTTCGTCGGCGAAGTGCGTGACGTTCACCTCGACTTCGAGCGACAGACGGTCACCGAACTCGCGTTACAGGACCTCAACGACGAACTGTTCCACGGCCGCATCGACCCCGGAAAGGGCGTGATGGTTCCCTACCGATGGGTCCGCGCCGTCGGCGACGTCATCCTCATCAACGACGTCGTCGAGCGGTACAAGAACGAGGAAGAAGAGCAGGCTATCGCCTGAGGCCGTCTCGCGACAGCCCGTTTTTTCGGACGGACCGACGTCGACGAGCGGTGTGCCCGTCTGGCGTTCGGAACGAGGTCGCTCCGACTCAGGACCCGTTCGTGCTCTCGCTCGTCGAGTCCACGCCCAGTGCCTGGAACAGCTTCCGGCGGACCGCCTCCTCGGTCAGTTGCAGCAGCGTGTCGCGGTTGCCGTCGCCGCCTTCGATACCGGTGAAGATGCCGAGTGGAATCTCGACGCTGCCCTGCGTGGAGTGGCCGGCCGCCTCGCCGATGCCGGTGAAGGCGTCCTGGAGCGCGTTGCCGATGTTGATGCGGATGTCCTTCGAGCGGGCGGCGAGGTAGATCTTGTCGTCCGCGATACCGAAGACCGCGGTCGTGGTGATGCCTTCGAGGTTGAGGAGGTGTTGTGCCGCCTGGGTGAGCGCCTCGCGGTCGCGGATGAACCCGGCGTTCGAGACGAGGTGGCTCCCCTGGACGTCGCGGTTCTGGATGGCCTCCGCGAGCACGTCGAGCGTCTCGGGCGACATCGACGGCGACTCGACCTGTTCGAGCGTGTCGTGGTTCGCGAAGGGGTACAGGTAGGCGGCGGCCGTCAGGTCTGCCGGCGTGGTCTCTCGCTTGAAGTCCATCGTCTCCGCGCGGATGCCGTAGAGGAGCGCGGTGGCGACCGCCTCGGAGGGAGAGAGGTCGAACTCCTGGATGTACTTCGTGAGGATGGTCGACGACGAGGAGACGTTCGGGCGGACGTCGGTGAAGTCGGCGTCGATGCCCTCGTCGGGTTCGAAGTGGTCGATGAAGATGTCGACCTCGACGTCGGGTTCGAGCGCTCCCGATTTCATGTGGTCGACGAGCGCGATGGCGCTGTAGCCGTCGAGGGCGGTCTCCGACCGCGGGAGGAGTTCGATACCGAGCAGGTTGACGAACGCTCGGTTCTCCTGGTGCCCGATGTCGCCGTCGTAGACGATGTCGGCTTCGACGTCGTACTCGTCGGCAATCGCCTGCAGCGCAACGGCGCTCGCGATGGAGTCGGGGTCGGGGTTGTCGTGGGTGAGGATGGCCAGTTTGCCGTCCGTCCCCGTCAGGAGGTCCGCGAGCTGGCGCGCTTTGTACTCCAACTCCCCGGTCTCCAGCGCCCGGAGCGCGGAGTCGGCGATGACCTCCGAGGGGTTGATGACGACGTCCGCGCCCAGATCGAGGAGTTCGTCTTTCGAGACCGGGTCGGATGCGCGAACGACGATGAACTGGTCGCCACCGGCGTCGCGAATCGTCGAGACGGCCGCCTTGTTCGCCTCGACGTCGGACGCGAGGATGAGGATGACGTCGCGGTCCTCGACCGCCGTGCTCACGGACGCGTCCATGATGTCCGTCTGCTGGGCGTTGAGGTCCTGGTCGCGTAGCGCTTCGACGCGGTCCGCGTCCTTGTCGAGAATCAGAACGTGCTTGCCCTCCTCGGCGAGTTCCTCCGCCACCGCGTGGCCTACGCTTCCACACCCGAGAATGGCGTAGGTGGACATCGACGAGACGGTGACCCCAGTGCTCATTCGTATCTCATCTACTCGGTGGGCTTCACTTAACATCCACCCTTTACCCGCCGGACCGAGCGACGTCCCGTCACCGGATACCTCGACCGTCTCCCGTGATGCGTGCACGCTGTGCGCGCTCGTCTCCGGTGTCACCGCCGTCCGTCCCCGGGCTGTCACGCCCTGTCGCCCTCCAGTCGAATGGAAACGCCTTTTAATGTACCTCCGTTAGGTGTGTGTGAGGGCCGGTAGCTCAGTCAGGGAGAGCGACGGACTCTTAATCCGTCGGTCGGGGGTTCAACTCCCTCCCGGCCCGTTTTTGCTGCGAACGAAGTGAGCAGTGAAAACGCCACGGAGGAGTTGAACTCGACGAGTCGCGCGCAGCGAACGGCGTGAGCGAGCACGTCCCGGCTCAGTTCAACTCCCTCCCGGCCCGCTCTTATTCCAGGCGATTGTGAGTTGCCACACGACGAGGGGTTCGTTTTAAACAATCGCATTCTGACTGATGTGAGTCCGCCTCGTCAGGAAGCGCGGGTGTCCGTCGTCTTGCGACGAGTGGAGTGTGCTGACTCCAGCTATAAAAACGCCGGCCGGCGTCTCACTCTCTGATGGAGTGTCGAATCCCTCGTAGTCGTCGAACGAGGTCTGTCCAGGCCCGAGATGTTTCTCGACGAGTTGCCCGTCCAACTCGGCGCGCGCGAACGTCACGACCTGATGCGTCCCAACAGCGTCTCGACGCCGACCGAGTCGAGTATCTGCCCCGCACGTTCGAGGACGACCGAGCGGGGAGCGCGGTTGTACCACGTCCTGCGCGTGTCCGCGAGAGAGAGACTGCCTCAACGATTCCGTCATCGGTGAGGATGCCGAGATGCTTGCGTGCGGTCGTCTCTGAGGTCAGCACGCGCTCGGCGGTGGTGGCGACCGACTGCGGGTCGTACGTCCGCTTCATCACGGTACGAACGCGCTCGTTCACATCGGCGGATCGTTGGTCACTCGTTGCCTTCCTCAAGTAGGCATGTTAGCGTCGAGAGAGACACGTTCGGGCCTGTTGTCGTGCGGAATCATCAGGTTCTGGGCTCAGTTCGCAATCCAATGTATGCGCGGACGTGCGTTACACCTATTGTGTATCGTAACGCACTCTATTGTAACGATGAAGACGGTCACCACGCGCATTCCGGAAGACGACGAGAGGGCACTCGCCGAGTTGGAGGACGAGATGAGTGCCGACCGGTCAGAAGTACTCCGTCGACTCATCCGACAGGGCCTCTCCGACTGGCGCAAGGAGCGAGCACTCGACCAGCTCCGAGAACACACCATCACGTTGCGGAAGGCAGCGGAGCTTGCGGACGTCTCCTACGTCGAGATGTTGACGCTCGCCGCCGAGGAGGGAATCGACGTGGGATACACGACTGACGACCTCGAACGCGACCTCGACCGCATCTGATGGTCGTTGTCGATTCCTCCGCGTTGATCCCGCTTGCGTGGGTTGGCCGTCTTGACCTCGTCTCGGCCGCGTTTGACGAGATTCGGACGACAGAGGAGGTTCGGGAGGAAGTCCTCACCGAGGGAAAGCGTGGGACGGCGGCGCTCGACAGGTTTCTGGAGGACGTGACGGTTCACGAATCTCCAGAGGCAGCCAGAAGAGTAGCGTCGATGGAGGGGATAGCGGTGGCCGACGCGTCGGTGATCCTGCTAGCAGAGGGTGACGAGGAGATCCTCCTCGCCAACGACAAAGGGCTGATCGAGGTTGCTCGGAGTCACGGCGTCGAGTGCTGGTGGGTGACGACCCTACTGCTCAAGTGTACGAAGGACGGTGAGTTGACGGCGGACGAGGCGACCGACGTCCTGTACGACCTCGTGGACGAGGGAATGAATCTACACCCAAAGGTGTACGCACAGGTGCAAAAGAAGCTCCAAGAACTCGGGGAGTGAATCAGAGCATGCGACGAGCTGGAGAGGCAGATTCAGGTGAGAGGCACAGCAGAGTGAGGAAAGTAGCGTAACGTCTCCATCGATGTGTCAGTAGAGTGGCGAGGGTGCTGTTTACACACCGTCAGGGCGAATACCCATGTCTTGACCCCGGATGATTCATGAGAACGTCTTCGAGAGTACCGAGAGTACCGAGACTGCCTCGAGTTGAGGAGGCCGGATTCAGGCGTCGAAGAAGCGGTCGGGCTTCATCCGCGACAGCCGCATCGCGTTGCCCGTCACACCGAGACTCATCCCCATATCACCGACGACGACCGCCAGCGCGACGCTCACCAGCCCCAGTGGGACACCGACCGCGAGCAGGGCCTTCACACCGAGACTCGTCCAGATGTTCTGACGAATCACTCCGTTCGCCTTGTGCGACAGCGCGTAGAGGTACGGTAGCTTGCCGATGTCGTCGGCCATCAGCGCGATATCCGCCGTTTCGAGCGCGGTATCCGTCCCGGCCGCGCCCATCGCGATGCCGACGTCGGCGGTCGCCAGTGCCGGCGCGTCGTTGATGCCATCACCGACCATCGCTACCTCGCCGTACTCCGCCTGCAACATCTCCACGGCATCGACCTTCTCGTCGGGCAGCAACTCGGCCCGATACTCGTCAACGCCGACCTGTTCGGCAATCGCACGGGCCGTTCCCTCGTTGTCGCCGGTCAGCATCACGACGTGTTCGACGCCGAGGTCGTGCAACCGTGCGACCGCCTGTTTGGCGGCCGGCCGCACCTCGTCGGCGATGGCAACGATGCCGACGAGTTCTTTATGGGTGCCGACGAGCACGACCGTCTTGCCCTCGTCCTCGAACTGCGCAATCGCGCCGCTCTCGATGTCCGTACAGTCCTCCCGCTCGCACTGCTCGTGTGCGGGCTCGGTGACTATCCCGCCGTCGGCCCGGAGATGAGCGTGCGACAGGTCGAAGCCCAACTCCTCGAAGAGTGTGGGCTTGCCCGCGTAGTACGTCTCTCCGTCGACATCCGCACGGATTCCTTTTCCGGTGATGCTCTCGAACGCCTCGATGCTCGGCACGTCGCCGAGTTTTGTCTCTCCAGCGCGGGCGAGAATCGCCTCGGCGATTGGGTGTTCACTCCGCTGTTCGAGCGCAGCCGCGTAGCGAAGTACCTCCTCGTCCGTCGCGCCGCCGAGTGCCACGACGTCCGTGACCGCGAGTTCGCCCTTGGTGAGCGTCCCCGTCTTGTCGAGGGCGATAGCGTCGACGTCGCCCATCGCTTCGAGATAGTTGCCGCCTTTGATGAGGACGCCGTTCTTCGCGGCACTGGTAATCCCCGAGACGACGGAAACGGGCGTCGAGATGACGAAGGCACAGGGACAGGCGATGACGAGTAGAGTTAGCCCGCGAATGAACCACGTCTGCCAGCCCCCACTGAACGTGTGCGAGAGCCCGGCGATACTGACCGTGGCACTGCCGTTGATGAGTAGCGGCGGAAGCGCGGCGGTCAGGATCGCCAAGACGACGATTGTGGGTGTGTAGTAGCCCGCGAACCGGTCGACGAACTGCTCTTTCTCGGTCTTCTTCTCCTGTGCGCCCTGCACCATTTCGATGATCTGTGAGAGCGTCGACTCCGAGGCGGGCGCGTCGGCCTCGAACTCGAGGTAGCCCTCCTCGTTGATGCTGCCGGCGTACACCTCGTCACCGACACCCTTGTCGACTGGGACGCTCTCGCCGGTGATGGGGGACTCGTCGACCGCACTCCTGCCCTCCACGACAGTGCCATCGAGCGGAATCTTCTCGCCGGGCCGGACGACGACCGTCTCACCGACCTCGACCTCGTCGGCGGGAACGGTCTCCTCGTCCCCATCGACGGCTTCGCCGTCTGCTCGGGGCGTCTCCGACGCCCCGGTGTCACGGCGGACGGTGGCCTCGTCAGGTGACAGTTCCATCAGCTCACGCAGGGAGTCACGCGCCCTGTCCATCGCGTAGTCTTCGAGCAGTTCGGCGACGCTGAACAGGACGGCCAGCGTCGCGGCCTCGACGAAGTAGCCGATGCCGGTCGCGGCGATGATGGCCGTCCCCATCAGGAGGTCGATGTCGAGCGAGCGGTTCTTGGCCGAGTAGTACCCTCCTCGGACGACCGGATAGCCGCTGACGGTAGTCGCGCTAAGGAACAGGACGTCGGCGAGGTGGAGGGGGTAGTCGAGAACGCTCGCCACGGCGGGATTCTGCCCGGTGAGGACGAACTCGAAGACGAGACCGAACACGACGAACGCCGCGCCGATCCACGTCTTGACCGCACGCGGACTCGTCCAGATCTCCGACGGAGGAGCAATCCCCAACTCGCCGTCCGACGACTCCTCGGCGTCGTCTCCACGGTTGATGACCTCGTAGCCCGCGTTCTCGATGGCCCGAACGACATCAGTCTCGGTAACGCGGTCGGGGTCGTAGGTGACCGTGGCCGTGCCGGTGGTCGGCTGGAGTGTGGCGTCGACGATGCCGTCGACGCGCTGGAGGCTCTTGTCGACCTTCTGAGCGCAGGACGGACAGTCCATCTCGGGGACGGTGAGGCGGACGGACAGCTCTCGGCGTTGCCCATCTCTGCTCACTTCTCCCGGCGCGTCTGGGGTCTCGGTCATTACGTCACGGTAGGTGCGTCAGTTCGATAAGCCTTGGTTGGAATATTCCAATTCTGTCCGTCGTTTGCCCGTGCTGGGGTGGTGGCAGTGGAATGGGTGGATGGGGGATGAGAGACTCCGGCATGTGGGGATTCGGGTTCCTCTGGCCACTCCTCTGGCTGCTCGTCATCGCCGTGGTCGTAATCGGTGCAGTGTATCTGTTCACGAACAAATCCGGCCCCGGGAAATCGGATCAGCGATGGAACTCCTCCGCGAACAGTACGCACGCGGTGAAATCGGCGACGAACAGTTCGACGGGTGGTCGTCGAAGCTCACCTCCTCGAAGACGAGCAACGGATGAACCCGCCGTCTCACGCGTCCCGAATAAACAGTATCCAGTCCTCCGAGCAGAATCGGACGAGAGTTGAGTTCGGCTTCTAGCAACCTAAAGCGATACTGGTGACCCCTCTGTCGTCCATTCTCCCGCGACGTGCCGCTTCGTCAAGTATTCCTCGGCCCGCCGGAGTCGGTAGGTGAGCGTCGACCGCGGTACGCCGAGATGCTCGGCCAGTTCGCCGACGTCAACATCGCGTGGTGACTCGTAGTAGCCGTGCTCGACGGCAGCCCGGAGCGCGGCCTCTTGCTCGGGGGACATACTGCCCGGCATCCCGGCATCTCCCCCCGCCGAGGCCGTCGTGTCAGCGGTGCGGAGCAATTCCATCGTTGCGCACTCCCCGACTGCCGTCTCGAGGTCGTCGAAGAACGCAGTTACGCTGCCCTCGCCGGAGTGGATGAGTCGCCACGTGTAGTGGCGGCCCTCGTGACGGGTCTCGAACAGCACGCCGTCACCGAGATGGTCACGGGCGATGTGGGGAACGGACGCGCAGGTGGGAGTGCGCACCCAGTCGGAGTAGAGGACGAGCGTATCGTCCGTGCGGTCGAGGACGCGAGTCGTCTGTGTGGCACCACAGTCCTCGGTCGCCAGACAGTCGGCGTAGTAATCGCTGGTGAGGAAGGTGTCCTCGATGGCGTCGAGCGCGGCCGTGGTTCCGGTGGCGTGGTCGACCCGCCAGAGGCGCTCGGCAGTGACGTGCAGCGACAACGAACGGACTCGGGCATCGGGGTGGTCGACGAGGGTGTCTGCCACCTCGTTGCATCCCGGTTCGTATTCGAGGGCGAAGACGAGTTCACGCATACGCTCTTTTCGAGTCACAGAGACATAACACACCGGCCCCGGTACACGCAAATGAGACATCGTTTCTGGGCGTGAGCAGTTAGGAGGCCAATCGATCGTACCGAACAATCGTGGAACGCGGTCACTCTACGTCAGAGGCATGATCAGCGCGATCTTCTGCGAGATGTTGACGAGCCGTTCGCCATCCTCGTCGTTCTTCAGCGTCGTTCCCTCGTCGGGTCGGTGCCTGGTTTCGAGGGAGAGGTCGTCGAGGTGGACGTCCTTCAGGTCGAGTGCGTGAGTCCACCGAGACGGAGCCCTGCGTGCCAGAGCAACTGGACGTAGCAGTGGCGGAAGCTGGCGTACTCGTACGTCGCCAAGTAGCCGAGGATGTTCGCCGCGAGGGTACGGTCGACCGTCTCGTCGCGGGTGTTCTCTGGTGACGGCGACTGCACCTTCTCGCTCAGCCCCTGCGAGACGGCGTCGATGGACTCACACCAGCGCAGGAACACGCGTGTCGTGTTCATCGTGGAACGGATCGTCTCTTTCGAGTAGTCGGTGCCGTCCTCCTTCTCGGCGAACTCCTCGATCTTGAAGACGTGGACGTCGCGTCCGATGAGATCGTTGGTGTTGTCGATCTCTCCCTCTCCTTCGCACCACCGAACGAGCCGGCGGATGCGGCGACTGTGTGCCCGCCGAGTCGTGTCGGCGATGTCGCGTGCTTTGAGGTACATATCGTGCGCTTCTCGTGGCGTCATCGGCTGGAGATCGTCTGTCATCGTGAGCTCCTGCCGCAAGACGACGGCCAACCGCTGCCTCGACGGTCGCTCTGATGTGAGGCTTCCGCCGAGGAGTCTGGGTATCCGACTTCCGGTGGCCGAGTGAGTGTGCAGACCCTTCGACGGGAACGCGTGTCCCCGTGTGACTCTGCAGTGGGTTTGCCGGTAGATTCGCACGGGAGAACGGACTCTCACCCCGTGGAAGCCCGCCCGCGCAGCGAAGCGAGCAGGCCGGAACCGCGAAATCGTCGGAACGCTGGGTCGGTCGGGGGTCGCGGCTCACAGCCGCGTAGATAGAATTCGGGTGATCGGCGCGAGAGCGCCGCACGCGCCCGAATTCGAGTTGTTCAACTCCTCCCAGCGTACTTCTACGAGGAACAGACGGCGACGAGCGAAGCGGCCACGGAGGGCTGGACGACAGAGCAACCCGGAACGCCTCACGTACTGGTCTCGACTCTTCGGGCCGCGAAGAAAGAGCCCGCAGACGACGCCACCGTGTCGGTGGTCGCCGCATCGACGTGCGCCCCGCCCATCACGCCGTGACGCCCGTCGAGAGGTCCGTCGGGAGCGCGCCGATGAGCTGGAGCAGGCCGAGGGCGTCCCAGTTGCTCCACGTCTCGACGATGACGCCGTCCTCGAAGCGATGAGTCATCGTCCCACTGATGACGGTCGTCTCCTCGCCACCCGTCGGTTCGAACCCCATGAACTCACCCTCGTGGGTCCCCTCGGTGGTGAACCCGACCGTCACGAGGTCGTCCTCGGCGAGCATGAACTCGATGGTCATCTCGAAGTCCGGGAAGCCCCGGTGGACCGCCTCGATGAAGGCGCGGAGGTCCGCGCGGGTCGCCTCCGCGCCGCCGGGAAGGTACCAGTGGCCGACGTAGTCCTCGCCGTAGAGTTCATCGACGAGGGCGAGGTCTTTCTCGTTCCAGACCTCCTCGACGTAGCGACGCACTATCTCCTTGTGCTGAGCTGTCGTCATCATCTGTCACCAGTACTCGGTACGCGTGTCAATTTAGTAACTATACCGGGTGATTCTCGCCGTCCGAGAACCGGGACGACGTCGGGTCGACCCCGTTCGACCGCTTTCGTGGTCTCCGACGATGCGCGGTCCCACGGCGAACGCGGTGTCGTCTGGCTATCTGATTACTCGATAACACAAGGCACTTATACAAAGCAACACAGGCCTGACACGTACCCCTGCCCAGGTGGCAACAGCGAGTATGCGTGACCCTCCAGCATCCCTCGCTGACCACGCGAGAAAGGTGTTGTCCCCGACTGCAGTTGCGATCCTCCGAAACTATGTCAGACACAAACGAAAAAATCCGCGCTGTTGTACTCACAGCCCTGATGGTCCTCTCGGTCTTCGCAGGGACCATCGCGTTCACAGGTACAGCCGCAGCGGCCGCTACTGGCCTCGCGAACGGCTCCGCCGCCAACGTACCGGCGGACACGGCGTCCGTGAGCCAGAGCGTGTCGTTCGACGTAACGGTTGCAAATGATACCTCAGACACCATCAACGTCACCTACCCCGTCGGGACGATTACAGGCATCTCCGACCTGTCGAGCAGTGACTCGAGCAACGTCACTGTCTCGCAGACCGAGGTGCAAGACTCGTACGTCCGCGTCGACGTGACGGACACCGGCGTGCCGGACTCCGGTGACAACACCGTCACCGTCTCGATGAACGTCGAGCACGACCTCACGGGCGTCGACCCGCAGGGTCCGCTCACGGTCAACATCGACTCCGAGACCAACACGCAGTCGACGACTGCGGACTTCAGCGTCTCCGGGGGCCGCATCATCGCCGACGGTGGCTCGGTCTACCTCGGTGAGGAAGACGTCGACCTGACGGCCCTGCCCGGCGTCGACGCCGGCAGCGCCGCGACGTTCACCGGCGAGTCCGGTGACGCCGACGGTTCGACGGCCAGTATCGGCGACGGTGTCCAGGCCGACATCACGGAAGCGAACAACTTCCAGCAGGGTGGCTACGACTCGCCCGGCGGCACGGGCGACACCGACCGCGAGCTGTTCGTCATCGAGCCTCGCGTCACCGACCTGACGCTCTACTCCGGCCCCGACACGGACGGAGCAGACATCACCGACGAGTCGATTATCTCCGGAACGAACAACCTCACGGTCGAAGCCGACTGGAACTTCGACGACGCTGAGTCCGTCGAGGTCACCGTCGAGGACGAAGACGGCCTCGAGGTCCAGTCACAGCTCGGTTCGACGCCGATAACCATCGCAAACTCGGGCGGGAGCGTCACGCTCGAAGGTGTCGAAGAGCTCGACACGGGTGAGTACACGGTCACGGTCGAGGGTGCAGACGACCTCGACGGTGCGTCGCGCAGCGCGACGTTCACCATCCGTGACGAGGCTCAGTCCGTCTCGCTGGACCAGTCGAGCGTCACCCAGGGCGACAACGTCGTCGCCACGGTCACCGGCACGCCCGGTGAGTACGGTCTCGTCCGCGTCGAAGGGGGCGACCTCGACGACCTCGACGCGACCGATGCATCGGCCGAAGACGCCTTCGCCGACACCGGTGACGTCGTCGCCCTCGTCGGTACCGACGACCTCGCCGGCGATCAGGACGAGGACTACGTCGGTGCCGTCGTCGATCTCGACGACGAGGCCGAGGCGCAGGTCCGCATCCAGACGAACGCGCTCGACACCACGACCGTCGACGTTGAGTTCGTCGAACTCGACGCACCGAACACCGACGACTCGACGCTTCAGACGGGCTTCAACTCGAGCGCCGACGACTCCGCCGAGCTGACGGTCGAAGAACAGTCGATCAACATCACGTCCGCTCCGAGCGTCGTCCGCATCGGTGAGGAGTTCACCATCGAGGGGACCGCCGCCGAGTCCGACGACGTGAAGGCGTACGCCCGCATCGACCAGAACTACGTCCCGCTCGTCGACGAGGACGACGACTTCTCCGAGGACGACGTGGACTCCGACGGTGAGTTCTCGGTCGAGATCGACTCCAGCAGCGAGATCAGCCTGCCCGACTCGTACCGCATCGCGATCGTCGCCGACCCCGTCGACGACGATGGCACGGACTACCTGACGGCAGCGAACCAGGACGACGAGATCAGCTCGGACGTCTACAGCGAGTTCGACACGAAGGCGACGACGACGGTCCGCACCGTCGAGGGTGACCTCACGGCGGAGCTCTCGTCGACCAGCATCGCCGCAGACGTCGGTGACGAGATCACGCTGTCGGGCAGCGCGCTCGGCCAGGGTGACTCGGTCCGCGTCTACCTCATCGGTCCGCGCGGTAACTTCCTCGACGCCAGCGGTGGCGAGGGCTCCCTCGAGCAGATCGACGTCGACGAAGAGGAGTTCGAAGAGGACTACGCCGCGTTCGACAACCGCGGTCAGTACACGTTCATCATCGTCGGCCAGGGCCGCGACGGTGACTACGCGTTCGAGCCGAACGGCGACGGGTCGGGCCTCATCGACTCTGACCTGACGCCGCAGCAGGCAGTCGCCATCGTCAACGACGAGTACACGGGCGCTGGCGTCGATGACCAGATCATCGAGCTGACCGTCCAGGCGGAGAACCCGTCGCTGACCATCGACGACTTCACCACGGACGGGCAGGTCGCCCAGGGTGAGGTCACGATCTCGGGTACCTCGAACCGTGAGGACGAGACGACCGTCTTCATCGAGGTCCTCGGTGAGGACAACAACGTCATCGCCTCGGACGAGGCCGAGGTCAACGGTTCGACCGGCGAGTGGTCGACCACGATCGACATGTCCGACGTCGAAACCGGCACGTACACGCTGCGCGCCGACGACGACGAGGCGTCCGCCTCGCTCGAGTTCGAGCTCGCCGAGACGGTGAGCACGCCGACCGAGGAGCCGACGCCGACCGAAGAGCCAACGGAAGAGCCGACTGACGAGCCCACGGAGGAGCCCACCGAGGCACCCTCCACTGAGGAGCCCACGGACGAGCCGACCGAGACGTCCACGTCGACGCCCGGCTTCGGCGTCGTCGTGGCCCTCGTCGCGCTCGTCGCCGCGGCGCTCGTCGCCGTCCGTCGCGACTAAGTAACCACGACTGACCGGCGATACCGGTCACCGCGGTCCGCCATACGGCGGTTTCATTCTTTGCGACACTCGCCCGACGAGTGACGACACCGTCGCACCGCGCTCGCGTGACACCCGTGTGGGCGCAGGACAGGACCGGTCGCGTTCGAGCGCGCAGTCGGACGGGAGCGGCCAGTCTCGAACAGGGGCATGATTTCAAGAGCCCCGGTCTCGAATGGAAGTCAGTGACCGAGAACAGGAGACGGGCAGACGGGGAGAGAACACGGGCGGCAGCGGAGAGACGGCCCGACACGGACCTGGCGCGTCCGACAGCCGCCGCCGTCGTCCCCGGGGACGTCGACGACCTCGTCACACTCACCGACGACGTCGACACCGGTATCGTCCTTCTGTGGTGGAAAGACGGGACGTGCCGCCGGCTGACGTTCGCGTTCGACGTCTCGTCCGTCCCGTCCGGCGTCGAGAGAGACGGCCACCCGACGGTCGACGTCCGCGCGGTCGACGACGACCCGCCGGTCGCCCGTCCGCTCCCGTTCGCGTCGGTCGAGGCGGTTCGACCGGTGTCGTGCGTGGAGACGGTGACGGAGGCGCTCCCCGCCGACCACGCCCGTCGGGCCGCGACGCTCCGCGGACTCGCCGACCACGCCCCTCTCCTCGTCGATATCACCGTCGTTCTCTGTCTCCTCGAGGCTAGCGACGACGACGGGGCGCGCCTCGACGCGCTTCGGTGCCTCTCGACGCTCGCGGACGCTCGCCCCGACGACTGCGTGGCGGCCATCCCTCGCGTCCACGACCTCGTCGTGGACCCCCCCGACAGTACCGTTCACGCGGGCGCGCTCACCTGCCTCGCGTCGCTCGCGGCGGCGCTTCCGGCGGAGGTCGCCCCGCACGTCCGGAGCGTGTTCTCCGCACTCGACGCCGCGGACGACGCAGCCGTGACCGCCGGCGTCACCTGCATCTCGCACGTCGCCAGCGCGGACGCCGAGGCAGTTGTCGACGCCGCCGACCGGCTCGTCGACCTGGTGACGGTGGCCGAGCCCACCGTCCGACTACACGCGGCGTACGCGCTCGGACGCATCGCCGTCGTGGCTCCCGAGGCCATCCGACCGGCGGTCGCAGACCTCACCGGCGTCGTCGGCGACGAGACCGAGCGGACCGCGACCCGGCTGAACGCGACCTGTGCGATCGGTCGGGTCGCCGGCGAGTGGCCCGACGTCGTCGTCGACCCCCTCCCGACGTTCGTCGACGCCCTCGACGCCGACGCCGCTGGAATCCGTGCCAACGCGGCCGGCGTCGTCGGCGACGTCGCGACGACGCAGGCCGTCGCGGTCAAGCGGCACGTCGCCCCGCTCTTCGCGTGTCTCGACGACGCCGACGACGTCACGCGGGCGAACGCGTCGACGGCGCTCGCGCGCGTCGCCCGGGAGTTCCCCGAGGCGGTCACCGACCACGTCGACCCGCTCGTCGACGCGCTCGACGACGACCACCCGCTCGTTCGCGAGAACGCCTGCTGGACGCTGGGGTACCTCCGCGACGAGGCCTGCCACGCCCGCCCGGTGCTCGAACGCGTCCGGACCGACGACGGGGACGAGCGGGTCCGCGGCCGTGCGGCGTGGGCGCTCGACGAGGTCGGAGACGGCTCCTCGGTCGGCGCGACGGACTGAGCCAGTCGACCGCAACGCGTTTGAGCGCGCCCGGCAGACCCCACGTGTGACACGCCCCTCCGTCTCGCCGTTCTTCGCGCTCTACGTCTCCCGATTCGCCGGCGGCTTCGGGTTCATCACGCTCGCGACCCTCCTCCCGAAGTACATCGACGCGCTCGACCCCTCGGCCGTGACCGTGTTGGGGCTGACCCTCTCGGCGGGCGTCGTCATCGGACTCTTCACGACGGGGTTCACGCTCTCGTCTGGCCTGGCCGTCGTTCCCGTCGCCTGGTGGGGTGACCGCGGCGACAAGCGGCACGTCCTGCTCGCCGGACTCGTCCTCGGTGTCGGTGTCTACGCCGCGTACCCGTTCGTCGAGTCGAGCCTCGCGTTCATCCTCCTCCGAACCGTCCAGGGAGTCGTCTTCGTCGCCCTCTCGCTCATGTCGCTCGGACTCGTCGGACAACTCGCGACCACGGGTACCAGGGCCAACTACATCGGGAAGGCCAACGCCGCCGCGTTCGCCGCCTCCATCGTCGGCAGCCTGAGCGCGGGCCTGCTCTACGACCAGTTCGGCTTCGGCCCCGTGTTCACCGTCGTCACCGCCGTCTTCGTCGTCACGACGGCGCTCGTCTGGTGGCTGCTCCCGCCTGACGACACCGTCGTCGAGGGCTTTCCCTTCTCGGACCTCGCGCTCAACGGGCGTATCCTCACTATCGCGACCTTCCGCACGCAGTACGCCGTCGCCGTCACGTTGGTCCGGACGTGGGTGCCCATCTTCGCTGGCGTCTCCGCCGCGACCGGTGGCCTCGCGTACGGCGCGCTCGCGGTGAGCCTCACCGTCGTCGCCGAGAAGTTCACCAACATGCTCTCACAGCCGACGATGGGTCGACTCTCGGACCGATACGGCCGCGCGTCGTTCGTCGCCATCGGCGGGGCGCTCTACGGACTCGTCGCCCTCCTCGTCCCCTTCTCACCGGCGGTGGGAGCGGCGCTCGGCCTCCCCGCGACGCTTCCACTCCTCGGGCCGCTCTCTCCGGCGTTCCTCCCGCTCGTCGCCCTCAGCGGGTCGCTGGGCGTGGCCGACAGCCTCCGCGAACCCGCGAGCATGGCGCTGTTCGCCGACGAAGGGACCGACTCGGGCGGTGTCGCCTCCAGTTTCGGCGTCCGCGACCTGCTCTGGCGGCCGGGGAGCATCGCCGCACCACTCCTGGGGGGGTGGCTCATGACCGAAATCGGTATGTCGTGGGTGTTCTACGTCGGCGGCGCGTTCGCCCTGACCGGCGTTGCGGCCTTCGTCGGGACGCTCGTGGCGCTCCACGGCCCCGGGGCGCTCTCGGAGTGGTGAGCGGGAGACGCCGCCAGAGGTTTGTCTCTCGTCGGCTTCTCACACCCCTGCACGTCACCGGAATCGACCACCTCGTCCTGTACGCGACCGACGTCGAACGGACCTGTGAGTTCTACGCGGAGACCTCGACGTGGTGACCGTCGAGACGTTCGCCGGCGGTCGCGTCGCACTCTCGTTCGGTACCACGAAGCTCGACCTCCACCCCGCTGGCGACGAGTACGAGCCACACGCTGCCGACCCCGCGCCGGGGTCGGCCGACTTCTGTCTGGTCGTCGACGAGCCGATTCGGGCCGTCGTCGAACGAATCGAGAGTGCCGGCGTGTCGGTCGTCGAAGGTCCCGACACCCGGTCGGGTGCGCGTAGCGAGATGGCGTCGGTTTACGTCAGAGACCCGGACGGGAACCTCGTGGAGTTCGCTCACTACCGAGAACCCGAGTGAGACGGGGGCGAACGGCGAGAACAGCGAGCCTCAGTCGTCGGAGGCGACCGGCGTGGCCTGCTGTGCGTCGTAGCCTTCCCGTTCGAGGCCGTCCGCGAGCGCCGAGAGGACGTACTCGACGTTCTTCTTTCGAGCCGAATAGCCCATGCAGCCGATGCGCCAGATGTCACCCGCGAGGTCGCCGAGCCCGGAGGCGATCTCGAGGTCGTACTCGTCCAGCAGGTACGAGATGACCGCGCCGTCGTCGACGCCGTCGGGGACGCGCACCGCGTTCAGCGAGGGAAGCCAGTACTCGTCGGGCGCGTTCATCTCGAGGCCCATGGCCTCGAGCCCCGACTTGAGTTCGCCCGCGACCGCCAGATGGCGCTCCCAGCGGTTCTCGATGCCCTCCTCAGCCACCAATCGGAGCGCCTCGCGCAGCGCGTAGACGTTCGTCACGGGGGCGGTGTGGTGGTACGCGCGCTCGTCGCCCCAGTAGCCTTCGAGCAACGAGAGGTCGAGGTACCACGACCGCGGCTCTTCCTCGCGGGAGAGCACCTTGTCCATCGCGCGGTCGCTCAGCGTGAGCGGCGACGCACCCGGCGGGCAGGAGAGACACTTCTGCGGCCCCGAGTAGGCGACGTCGACGTCCCACTCGTCGACGCGGAGTTCGACGCCGCCGAGGGAGGTGACGGAGTCGGCGACGACGTACGCGTCGTGGCTGTGGGCGATGTCGGTCAGTTCGGGGACGTTCGGCTGCTTCACGCCCGTCGAGGTCTCGGCGTGGACGAACCCGAACACGTCGGGCTGGTGTTCGTCGAAGGCCGCCTCGACGTCGACGGGGTCGAGCGGTTCGCCCCAGGGTGCCTCGACGTGGACGACGTCGCCGCCGGCGCGCTCGGCCATCGACGCCATGCGGCCGCCGAAGTAGCCGTTCGTCGGCACCAACATGGTGTCGCCGGGCTCGACGAGGTTGCCGATGGCGGCCTCCATCGACGCCGACCCCGTCCCCGAGACGGGGATGGTCCACTGGTTGTCGGTCCGGAACGTGTACCGGAGGAGCTCTTGGACCTCGTTCATGATGTCGATGAACGAGGGGTCGAGGTGGCCCACGAGCGGGGTGCTCATCGCGCGAAGCACGCGGGGGTGGACGTCGCTCGGACCGGGGCCCATCAGGGTCCGGTTCGGGGGTGTCAACTCGCCTACGTCTGGTGCTTCGTCCATACACCCCATCGAGAGTCCCGGGTGAAAAATCCGTATGAATCGTTCGCCCGGCCGCGCCGGGACCACACAAAGTATCATTAGTATTTCACTCCATTCGACGGTATGGCTCACCTCGAGACTCCGACGGTCCACCGCCTCCTGGCGTCGCCGCTCGGCGGCGTGCTCGACACCGCGTGGTTCGAGCGGCTGAAGACCCGGTCGCTCCGGCGGGAGTTCGCGCTCCAGCGCGCCCGGGCCGCGGCCGACGTCGCCCTCGGCGCGTCCCCCCGGGAGTACCTCCGCGCGGTGGGGGCTCCACCCGCCCCACATCTCTCGGGTCGCATCGAGTCCGCGCTCGCTGCCTACGCGTCGCGGCGGGAAGCCGCGCTCGACGCCGCCGACCGGTGGCACGAGGTCCTCTGGGACCCGTCCTCGTCGGTCGACGACCGTCTCCACGCCGAGCGCGAGCGGCGGCGGGCCGAGCACCGCCGCCGTGACGTCGCCGACGTCTTCGGCTTCCTCGTCGACGACCACCTCGTCCCGCCCGTCGACTACGCCGTTCCCGCCGTCGACGCCGTGCGCTCGAAGTACCACACCGACCTCGCCGCCCCCGGAGAGGTCTACGGCGTCTCCGAGCGGTTCCCGCGCGTCGAGCGCTCCGACTGGGTCCCCGGGCCGGGCACCGCCGAGTACTGGCTCCGGTTTCTTACCCCGTCGCCGTACGTCTCCGACGACGCCGTCGCCCGGGTGTACGAACCGCCCGACGCCGGCGACGACCTCCCGACACTCGTCTTCTACGGCGGGCTAGGCATGGTGAACGACTGCGCCGCCTACTGGCCCGAGGAGGCGTACCTCGGCCGCGCGCTCGCGTCCGAGGGGGTTCGCGTCGTCCTCCCCGACGCCCCGTGGCACGGACGGCGCGAACCGCTCGGGCGGTTCAGCGGCGAGTCGTACCTCGCCCGCGCGCCGGAGTCGATGTTCCAGCTCTACGCGACCGCGACCGTCGAAGCCGGCTGCTTCGTCGACTGGGCGCACGCGGAGGGGTCGACCGTCGCCCTCGGCGGTGTCAGCCTCGGCGGCATCGTCGCGATGCACGTCGCAGGACGCTGTGGCTCGTGGCCCGCGTCGGCCCGTCCCGACAGCGTCGTCCCCGTGGCGGCGACGGGCGACGTCGACGCCGTCCTCGTCGAAGGCGACCTCTCGCCCCTGCTCGACCTCGACGACGTGCTCCGTGGGGCGGGCTGGTACCCGCACCTGCACGAACTGAGCCCGCTGTTGAACCCGCCCGAGTCGTGCGGACTCGACCCCGACCGGGTCTTCCCCGTCTTTGGCCGTCGAGACACCCTGGTCCCGCCGCACACGCTCACGGCGACGCTCGACGCGTGGGGCGTGCCGGCCGAGAACCGGACCGCCTGGGACACGGGCCACTTCGGCACGCTCCTCCGCTCGATCCGCGGCGACCTCACGCCGGTGGTCGAACGGGCGCTCGCGGTGGACGTCGCCGGACAGACGACACCCACCGACGCCGTGACGCCGTGACGCCGTCGGTCGACCACGGACCGGACCGGGAAACGCCGAAGTACCCGGCGCGCGCACTCAGCTTGTGATACACAACATCGCTCGCGACGTCGACGCCTTCACTAGCAACGCCTTCCTCGTCTCGCCGGCGGCCCGCGGGGACCACGGCGCGGACGGGCGAACCGTCCTGGTCGACACCGGGGCGAACTTCGACGCCGTCTCGCACCTCGAAGGGGACGTCGACCACCTCGACGCCGTCGTCATCACCCACACCCACCCGGACCACGTCGGCAACGTCGACGCCATCAGAGACCGGTTCGACGTCGAGACGTGGGGGTTCGACGCGTCGCATCCGGCAGTGGACAACCGAATCGACGACGGCGACGTCGTCCGCATCGGAACGGACGCGTTCCGCGCGCTCCACACGCCCGGTCACGCCGCCGACCACCTCTGCCTGTACGACCCCGACTCGGGCGTGCTGTTCGCCGGTGACCTCGTCTTCGCCGGCGGGAGCTTCGGCCGGACCGACCTCCCCGGCGGCGACGGCCGCACGCTCGTCGAGAGCATCGAGCGCGTGGTGGAGGCGGTCGACGAGACCCTCCAGGTGCTCCACACCGGCCACGGGCCGAGCGTCCTGGACGACCCGTTCGGAGCGCTGGAACAGTCGTTACAGGCCGCGCGGGCGCGTGCCTGAGGTGCGAGCGGTCAGTCGTCTTCGAGCGCCGCGACCGCCTCGTCGCTCACGCCGAAGTAGCCCGGTTCGTCCCCCTCCGGGTCGTTGATGACCATGTCCTTCTGGTGATAGACGAGCCACGGGATGGTCCAGGCGATGATGCGCGCCTCGGTCTCTTCTTCCAGATGCGTGTCGGGCGCGAGGTCCTGCAGTCGCCGGCCGATTTCGGGGACCGTGTACATCAGGTCGGGGTCGAGCACCTCGGCGGGCGTGTACATCTGGTATGGGTACAGCGTGTCGAAGTCCTCTTTGGGACGGGGCATGGGAGACGCTTCGGCGTTGGCAGGTAAACGTGTGTCCTCTTCCGACCAGGCGGTGTCAGCGCCCGTACCGGAGATACGAGTAGGCGAGAAAAGAGAGGCCGACACCGCCCAGGAACCCGGCGAAGAACCCCGGTGGGCCGGCGAGTCGTAGACCGGCCACTCCCACGACGACCCCGAGACCCGCGACGGCGAGGACGAGAAAGAAGCCGGTCTGCCAGTCCTCGATGAACTCGACGATGCGGTCTCCGGACATGCGTAGACCAACAGACACCACCGTGGTACCCGTACGGGACGGTCGGGACGAGAACGCTGTCGCTCGGAGTGTTGGATAAAAGAACGGAAGGTCGACCGAGTCGTCGCTTACTCGAACAGCTCGACTGCCTGCTCGTAGCGGGCTGCGGGCTCGTCCCAGTCGACGACGTCGAAGAACGCCGAGACGAAGTCGCCGCGGGCCGGGCCGTAGTCGTAGTAGTACGAGTGTTCCCACACGTCGAGTGCGAGGACGGGGTGGCTGCCCCAGAGCGCGCCCTGGTCGTGCTTGTCGACGACCACGTTGCGCAGCTGGTTCGAGAACGAGTCGTAGACCAGCAGGGCCCAGCCGCTGGCTGCGCCGGCTGCGGCCTCGAACTCGCCCTTCCACGCCTCGTAGGAGCCGAAGTCCTCCTCGATTCTGTCGGCGAGCGCACCGGAGGGCCCGTCGCCACCCTCGGGGGACATGCACTGCCAGAACAGGTCGTGGAGGATGTGCCCACAGCCGTTGTGGGTGACGTTGCGGATGGCACCCGCAGAGGAGCCGAACTCACCGTTCTCGCGGTTCTCTGCGAGCGTCTCCTCCGCCGCGTTCCACCCGTTTACGTAGCCCTGGTGGTGCGTGTCGTGGTGCCAGGTGAGCACCTGCTCGGAGATGCTGCCTTCGAGTGCGTCGTAATCGTACGGTAATGGGTCGAGTTCGTAGCTCATGATATTCCTCCGTTGTACGAGTAGGACGGAACGCTGTTAAAGGTTAAGAAGAGGTATGTTAACAGCGTACATACACTTTCGAGGGCGGTGATGTCGTGCGGTTTCCGGCCGAAGCCGGAGGGCACTTGTGCTCCCTCACCCGAGTCCCGACCGTGACGTGGCGAGGTGTCGGCGTCGTGAGTGGCTGGCAGGTAACGGCGAGTCTGTGTTTCTACGCCATCTTCGCGGCGACCGCCTTCGTCCGCGAGAGTTTCGGCGTCTCGCGCACGCTGGTCGGCGTCTCGCTCACGGCGACGATGGCCGGCTACACCGCGTGCTTGTTCCTCACCGGTGCGGCCGTCGACGGCTACGGCGAGCGGCCGGTGATGGTCCTCGGTCTCGCCGCGCTCGCGGCGGCGATGGTCGGCGTCGCGCTCGCGCCCTCCTTCTCACTGCTGCTCGTCGCCCTGGTCGTCGTCGGCTGCGCGTACGCGACGGGATGCCCGCGACCAACCGCGCCGTCATCGTCGTCGCACCCGCCGAGCGGCGGAACCTGGCGATGAACGTCAAGCAGGTCGGCGTCACCGCCGGGAGCGGCCTCGGCGCGCTCCTCGTCACGAGTGCGGCCGGCACGCGCTACGGCTGGCGGGTCGGCTTCGGCGTCGCCGCGGTGCTGGCCGTCGTCGTCGCCGCCGTCTTCGCGACGACGTACCGTGGTCGCGCCGGGTCGGGCGACCTCTCGCCGCCCGATCTCCGCGGCCTCGCCGGCCTCGCGGGCTACCGTCCGCTCGTCGCCGCCGGCTTCTTCCTCGGTGCCGCGGTGTTCACCACCACCGGCTACGTCGTGCTCCACCTCACCGAGTCGGTCGGCGCGGCCGCAGCCGTCGGTGGGCTGGTGCTCGCGGGTGTGCAGGTGACGGGGAGCCTCGGCCGTCTCGTCGGCGGGAGCGTCGCCGACGCGCTCCCCGGGAGCAACGCGCGGGCCTCGGCGCGGGTGCTCGTCGTCCAGGCGCTCCTCGCCGGCGTCGCCTTCGGCGGGGTCGTCGCTGCCGGGACGCCCGCGACAGCAGGCGTCGCGTTCGCCGTGCTCGGCCTCTTCATCCTCGGCTTCCCCGGCGTCTACTACGCCTGTCTCACCGCGCTCGTCCCCGACGACCAGGTCGGGGCGGCCACCGCCGGCGGACAGACTGCGCTCAATCTCGGCGGCCTGACCGCCCCGCCGGTCTTCGGCTTCCTCGCCGACACCCTCTCGTACGACGCGGGCTGGACGCTCCTCGCCGGCTGTACGCTCGTTGCCGGCGCGTTACTCGTCGGCCTCGCCCGCGACGAACACGCGTGAGGGGTCGGTGTCGTACTCCAACTCCCGTGCCACCCGGTCGGCGACGTCGGCCCCGAAGTACCGACCCACGAGGTGCAGCGCGAGGTCCAGCCCGGAGGTGATGCCGCCGGCGGTGAGGACGTCGCCGGTGTCGACGATGCGGGCGTCGACCACGTCTGCGTCGGTCGCCCGCAGGTCGTCAAGCGCACTCGCGTGCGTCACGGCGGGCCGCCCGTCGAGGAGTCCGGCCTCGGCGAGGAGCATCCCCCCCGTACAGACGGCGGCGACTGTCGAACCCGCCTCGGCGCGCTCGCGCACCGCCTCGGGAACCGCCCCGCGCTCTGCCTCGCGGCGAGCACCCGGTCGGTCGTCACCGGCGTTCCACCCGCCACCGGGGACGACGAGTACGTCTGGCGCGTCGAGCACCCCGTCGACGCCGATACGGAGTCCGTGGCTCGCGGTCACCAGCGCTCGCTCCTCGAGCGTGACCGTCCGAACCGCGACGTCCCCGCCGAACGCCCCCGCCGTCTGAAACACCTCGTACGGTCCGACGCCGTCGAGTTCGTCGAACCCGTCGTAGAGTAACACCTCGACCTCGACCGTCGACTCCTGCGTCCGGCTCATGAGTAGACTGAACCGTGGGTCCCCCCGCGCAAAACGTTTGGCACCGGGACTGCCCGTCAGGCAGAGCCGTCCGTGCTTCGGGTGCCACCGTGTGGCGCACACCGCTCGCTCAGCCGGGATGAACAGGCGACACGTTATTATCGCCCGCTGTCGAAGATGAGTGAATACTCAACCTCATATGGCCCCGACACGCTCACTCCTCACTGTCGTCGTCGCCCTCCTCGTCGTCCTCTCGGGCCTCCCCCTCGCGAGCGCCGCGGAGAACCAGGTCATCGGCCGGCCCGACCTCTCGCTCTCCGTGCCGGACAACCGTGTCGCCCCCGGCGAGGCGACCACCCTCAGGGTGGCCGTCGTCAACGACGGCGTCATCGTCCGCGGCGGCCCCGAGCGGTTCACCGAGCGAGTCACGACCGCTCGCGCGACGACTCTCGACGTCGGCGAGGTCCGTGGCCTCGACGTCGAGACGGAGAGCGTCGCCGTCGGGCAGGTCCCCGAAGGCGTCGTCGGCCCCGTCGAGATCGACCTCACCGTCCCCGAGTTCGTCCCGCCCGGACGGTACGAACTCCCGGTCACGGTCTCGTACACTTACACCGGCACGGTGACGTACGACGAGGCGACACCGAACGACAACCCCCGGTTCAACGACCGCTCCGTGACGCGACGGCTCACGATTCCCATCGTCGTCGAGGACCAGGCCCGCTTCCGGGTCGTCGGCGTCGACACCGGCGTCCAGGTCGGTGCCAACGGGACCATGGCCGTCTCGGTGCGGAACGTGGGGACCGACCCCGCCCGCGAGGCGAGCGTCGGACTCACCTCCGCCAACAGCGACCTCAGTTTCGGTGGCGTCGCCACCGCGGAGAGCTTCGTCGGGACGTGGCGACCCGGGGAGACGCGGACGGTGACCTTCCCCGTCGCCATCGCCGCGGACGCCGAACGCCGTGACTACACGCTCACCGGCGCGGTCACCTACACCGACACCGACGGCATCGTCCGGACCTCGAACGAACTCCGGACCAGCGTGCGCCCGCTCGCCGAGCAGTCGTTCTCGCTCGCGGACGTCTCCTCCTCGTTGCGCGTCAACTACGAGGGCACCGTCGAGGGGACGGTGACGAACGAGGGGCCGTCGCCGATTTCCGACGCCGTCGTCGTCCTCCGGCCGGCGAGCGCCAACTTCGACGCGAGTGAGACGGAGTTCGCCATCCCCGATCTCGCCGCGGGCGAGTCGGCCGACTTCGCGTTCGACGTCGAGGTGTCGAGCGCCGCCGACCCCGGGTCGAGACAGCTCTCCTTCGCGGTCCGGTACGAGAACGAGGACGGCGACACCCGAACGAGCGACCCGCTGACCGCACGAATCCAGGTCGACGCCGAGCGCGACCCCTTCACCGTCGAGGCCGACGACTCGACCCTGGCCGCCGGCGACTCGGGACGGCTGACCCTGACGGTCACCAACACCGAAGACGAGACGCTCTCGGACATCTCGGCGAAGCTGTTCGTCGACGACCCCATCTCGTCCAGCGACGACGAGGCGTTCATCGACGCACTCGAACCCGGTGAGTCCGCCGAGGTCACCTTCCAGATAAGCACCGCGGGCTCGACATTCGCCAAGGACTACCCGGTCTCCGTCGACTTCGAGTACGACCGCGAGGATGGCACGACGCAGGTCTCCGACTCGTTCAGACTGCCCGTGACCGTCGAGGAGTCGTCCGGCGGCGGCTTCCCGCTCGGCCTCGTCGTCGGCGTGGGTGCCGTCGTCCTCATCGGTGCGGCGGTCGTCGTCGTCCGGCGGAGGTGAGACGACGCCGTGGCACCGAAGGTCGAGTACCAGCGACTCATCGACGCGGCCGACGGGTGGATCACGGGCCGGCCGGGCACCGTCGTGCTCGTCTTCGTCCTCCTGACCGCCGGGTTCGCCGCGGGCCTCCCCGCCGTGTCGACCGAGTCGGGCACGGAGCAGTTCTCCGAGGACGTCCCCGCCGAGCAGGCGCTACAGGACGTCAACGACAAGTTCTCCGACCCGTTCGCACCCGACGAGGGGTCGACACAGCTCATCCAGCGCAACGAGAACGTCCTCTCGAAACAGGGGCTGCTCCGGATGCTCCGCGTGCAAGAGCGGATGGCGAACGAACCGGACATGCGCGTCGTCTCCACCGAGAGTGCTGCCCGCCTCGTCGCCCGCCAACTCGACCCCTCGGCGTCGACGCTCGAAGCGGAGATAACGGCCGTCGAACGCGCCACGCCCGGTGAAATCCGCGTCGCCGTCGGCACCCTCACCCGCGAGAACCCCGGCTTCGCCTCGCTCCTGAGCGACGACTTCAATCCGACAGCGGCGTCCGCCTCCGCGACGGTCGGTGTCGTCCGCCACGAGGTGCCGAGCGGCATCTCGGGCGGGTCGGGACAGGGCGGGGCCAGCCCGCTCGAACCCATCCAGCTCGAGGCGGTGTACATCGCCGACGCCGCCGGCGGCGACATCGTCGTCTTCGGCTCGGGTGTCATCGCCCAGGAGTTCGGCACCGTCATCGGCGACTCGCTGCTCATCGTCGTCCCCGCCGCCGTGTTCTTCATCATCCTCTTTCTCGTCGTGGCCTACCGCGACCTGGTCGACCTCGTCCTCGGGACCGTCGCGCTCGGGATGGCCATCGTCTGGACGTTCGGCTTCATGGGCTTCGCCGGTATCGCGTTCTCGCAGATCCTCATCGCCGTGCCGCCGCTCCTGTTGGCTGTCGGGATCGACTTCGGCATCCACGCCATCAATCGCTACCGCGAGGAGCGCCTGGTCGAGGACGACCCCGTGACGGCGATGCGGACCACGACGGACCAGTTGCTCGTGGCCTTCTTCATCGTCACCGCCACGACGGTCATCGGCTTCTCTTCGAACCTCGTGAGCGGCCTCCTGCCCATCCGGGAGTTCGGCGTCGTCGCCGCCATCGGCATCACCTTCACCTTCCTCATCTTCGGCGTCTTCCTCCCCGCGCTGAAGCTGTACACCGACGAACTCCGCGAGCGCTACCCCATCCCGACGCTCTCGCAGGCACCCATCGGCTCGGAAGGCTCCTCGCTCGGCGGGGTGCTTTCGGGCGGTGTGACGATCGCACGGGTCGCCCCGGTCGTGTTCCTCGTGGTCGTACTCCTCGGCTCTGGGTACGCCGCGTTCTACGCGTCCGGCATCGACACGAGCTTCTCACAGGAACAGTTCCTCCCACCGGAGGAGACGGCCGACTACTACGACGTGCTCCCCGAGCCGTTCAAACCCGGCGAGTACACCATCACGGCCACCATCAACTTCCTCGAAGACAACTTCGAGTCGAGCGAGGACGACGAGACGGTGGTCTTCGTGGAGGGACCGATGGAGCGGAACTCGGCGCTGGAGTCGATGTGGAACGCCGGCGAGGACCCCCCGGACACCTTCGTTCGCGACGGCCGCCACGCACGCGAGACGTCCATCGTGACCGTCATCCTCGCCTACCAGGAGCGCGACCCCGCGTTCGACGCCCTCGTGGCGAGAAACGACCGCAACGCCAACGGCATCCCCGACCAGAACCTCGGCGAGGTGTACGACTACCTCTTCGCCTCACCTGCGAGAGGACAGGCCCTCGAGTACCTCACCGAGGACCGCCGGAACGCCCGGGTCGTCTACGCGGTGAAAGCCGACGAGTCCGACGGGGCCATCACGGACGACACCCGCGCCGTCGCCGAGCGCTACCGGATGGGAGCCACCGCGACGGGCAGCATCGTCGTGTTCAAGGCCATCTCGGACATCATCTTCGAGTCAGCCATCGTCAGCCTCGCGCTCGCCATCGCCGGGACCGCCGCCTTCTTGCTGTTCATCTACTGGCTCCTCGAGGGGAGGGCGACGCTGGGGCTCGCCAACCTCATCCCCATCGTCGTCACCGTCGCGTTCGTCGCCGGGTCGATGCGCTATCTCGGCTTCTCGCTCAACGCCTTCACCGCCACGGTGCTGGCGATGACCATCGGACTCGGCATCGACTACTCCGTGCACCTCACCCACCGCTACATCGACGAGCGGGAGCTCCAGCCCACGGTCAGCGCGGCGCTCTCTCGGACCGTCTACGGGACGGGCGGCGCGCTCTTGGGCAGCGTCCTCACCACGATGTTCGGCATCGGCGTCCTCGTCCTGTCGGTGTTCCCGGCCATCGGCGACTTCGGCCTCATCGCGGCCCTGTCGGTGTTCTACGCCTTCATGGCCTCGCTGCTCGTCTTACCCGCCGCGCTGGTCGTCTGGGAGCGGCTCTTCGGCGCGGGCGACATCGACGCCGCCACGCCGGGGGCGGCGGCCGACCGGTCGTCGGGGGCGACCCCGAGCGACTGAGTCGACGACCGGGACGCCGGCACGGCTACGTCTCCCGATTCAGTCGTCGCCGCGCGCTCGCTCGAACATCGCGAGCGCCTCCTCGCGCCGCTCGGCGTGGTCGACGATCGGTTCGGGGTAGTCGGGCGCGGCGTTGCGCCGCTGGAGCGCCGAGCACTCGTGCCACGAGTGGATGACCGAGGGGTCGACCCCCTCGAGTTCGGGGACGTAGGTCTTGATGTACTCGGCGTCGGGGTCGTACCGTTCTCCTTGCGTCATCGGGTTGAAGATACGGAAGTACGGCTGGGCGTCGGTCCCCGTCGAGGCGGCCCACTGCCAGCCGCCGTTGTCGTTCTGTGTGTCGTGGTCCGCCAGCAGGTTCCGAAAGTGGGCGTAGCCGTGCCGCCAGTCACAGAGCAGGTCCTTCGTGAGGAAGGAGGCGACGATCATCCGCACCCGGTTGTGCATGTACGCCTCCGCTTTCAACTGCCGCATCCCCGCGTCGACGATGGGGTAGCCCGTCCGCCCTTCGCGCCACGCCGCCAGTTCCTCGGGGTCGTCGCGCCACTCGATGTCGTTCTCGTACTCCTTGAAGTTCTGTGAGACCACCTCGGGGTTGAAGAAGAGGACGTGGGTGTAGAACTCCCGCCACGCGAGCTGTGACTGGAACTCCTCGACCGACTCCCGTTCGTCCTCGCCGGCCGCGTCCATCGCTGCCTCCGTCGCGGCGTACACCTCGCGCACGCCCAGCGTCCCCCACTTGAGGTCGGTCGAGAGGCGCGAGACGGCGTCCCGCGTCGGGTAGTCCCTGTCGGAATCGTACCGGAAGATGCCGTCGTCACGGAATCGTGCGAGACGCTCGCGGGCCGGCTCGGTGCCCGCGTCTGGAACGGTCGCGATGGGCTCTTCGAAGCCGAGGGCCTCGATGCTCGGCAGGGTGCCAGTGTCGTCGACGACGCCCGGGTCGGCGAGACGGTCACTGGAGGGCTCGGCGTACGGCTCGGCCTTCTCGCGGTCGCGCCACTTCTTCCAGAAGTAGGTGTACACCGAGTACGGCTCGCCCTTGTTTGTCGTGATGGAGCCCGGTTCGTGGTGGAGGTGGTCGTGGACGCTCTCGCGGGCGACGTCCACCCCGTCGAGGGCCCGGCGAACCGCGGCGTCGCGCTCGCGGGCGAGGCCCGAGTAGTCCTTGTTCCAGCAGACGCGGTCCGCGCCGACATCGCGAGCGACCTGCGGGACGACCTCGCGGGGGTCGCCGTGGCGGACGACGAGGTCCGAGTCGAGCGCTCGATACCGCGCCCGCAGCGCGTCGAGCGCGTCGAGCATGTATCTGACCCGCGGTGCGCCCGCGTGTTCGAGGACCGCGTCGTCGAAGACGAAGAGCGGGACGACGGGTCCGGCGTCGGCGGCGGCCGCGAGCCCCCGGTTGTCTGCGGTCCGGAGGTCGCGGCGGTGCCAGTGAAGCTGCATACCGGCAGCAAGGAGGGGCCAAACGAGAAGCTACCGGCCTCGCGAGAGCGGTGGCGGTCGCGCGTCGGACGGCCGGCGGACCGGTGGCGGGAGATGCTCGTCATCCGGACGGTTAAGCCGACAACATTCTCCCCAGACGATACGTTTCGCCCCGTTAGTCTGGGGTTCCGACCGGTTCAGCCCAGCCTACCCGGCCGAATACTCTCATAATCGGACGGTATCCTACCCATACCTAACCATCGGTATCACCATAGACGGGCAGCAACGCCTGCCGAGGCCGCCCCCACACATGAACCTCATCGCGTTCGTCTCGTCGCTCGGACACCCGTCCTATACGGGACGCGCCCGCGAGCCGGGATTCGTCGTCGCCAACGTGCTGGTGGTGAGCCTCGTCGCCGTCGGTGTCGAGCGGCTGGTGCCGCTGTCGGGCGCTGTCCTCATCGGTGTCGGCGTGGCGTTCCTCGTCCTCCGCGGCTACGCCGTCCCCGGCACCCCGGCGTTCGTCCGTGCCGTCTCCGACTGGCTCGACGCCGCCAACTCTCACTCCCCCGCCCCGCCGGACGAACGGGAACTCCTCCGTGCGGGCGTCCTCCGGCGGGCGAGCGGGGACTTCCAGCCTGCCCCGTCGTTCCTCGCTGCGTGGCGTGCGCGCGTCCGCTCGGCCGGGCCTCGTGAGGACGACGCTCGGGCGCTCGCCGCCGCCCTCTCCGTCGCTCCCGAGCGTGTCACCCTCGCGTGGCGGGACGGCGTCCTGTTCGCCGAGGCCGCCGGCGCGCCGCTCGGCGCGTGGCTCTCCCGGGCCGCACTGGTCGCGGACACGGCCAGCATCCACGAACTCCGCCGTCGATACCCGCGGTGGGACGCGGTCTCACCGCAACGACGCGGGGCGATGCTCTCGACGCTTCGGCTGTATCTGGACGTCTGTCCGAGCTGTGACGGGACGACAGTGCTCGACCGGGCGTCGAGCCGCGTTCCCGGGGTGAACGAGCGGACCGTCGCGGTGACCTGCGCCGACTGCGACGCCCGCCTCTTCGAGAGCGGGTTCACCGCCAGCGTGGCCGTCGTCGACGACGACACGTCACCGTCCGTCGTCGGGCGGTGAGCGCGGCTCGAGCGGGTCGCGGTGGCCGTCGAGGACGGCGAACCGGTCGCCGCGCCGCGCCTCGAGCCACGTGAGGAGCCGTGCGGCCCACCGGAGCTTCGCCGCCTTCATCGGGTCGACCGTGGGGTCGTCGAAGTCCCAGCCGACGAAGACGAGCGCGGCAGCGCCGAGGTGGTCCGCGAGGAAGGCGGCCCGGTCGCCGTCGGTGAAGCCGCCGGCGTTCACCACGGGGTCGACCGGCGCGGCCTGTGTCGTCGGGAGTGTCCACTCGGAAGCGAACCGCGGAAGCCACTCCCGGAGGAGCGGGACGTTGTCCCCGTGTGCGTGCGCGGCGACCGGCGTTCCGCCGTGGGTGAGGTCGGCGGCAGTCTCGGGGTTCTTGTCGAGGTCGGTCACCATGAGGTCGACGTCGATCCCGTGCTCGAGACAGACGTCGGCGGCAGTCGATGCGGCGAAGACGCGGTCGGCCTCGGCGGCCCGGTGGACCTCGTCGGCGAGCGCGGGTGCCGCGCCCACGACGGCGACCGTGTTCCCCTCGACACCGTCTCGAAGGGTGTCGACGTCGAACACACCCCCGACGAGCGACCGACAGACGTCTCTGGCGTGTTCGTCGGCGGCGCGGTCGAAGCCGAAGTCGGCCAGGATTCGTTCGTACACCGGCTCCCACTCCTCGAAGTTCATGCGCACTCTCCAGCGTCGTGACTCACGGGTCGTGAATAAATGATCGGCGAACCGCACGAGCCGGAGTGGCAGCGTGTACCCCTACCCGCGTGCCCCTCCGGCCTCCGCATAGTCGGTTTACTGTGGCCCTGCATAAGTTTTCTCGTCCGTGAATATCGGGGGCGGCGGGGTGTTCAGGCCATCGGCAGCCGTTCGAGTGCCGTCTCGAGCGCCGGGGTGGTGTCGCCGACGGCTCCCTGGAGCCGCGCGTACCCACCGGGGGTCCCGACGAGCAGGAGTCGCCCGCCCTCGTCGCCCGCGACGAGCGTCACGCCCGCCTCGCGAGCCGCGGCGTCCAGTGTGGCCCGTTCGTCGCGGCTGACGCCGGCGAACTCGACGGGACGAACGACGCTCTCGGCCGCGACGCCGTCGTCGACACCGAGTCGATCGAGGTGTCGGCTCGCCTCGCCGACCGCCGTCACGTCGAGTTCCTCCACGTCGAGTTCCCCCGACTCGCGGACCCGTTCGCGGGTGAACGCCCTGCCGATGAGCGCCGCGTCGCGCGTCTCGGCGACGTCGTGCGTCCGGACGACGTGCGCGCCGCGTTCGACGGCCATGGCGGTCGCCGCGAGCGAGACCGAGAGCGCATCCTCGGTGTCGCGACCCGCGACCTCCCGGAGGAAGTTCTTGCGGTTGATGGAGACGAGGAGGGGGCGGCCGTAGCCTCTGAACTCCCGGAGCCGACGGAACGTCTCGCGGTCGTCCTCGGTGGTCTTCTCCTCGGACCACCCGCCGAACGCGGGGTCGAGGATGGTCTTGTCGGTGAAGCCGTTCAGTTCGAGCGCGTCGTAGATGTCGTCGACGTCCTCGATGGCACCGGGGCGTTCGAGGTCCGGCGGGGAGGCCATCTTCGCCACGGCGACGTCGTACTCCTCGCAGACGCGGGGCATCTCCGGGTCGGCGAAGCCGCAGATGTCGTTCACCATGTCGAAGCCGCCCTCGATGGCCGCCTCGGCCACCTCGTGGTACCGGGTCTCGATGGAGAACACCGCGTCGCCCGAGACGCTGTCGACGACGTCGAGCGCCGTCTCCAGCCGTTCGAGTTCGCCCGCCGCCGAGAGCACCTCGAACTTCTTGTTCGCCGACTCCAGTCCGATGTCGACGATGTCGGCCCCCTGGTCGATGAGTTCGGTGTCGACGTACTCGGCGGCCTCGCCGGGGTCGTTGAAGACGCTCGGCTTGTACGGCGATTCCTTCGAGACGTTCAGGACGCCCATGATTCTCGGGGGCGCGTCGTCGCCGATGTCCAGGCCGGCTGCGTTGACCGTTCGCATACTCGCGCTGAGGACTCAGTGCGTATAGACCGACCGGTCACGGCGAGTGGTGGGTCGCGGTCGACGCCCTGTCGAATCGCTCTCGACGGCGAGTCACGCTCTTTTTGTCCGTCCCGCGGGTACGTTGGGTATGTCGAAGGTCAGCATCGGACTTCGCGGCTGGCGGTTCGAAGAGCGCGAAGTGTTCACCGAGGAGGGCGAGTTCCGGCCGCTCACCGAGATTCCCGAGGACGCCCGGCACCGCCTCGTTCGCCTGTCGCTCATCGTCGAGCGGCCCTGTGACGCCTGCTATCTCGTCCACGGCGACGCCGAGAAGGACCGGTGCCGTCAGGCGAGCATCGTCTACGGCGAACCGCTCGACGAGGTACTGCTCTGTGACCACCACGAGGCGGACTTCCTCTACTGGTTCCGCGAGGAGGGCGGTCGTGACCTCGCCGGCGACGACGGGTTCCGCGACGCGTTCCACGAGTGGTTCGCCGCGGGCGGCCGCGCGCCCGAGGGGTACGCGGGGCTCGAGTACGTCGAAACCGACCCCGACGAACTGCCGGACCCCCCGGACCCCCAGGAGATTCAGCGGCGACTCGAAGCGGAGAACGAGTTCGAAGGCGAGCGCATCGACCTCCGGGAGGGAACGCCGTTCGAGCGTCCCGCCAAACTGGACGGGGAGAGCGAGGACGACGAGGACGAGGAGGACGAAGGCGACGCGAACGTCGACCTCGACGTCGACCTCGGGGCGGACTACCCGACGCGATGAGTGCGGACGCGCCCGTCGTCGTCGTGGTCGAACCGGAGACGCCGGGGAACGTCGGAACCATCGCCCGCGCGATGAAGAACTTCGGCTTCTCGGACCTGAAGCTGGTCGACCCACCAGCGATGACGCGCGACAGCGAGGCGTACGGTTTCGCCGGTCACGCCCGTGAGGACGTCCTGCCGAACGCCGACGAGGTGACCTTCGACCACGTCGTCGAGCAGTACCACACCGTCGGCTTCACCGCCATCACCAACGAGGACGCCCGGCGGCACGTCCGCTTCCCGTTCCGGACGCCGCGCGAACTGGCCGACTCGCTCGCCCGCGTCGAGACGCAGACGGCCCTCGTCTTCGGTCGGGAGGGCACCGGCCTGTCGAACGAGGAGTTAGAGCGCCTCGACGAGGTCTGTTCGATTCCCGCCTCCGAGGAGTACCCCGTCCTCAACCTCGGCCAGGCAGCGACCGTCGCCCTGTACGAACTGCGGACGCTCACGCTCGGTGCGGGCGTCGAGAACACACAACTCCCCGACGTCGAGCGCGAGCGCGCCGACGAGGCCGACATCGAGCGCTTCTACGACTTCTTCGAGACGTTCCTCACACAGCTCGAACACCGCGAGCATAAGCGCGAGAAGACGATGCGGATGGTCCGCCGGCTGCTCGGGAGGGCACACCCCACCGACCGGGAGGTCACGACGCTCACGGGGCTCTTCCGGAAGGCGTCCGAGCGCGTCCAGCCCCCCGAGAAGCCGCGGTAAGCACGACACCCGCGGTAGCCGCGACCACGGCCGCCGCACCCGACCTCACTCGGTTCGCCGCGCGAACAGGACGTTGCCGACCATCGAGAACACCTTCTCCCCCGCCTCGTTTCTCGTCACGACGGACAGGCGGACGAGTCCGCGTTCGGGGTCACACTCGACCACCTCGACGGTGGCCGAGAGGACGTCGTCGGGGAAGACCGGCCGCCACCAGCGGAGCTCGTCGACGCCCTTCGCGCCGAGCGAGGCGGCGTCGGCGAGGAGTCCGTCGACGAGGAGGCGCATCGTCATCGCCGCGGTGTGCCAGCCGCTGGCGATGAGCTCGCCGTACATCGATTCCTCGCGCGCCCGGTCGGGGTCGGTGTGGAACCACTGCGGGTCGTACTGCTCGGCGAACTCGCGTATCTCGGCCTCGCTCACCGCGTACGTGCCGAGGTCGAAGCGGTCGCCGACGTCGAAGTCCTCGAAGAGCAGGGTCACGGTCGAGCGGTTCGAGCGAGGAGGAGAAGACCGTTTCGCCGACGAAAGCGGCTCAGCAGTCGGCGACGGTCCACCGCGAGCGAACGAGACAGCGAACGGCGTCGCGCTTGAGGAGTCCGAAGCCCGCGAAGATGACGACGAACCCCGCGACGGCGGTCGTGCCGAGCACCTCGCCGAGGACGGCCCAGCTGACCAGCGCCGCGACGATGGGGTTGAGATAGTTGACCAGATTGAGTTCGGAAGGCCCCACCCGCTCGAGGAGTTCGAAGTAGATCAGGAAGCCGACGACGCCCGAGACGACGGCGAGGTAGCCGAACGAGAGAAGCACCGACGGCGTCCACGCCGACGCGACGAACGACTCACCACGGACGACACTCCCGAGGTGCAAGACGGCGGCTCCGACGAGCATCGTCCACGCCTGCTGGGAGACCACCGGGAAGTCGGCCGAGACCGACCGCGTGGCGACACTCCCGAGGGCGAACGCGACCGCGGAGAGGAAGACGAGGCCGATGCCCAGCGCGGCCGTGGAGTCGAGCGCGCCCGGAGTGGGGTTCGCGACGACGACGACCCCCACGACGCCGAAGACGAACCCGGCACCGCCAACGGGTTCGAGGCGGCGCTCGCCGAGGAGCGTGTGGTCGAAGACCGCCGTCAGGAGCGGGACGAGGCTGACGACGATGGCGGCGACAGCGCCCGAGACGGCACCCTGGCCGAGGTACAACAGGGCGTGGAAGGCACCGACGAGGAAGACGCCGCCGACGAGCGCCGAGAGCCAGTCGCGCCGGGTCCGGGGAAGCCACCGGTCGTGAGTGACCGCCGCGTACGCGAGGACGACGACGCCGGCGAGGTCGTAGCGGAGCGCGGCGAACAGGAGCGGCGGCACGCGTTCGAGGCCGACGTCGATGGCGACGAACGAGGTCCCCCAGAACGCGGCGAGCAGGACGAACAGAACGGGTGTTGATTGAATCTTGCTTTGGATAGTTTCCATTTCGTCGAATTCAGTTCGAACTCGTCGCTTGAAGGTTGTTAAGACCTTCTACAACGAGGCGAGTCGTTGTTGAACGTTCCTTTCGGTTTCCTCGTGTGTGCCGGTACTGGTTCGAGACTGCTCGCGCTCGTGACACCGAGGTTCAAGTGCCCGTCGTGGCTATCTGCCCGCCATGGACGAACGCGACGTCACGCTGTTGAAGGCCATCTCGGACCTCGGGACGGGTAGCCCCGAGAAACTCCACGAGGAGACGGGAATCCCCGTCTCGACCATCCACTACCGGTTGAACAACCTCCGCGAGGCGGGCGTCATCGAGAACGACCTCTACGACGTCGACCTCGACGCCTTCGGACTCGGGGTGACGGTCATCGTCGAGGTGCTCGCGAGCTACGACCGGTACGAGGACGTCTCCGAGCGCCTCGAAGCGGTCGAGGGCGTCACTCAGTTGTACTTCACGATGGGCGAGACCGACTTCGTGGTCGTCGCCCGACTCCCCGACAGCGACGACGTCGAACGGCTCGTCCGCGACTTCGAGTCGATTCCAGAGGTCGAACGAACCAACTCGACGTTCGTCATCTCGAGCATCCGCGACAGCACGCGCCCGTTGAAGAGCTACAGCCTCGAGACGCTCCTGTCGGAACTGGTCGACGACTGAAGACGGCCAACGGCTCGACTCAGGCGCGCTTTTGAATCTCCTCGCGCAGGACGTCGCTCACCTGACCGCCGTCGGCTTTGCCCCTGAGCGCCCCCATCGCCTCGCCCATCAGGGCGGAGAACGCGCCCATCCCCTCCGCTTCGACCTGGTCGGCGTTGCGTTCGACGACCTCGACGATGGCCTCGCGGACCTCCTCGTCGCCGACGCCGGCGAGTCCGGCCTCCTCGACGCCTTCCTCGGCCGTGAGCGACGGGTCCGCCGCGAGGACGGTGAGCACGTCGCCGATGCCCTCCTTCGCCAGGTCGCCCGCTTCGACGAGTCGGAGCACGTCCATCAGGTGGTCGTCGGTCAGACGCGCCACGGTGACGTCGTCGCGGCGGAGTTCGGTCAGCGTCGACTCCAGGGTGTTGGCCGCGAGCGTCGGGTCGACGCCGTCGTCGACGGCGGCTTCGAACAGGGTGAACCGGCGTCCGTACGCCACCTGCTCGGCGAGGCCGGCGTCGAGACCGTACTCGTCCTCGTAGCGCGCGGCCTTCTCGGTGAGCAGTTCGGGCACCTCGACCGCAGACGGGTCCGGTTCGACCGGGGGGACGTCCGTCTCGGGGTACATCCGCGCCGCGCCGGGCAGCGGGCGGAGATAGCGCGTGGTGCCGTCTTCCAGTGCGTCGCGCGTCTCCTCGGGGACGCCGTCGACGGCCGTGCGCGCGCGCTCGGCGACGGCGTCGACGGCTAACTCGACGGTCTCGGTGTCGTCGGCGACGAGGGCCACCGCATCGTCGGGGCCGGCGTCGACCGCCTCGCGCAGCGCCGCGACCTCCGCCTCGGTGACGCCGTAGGCGGGGAGTTCGTCGGTGTGGAAGACACCACCCGCACCGTGGCGCTTCGCGTGGTCCGAGAGCTCCGTCCCGAGGCGGCGGTCGGGCTGGAGTTCGTGGCCGACGAGACCGTCGAAGCCCTCCAGGCGGACCGCCCCGACCGAGCCCCCAGCCGAGAGCGCACCGGCGATGACGCCCGAGTCGGTGTCCTCGAACACCGCCGTGACGTCCTGTGGCTCGCCCACGGCGGCGTCCCGTTCTCGGAGCGAGTCGCGAATCTCGAGGAGTTCGACCTGTCGCTGCACCTCGAGGCGGACGATGTCGTCGATGTCGTCGAGCGCCTGCACGCCCTTTATCTCCACACGCGCCCCGTCGGCGATGGAGACGTTGACGTCCTGGCGGATGGTGCCGAGTCCGCGCTTTACCTTCCCGGTCGACCGCAGCAGCATCCCGATGGTCTCGGCGGCCTCGCGGGCCTGCTCGGGCGAGGAGATGTCCGGACCGGTCCCGATCTCCACGAGGGGGATGCCGAGTCGGTCGAGCGACCAGCGGACGCCTCGGTCGGTGGCCTCGACGCGCTGGGCCGACTCCTCTTCGAGCAGGAGGTCGACGACGGAGACCGGCCCCTCCGAGGTCGATATCTCGCCCTCCTGTGCGACGAGCGTGGTGCGCTGGAAGCCGGAGGTGTTCGAGCCGTCGATGACGAGCTTCCGCATGACGTGCGCCTGGTCGACGACCTCCATGTCGAGCAGGGCGGCGATCTGCATCGTCACGTCGAGCGCCTCCTGAGAGAGCCGGGAGGGGGGCTCGTCGTCCTCTTCGACCAGACAGGTGGTGTCGTACCCGAGATACTCGAACTCGCGGTCGACGCGGCTCTCCTCGAGGGCGGCGTCGTCGAGTTCGCCGAGTTCACTCTTCGTCGGGTGGAGATACCGGGTGAGCGTCCGATCGGCCGCTGCGGGCTCGCGACGCTCTGTCGGACACTCGCAGAACAGTTTGCGCGAGGTGTCCAGCTGCTGGTGGATCTCGAGCCCCGCGACGAGCCCGAGTTCCTCGTAGTCGTACGCGCTCATTGGTCATCCTTCCGAGCGGGGGGCGTAAAAAAGGCTCCAGTTCCGACGCACCGTCTGTGGGGTGCGAGTTGAAGTGACCGGTCGGCGTACGCGTTTGCAATGCCCCCGTCACGACTGCGCGTACTGACCCTCCTCTCGACGCTCGTGGTGGTCGCGTCGGTGGTGGGTTCGACCCCGGGTCTCGCTGTCGCCGTCGCCAGTAGTCCGTCACCCGCGCTCAACACGGCGCCGCCCGTGGCGTCGGCACACCGAGCCGACGTCGCCGCGGCGGGTGTGGCGTCGAGACACGGACCGGAGATCGGTGAACTGCAGACGTTCACCCGCGGCGACACGTCCGGGACGGCTCGCCTCCGTCTCCGGTACGACATCCCCACCGGCGTGACGGCGTTCCGGGTGCGGCTCCCGGAGCTCGCCGGGTCGTCGGTCTCGGTCGTCGACAGCGACGGCTTCGACCGCGAGGACGAGACGACGTTCGCGTGGACCCGGTCGACGTCGACGCCGACGGTCACCCTGCAGCTTCAGCTGTCGACGGACGAGGTCTCCACGGGTGAGTGGGGTGTCGAACGCGACGGCTGGGCGTTCGCCACGGTCCCGCCCACCGGCATCGACGTCACCTACACCGGGACCCGTCCCCGACTGGTCTCCACGACGCGGGTCGACGGCGACGGCTACGCGACGGACCGCATGGCGTTCATGGGCGCGTACGACACCGTCGACGTGCGCGGTCAGGGGGAGACGGTCCGGTTCGTCGTCGGCGACGGAACCACGGCGGCTAACGTCTCTGCCGCCCGGTCGTTCCTCGACCGAGCGCGGGGACGATTCGACTTCGGGGTCCGCCGCGACCGCCTCGTCGTCTTCGTCCTCCCGTACGAGGGCCGCACCGGGTCGGAGGAGGCCGTCGTGACCGGCGAGGCGTTCGGCGACGCCTTCTGGGTGACCGCCGACGCAACTGCGGTCTCGGGGGCCGAGAACGCCCTGGCCCACGAGTACGTCCACTCCCGACTCGGCGACGTGGGCAACGGGTCGGCCGCCTGGCTCACCGAGGCCACCGCCGAATACTACGGCTCCCTGTCGGTGGTGAACGTCGGCGGCACCACCTACGACGCGTTCTACCGCGAGACCCGGGCGGACCGGTTCAGGCCGAACCGGACGGCCGTGGTCCTCTCCGAGCCGACGACCTGGCGCGGGACGCTCGCCGACTATGAGAAGGGCGCGCACGTCCTCGCCGCGCTCGACGCGGAGATCAGAGCCCGCACCGACGGGACGCTGTACGAAGTCTTCCTCGCCCACCAGTCGTTCGACGACTACACCGCGTTCCGGCGCGCCGTCGTCGAGACGACCGGCGAGGAGTCGCTCGGACCGTGGCTCGACCGGTACGTCACGACGGAGGCCCTCCCGCCGCTTCCGGACGACCCGGCGCGCTACGTCCATGGGGGGGACCTCGACCCCGACGGTGACGGCCTCACCAGCCGCACGGAGGTGGCGTCGACGCCCCCGACGAACCCGTTCGTGGCCGACACCGACGGCGACACGCTCTCGGACGGCCGCGAGCGTGAGATACAGACCGACCCGACGAGTCCAGACACCGACGGGGACGGGACGAACGATGCGCTCGACGTCTCGCCGACCGACCCGTCGGTCCAGCGCACGGACGCGAGCGCGGGCGCGAAGACGACGCAGTTGGCGTCGACGGAGCCGTCGCTGGACGAACGGGAACCGGTCACGGTGTCGACCGTAGAGAACACGTCGGCGGGCACGACGCGAACCGAGACGCCCGGGTTCGGCGTCGGTGTGACGCTCGGCGGGTTCGGGCTCGGCGTCGCGGCGGGAATCCTCAGGGGGATGCGATACCGTCGGGAGAATCGAGCGCCGCCTTAGAGCCGCCGGAGCCCCTCACCGATACCTTCCGCCTCGCCGCATTCGGGGCACTCGTAGTGCCATCCGTCCTTTGTCGCCCGCCCCTCGGGGAACTCTGCGGCACATTTTCGGCATACGAGCATGTCTCGACCGGACTGCTTTGTGATCTGCATCCCCGCCATAGTGACAAGGACACCAGCATGTAGCTTCAAGATGTCGCTTCTCTTCGGTTTCGTAGAAAGTGACTGCGGAAGAAAAGCGCTAGCGCGGTCCACGGACGGATTCGAACCGTGTGCTCGACTGTCACGGTGGTGCCAGGCGGACGGGTGATGGGACGCGGCTCGGAGCCGAGTCAGTCGTCGCCGAGGATGCCGCGCCGGGTCATCGCCATGGGGTCGAGCACCTCGTCGGCCTCCTCCTCGGTGAGGTACCCTTCGCTGACGGCGACTTCGCGGACGGTCTTGCCCTCCGCGAGCGCCTGTTTGGCGACCTTCGACGCCTTGTCGTAGCCGATGGCGGGGTTCAACGCGGTGGCGAGTGCCATCGAGCGTTCGACCTGGGTCGCGCAGTGCTCCTCGTTGGCCTCGAGTTTGTCGACGAAGCGCTCGGCGAACACCGCCGCGGCGTTCGAGAGCAGCTGGCTGGACTCGAGGAAGTTGTGCGCGAGGACGGGTTTGTAGAGGTTGAGGTCTATCTGACCCTCGGCCGCGCCGGCGGCGACGGCCGCGTCGTTGCCGACGACCTGCTTGTGGACCTGGTTGACCGCCTCGGCGACGACCGGGTTGACCTTGCCGGGCATGATGGAAGAGCCGGGCTGGTTCTCCGGCTGTTCGAGTTCGCCCAGCCCGTTCCGCGGGCCCGACGCGAGGAGTCGGAGGTCGTTCGCGATCTTGTTCATCGACCCGGCCACCGTCCGGAGCGCGCCGTGGGCCTCGCTCATCGCGTCGTGGGCCGCCTGCGCCTCGAAGTGACTGTCCGCCTCGCGGAACGCGACGCCCGTCTCCTCGGACATGTACTCGGCCGCCAGTTCGGGGAACTCGGGGTCGGTGTTCAGTCCGGTCCCGACGGCGGTCCCGCCGAGGGCGAGTTCGCCGAGGTGCTCACGTGTGTTCTCCACGCGCGTGACGCCCTTCTCGACCTGGGTCCGATACCCCTCGAACTCCTGGCCGAGCGTGATGGGCGTGGCGTCCTGCAGATGGGTCCGACCGGTCTTGACGACGTCCGCGAACTCGTCCGCCTTCTCCTCGAGCGACGCGGCGAGCGCCTCCAGGGCGGGAAGGAGGTCCTTCTCGACGGCCTCCAGCGCGGAGACGTGCATCGCCGTCGGGATGACGTCGTTCGACGACTGTCCGTAGTTGACGTGGTCGTTCGGATGGACCGCACGGTCGCCGACCTCCTTGCCCATGAGTTCGGCGGCGCGGTTCGCGATGACCTCGTTCGCGTTCATGTTCGAGGAGGTCCCCGACCCGGTCTGGAACACGTCGACCGGGAACTGGTCGTCGAGGTCGCCCGCGATGACCTCGTCGGCGGCTTCGACGATGGCGTCAGCGACGTCCTCGTCGAGGTGACCGAGGTCGCGGTTCGCCTGTGCGGCGGCCTTCTTCACCACACCGAGCGCCCGGACGAACCGACGGCCGAACGTGATGCCCGAGATGGGGAAGTTCTCCACCGCGCGCTGGGTCTGTGCGCCCCAGTACGCCCCTTGCGGCACCTGCATCTCGCCGAGACTGTCCCGTTCGATTCGGAAGTCGTCGCTCATGTCTGGGGCAACGCAACCGGGTCGCCTAAAAGCTACTCTTGCGGCACGGCCGGTCCCACAGTGCTGCCTCGGGGACGACGTCGTCGGAGCCACCGGCGTCGCGTCGACAGTCCAGTCGGCTCGGTCGACCCGCGTCACGGCGGCCTGGCTGACGGTGCTCGCCCGGCGACTATCACCGGAGAGGTGACGAACGAAGTAAGATATGTACTCTGACTATTTTGGGTGTGTCTCGTTACTGTGTTTCGATAATGTATTATCGAAAATCTGTTGAATATTCTTTATTGTTGAGAGAGTAAACTTGAGAAGGTTTATCATGATAGTGCCGAAGGATTTGAGTACCTCTGACGAGGACAAAAAACCATGGACGATAACGAACGATTATCACGGAGGACGTACGTCAAGTTCGCGGGACTCGCAAGCGCTGGGATGGCCGGCCTCGCTGGCTGTTCCGGTGGGGGTGGTTCCGGCGGGTCTGGCGGCGACTCCGGTGGCTCCGGTGGGTCCGGAGACTCCGGCGGGTCCGGTGGTGACGGCGGAAGCTCCAGCGACGGCGGGAGCTCCGGCGGTTCGAGCGGACCGGTCGAGATTCTCCACGGGTGGACCGGCGGTGACGGCGCTCGTGCGGCGGAGGCGCTCGCGAGCGCGTTCAGCGAGGCGTACCCCGACGTCTCGGCCGAGTTCAACCCCATCGGTGGCGGCGGCAACGAGAACCTCGACGCCGTCGTCGCCAACCGCCTCCAGAGCGGCGACCCGCCGAGCACGTTCGCGAACTGGCCGGGCAAGAACCTCCAGCGCTACGAGGGGGCGCTCGGCAGCGTCGACGACGTCTGGTCGGAGAACGACTTCTCCGAGGTCATGGTCCAGGAGGCCGTCGACCTCCACCAGCAGGGCGGGAGCTTCCGCGCCGTCCCGCTCGGCTCTCACCGACTGAACTGCCTGTTCTACAACGTCTCGGTGGTGGAGGAGGCGGGCGTCGACGTCGACTCGCTGAACAGCGTCTCGGCCTTCGCCGACGCGCTCGACACCGTCGCGACGGAGACGGACTACATCCCGTTCACACACGGGATGTCCGGCACGTGGACGACGACACAGCTGTGGGCCTCGATGATGCTCGGCCAGGAAGGCTACCAGGCCTACATGGACTTCATCAACGGTGAGGGCTCCGAAGCGGCCGTCCGCGCGACGTTCGAGTCGACGGCAGCCGTCCTCGAGAACTACATCAGCGACGACGCCTCCTCCATCGGCCTCACCGAGTCGAACCAGAACATCATCAACGGTAACGCGGCGTTCATCCACCAGGGGAACTGGGCCGCGGGCGCCTACCGGAACGCGGAGGACTTCGACTACGACGAGGACTGGGGCTTCAAGACGTTCCCCGGCACCGAGGGGATGTACATGCTCCACTTCGACTCGTTCCTCTACCCCTCGAACAACCCGACCCCCGAGGCGACGAAGACCTACCTGGAGTTCGTCGGCAGCCCCGAGGCGCAGATCGCGTTCAACCAGTACAAGGGCTCCATCCCGACCCGGACCGACGTCAGCCTGGACGAGTTCGGGCCGTACCTCCAGGAGACCGCCCAGGACTTCGCCGAGGCCGAAGAGCGCCCGCCGACGCTCCAGCACGGGCTGGCAGTCTCCTCGGAGAAGATGACGGCGCTCAACGAGGTCATCTCCTCGGAGTTCACGGGACCGTACAACGTCGACGCCGCGACGCAGGGCTTCCTCGACGCGGTCTCCAACTAATCGAGGCATCGCAGACTCATGTCCCGAATTTTTCGCAGGCTCCGACGGCTACTCCCGGGTGAAGCGACAGGACACGACGAACAGTGCTCGGCAGGAGAAACGCGAGCTGACGGTGGCGTCGTGACCGACTCGTCGACCACCGGGCCCGTCGACAGACTGGTCCGCGGCGTCGACGGGCGACTCGGCCAGGACTTCGTCGAGTCGCTCCCGTTCTGGCTGCCGGCGTTCCTCCTCGTCGGACTGTTCGTCTACGGTGCAATCTTCTGGAACCTCCTCATCTCGCTCACCGACTACGAAGGGTTCGCCCAGGCACCGAACTACGCGGACCTCGACTTCGAGATGTACATCCGGGCGGCGACGGACTCCGGCGCGGTCGACGCCGCGCTCAACACGGTCATCCTGCTCTTGGCGTTCACCATCGCGACGCTCGCGCTCGGGCTCGCGCTGGCCATCCTCATCGACCGTGGAATCCGGTTCGAGAACACCTTCCGGACCATCTATCTGCTGCCGATGAGCCTCTCGTTCGTCGTCACCGCGCAGTTCTGGCTGTGGATGTACAACTTCAACAACGGGGTCGTCAACATCTTCCTCGGCAGCTTCGGCGTCGGGCCGGTCGACTGGATCGGCAATCAGCAGGTCGTCCTCTGGGCGGTCATCTTCGCGCTCATGTGGCAGTTCTCCGGCTACGCGATGGTCGTCTACCTCGCCGGACTGCGAGCGATTCCGACAGAGCACTACGAGGCCGCGAAGGTCGACGGCGCCTCCACGCTGAAGATGTACTGGCGAGTCATCATCCCACAGCTCAAGAGCGCGACCATCGGTGCCGCCGTGGTGCTCATGGTGTTCGCGCTGAAGGCGTTCGACTTCCTCTACTCGCTGACCGCCAACTACCGCCCACCCAACGGGGCCGACATCCTGGCGACGAAGATGGTCCGTGAGGCGTACTCGAACCAGAACTGGGCCTACGGGGCCGCCCTGGCCATCATCCTCTTCGCGATGGCGCTGTCGGTCATCGGCCCGTATCTCGCCTACCAGTTCCGGAGGGGGAACCTATGAGCACCGAGACCGAGACGGGACTGTCGCTCGACCCGTACCGGGTCGGACTCTACGCCGTCCTCCTCGGGTTGATGGCGTTCTACCTGACGCCCATCGAGTCGGGGCTCGTCACCTCGTTCAAGACGAACACCGCCGTCGTCGAGACGGCACCCTTCGCCCCGCCGGGCGGCGGTGGGTTCACGACCGAAAAGTGGCAGACAGCGATTGATGCGCTCGTCCGAGGGATGGGGAACAGCCTCCTCTATGCGGTGCCCGCGACGATCCTCTCGGCCTTTTTCGGCAGCATCACCGCCTACGGCCTCACCATCACTAACTGGCGGATGCGCTACAAAGCGCCCCTCCTGGCGCTGTTCGTCGCCGGCATCTTCATCCCGTACCAGGCCGTGTTGGTGCCGCTGAGCCAGTTCTGGGCGCAGTTCGCACCGCTCGACGAGTGGCTCTCGTTCCTCTGGGCGATGGGTATCAACGACGACTACGTCGGCATCCTCGAACTCATCGTCACCCACGTCGCCTACGGCATCCCCATCTGCACCATCCTCTTCCGCTCGTACTACAAGAACATCAGCACCGAGATGGTCGAGTCCGCGCGACTCGACGGAGCCACCCTCCGACGGGTGTACCAGCGTATCGTCTTCCCGCTGTCGACGCCGATGTTCGCCGTCGTCCTCATCTACCAGTTCACCCAGATCTGGAACGACCTGCTCTTTACGCTCATCCTCGTGGCCACCGAGTCGAGCGCGGCCGCCCCCGTCGTGTTGATTCTCGCCGGACTGGGCCAGTCGCTCGAAGGGCAGGACTTCGGCCTCCGCATGGCCGGGGCGTTCTTCGCGGCGCTCCCCACCCTCGCGGTGTACATCATGTTCGGCGAGGAGTTCGCCGAGGGGGTGGCGACGTGAGGGTCCCTGTTCCGACCGCGCCGATAGCTCCAGTACCACAGACAGACAACAGGAGGCAGTAACACATGGCAACACTCGAACTCGATTCGCTCACGAAGGTGTATCAGGACGGAGACGCGGAGGTCGTCGCGGTCGACGACGTCTCGGTAGAGATCGCCGACGGCGAGTTCCTCGTCGTCGTCGGTCCCTCCGGCTGTGGGAAGTCGACGACGCTCCGGATGGTCGCGGGGCTCGAGACCGTCTCGGGCGGGCGTATCAGCCTCGACGGCCGAGTCATCAACGACGTCAAACCGCAGGACAGAGACATCGCGATGGTGTTTCAGTCCTACGCGCTCTACCCACACATGAGCGTGCGGCAGAACATGTCGTTCGGCCTCGAAGAGAGCACGAACCTCTCGGACGCCGAGATTCGTGAGCGCGTCGAGGAGACGGCGAGCCTCCTCGACATGGCTGAACTCCTCGACCGCAAACCGCGGGACCTCTCCGGTGGGCAGCAACAGCGGGTCGCACTCGGGCGGGCCATCGTCCGCGACCCCGAAGTGTTCCTGATGGACGAACCGCTCTCGAACCTGGACGCGAAGCTCCGCGCGCAGATGCGGACCGAACTCCAGCGCCTCCAAGAGGACCTCGGGGTGACGACGATGTACGTCACGCACGACCAGACCGAGGCGATGACGATGGGAGACCGCATCGCCATCCTCGACGGTGGCGAACTGCAACAGGTGGCGACACCGCTCGAATGCTATCACGAACCCGCCAACGTCTTCGTGGCTGGCTTCCTCGGCGAGCCGTCGATGAACTTCTTCGACGTCACGTTCGACGGGGAGACGCTCGTCGCCGACTCGTTCGAGTACCCGGTGTCCGAGGAGACCGCGGTCGACATCGGTGACGAGACGGACCTCGTCTTCGGCATCCGCCCGGAGGCAATCGAACTCGTCAGCGAGGCCACGGGCCCACACGATTTCGAGACCGAGGTCGACGTCGTCGAGCCGATGGGCGACGAGAACACGGTGTATCTGACGTTCGGTGAGCGAGACCCCGACAACGCGGTCGTCGCGACGACGAGCAGTATGCGACAGTTCAGTCGTGGCGAGAGCGTGGTCGTGCGCTTCCCCGAGGAGGCAATCCACGTCTTCGACCGGCGAACGGGGCGGGCGCTCCACAACCGGACCATCGTCGACGAGGACGCCATCGCCGACGCGCCGTCGAACTGAACCCGGACCCGACGAGCCACACCCACAGCCTTCTCACGCCGGTTGCCACCGACTCCGGTCGAGTCCCTCACCGACCAGTCGCGCGGCCACCACGTGCGCGTACGCGAAGACGATAGCGAGGAGAATCGCGGCGGGTGTCGCCGTCGCCACCGCCGTGAGGAGGCTCCACACGCTGACGACGAGCGACGTCGCGACGGTCCACGCGAAGAAGTACGACCCGCTGGCGAGACCGCCGAGCGACGCGCGGCGGAAGCCCGAACGGAGCCCGTTTCGCCCCGCCGCCGCCACCGCCGCGGGGAGGGTGTAGAGCGCCACGACGGTCACGAGGAGCGCGAGGGTCGGCGCGAGCGTCAGCAGCATCCCACCGCCGCCGCTGAGAAGGACGAACGCGGTGAGCGCGAGCGCGAGCACCGCCGGCAGGAGGTAGACGGCGGCGACGGCGACGACCCGAGCACCGGTTCGGAGGTTCGCTGCCGACCACGAGAAGGCCGTCGCCGACGACCGTGGCTCGGCCGCGAGGACCCGCCCGAGATAGCCGGCGAACAGCACCGTCGGGACGAGCGCGAGGAGCGCGGGCACCAGCGCGAACGGGTCGGGCCACAGCGCACGCGCCGCCCGGAGCAACAGCAACGCGACCAGGACCAGCCCAGTACAGACCGCGACGGCGTCACGGGCCGTCCTCGCTCGGAGCGGGTACCGGAACGACTCGGCGAGCATCAGTCCTCTCGGCGGTGCCGGGGCTGGTCGGTGAGTCGGGACACGCTCCGATTTCTCAACACCGGCTGAAAACCGTGTCGTCCTCCGCGTGCGGGCTCACTGCCCGCCGGCGTGCTCCTCGTACTCCTCGGGCGTGTAGGTCTTCATCTCGAGCGCGTGGATGTCCGTCGTCATGTGCCCCTCGAGGGCGTCGTACACTAGCTGGTGCTGCTGGACGAGCGACTTCCCCTCGAAGGCGGGCGAGACGACCACCGCCGCGAAGTGGGCGTCCTCGAACTCCTGGTCCGGGTTCCGGGGAGTGGTCACCGTCGCGTCGGCGTCTTCGATACCCGCTTCGATGAGCCTCTCGACCTCGTCGGTGTTCATACCGTGAGACGAGTCCCGGAAGGGCAAAAAGCGACGGGTCGCGACCGGGAGTCACGTCCATGACTCAGTTGTGATACTCGACGGCAAAGCCTGAAGTGTCGGGTTCTGATTCGCCTGCCCCTCGAGACCAGGCCTGATAGTCGGAGACGAACGGTCATATACCTCGCTCGCGGTCGCTCGAACATGTGGACCCGACGGACCCTCCTCGCGAGCGCCGGGGTCTCCCTGTGTTCGCTCACGGTGGCGGGACAACTACAGCGCGGACGGACCACCGGCGGCACCCGGTACCTCGCCGACCTCCGTATCGACGAACGACCACGCGACGTCGACGGCGACGACGAGTCCGAACGGCTCGTCCGGGTGCGGTTCGTCCCGAGGCGACCGCTCGTGGCCGTCCGACTCGAACACCGCGTCGACGACGCCAGCAACCCCGACCTCGCACGCGAACTCGACGACGACGGGGACGGCTGGTACGTCGTCGCCCGCCGGATTCGGCTGGGGTACGACCACAGCCAGCGCGGGAACGAGCAGTTCCTCTCGGCGCGCCGCAGTCGGGACGCCCTCGACGGGACTCAGTGGCTCGCAGAGAGTCGGGGGTTCCAGCCGGGCCGGACCGCACGTCCCGACGTCCGCGGCTTCGCGCGAGGCGACGTGCTCCGCGTCGTCGCCGTCCCCGCGGGCCGGAACCCGGTCGTCGTCACCGAACACGTCGTCGGCGTCGAGACGGCCGAGCAGTGACGGGTCGACCCGACAGTATTTGACGACCGGTCGTCAACACGCCCCTGTGACCGCCGTCGACCCGACTGCCGTGGAGACCTACCTCGTGAGCGAACACGCGGACGTGCTCGACGCCGTGCGAACGTGTGCGGCGGCGTCGGCCGCGGCGGAGACCGGTGAGTCCCGAAGCGATACGAGCGCGGTCCGAGAGGGGACCGAGGCACGCCTGCGTTCTGCAGGCGTCTGGGAGTCCCTCCCGCGAGTCCTCGCGGGCTGTGTCGAACAGACCGGGAACCGACTCCGCGCGCCGCCGGTCGCCGCGCCGCCGTACGTCGCGGCGACGGCGACGGGTGTCGTGTTGCGGGCCACGCTCGACGACGGTCGGCTGGTCGTCTCCATCGAAGCGCTCGCGGTCGAGCGTACCGACCGCGGGCCGATGCTCCGCGCTCGCGACGTGTCGGGCGAGGAGGTCGTGCGCGTCGAGTGGCGCCAGTGAGCGTGGACGAGGCGCTCGACGGCGGAGTCTACATCTGATAGCGTCGCTCGTCGTCGCGCTGTGGGTACTGGTCGGCGCCGGTCATCTCGTCGTAGGTCATCCCCGCCAGGTACTCGTCGTAGGTGACGTCGTAGCCCTGTCGGAGGTGGAAGTCGAGGTCACCGGTGTCGACGGTCGACCGGAAGAGCGCGTGGACGCCCCGTCGGACTAGCTCGTCCACGTCGGCGTCGAAGACGGCCGCGAGCATCGCCAGTTCGTTCTTTGTCTCCCGGTCGAGTTCGACGGCGTGCTCGTCGTTCAGCCCGCCGTAGACCGCCATCACGTCGTCGTCGAGGTCGTCGAGTGACATGAGAGACCGCAGGCCCGGCGGAGGGATACGACTTTTCGTTCGGCGCGGTCAACGCCCCGTATGGCGTACACGTACACCGGGGACGTTCATCGGGCGTTGAGCGCGTCGCTTCGCGCCGACGAGGAGCCGTTTCCCACGCGTACCGACCTCGCGTTCCCGCGCCGGGACCACCTGCGCGACGAAATCGGGGTGTTGGAACGACTCTTCTTTCCCCGCTGTTGGAACGCCGGCGGTCTCGTCGAGGACGGCGACGCGCTCGCAGCGACCGTCGAGCGCCTCGGTCGGCTCTGTCACCAGGGGACCGCGCCCTATCTCGACGCGGACCCGACCCCCCTCGTCGACGGCGTGCTCGGGCGACTCCCCGAGATTCGGGAGACGATCAAACGCGACGTCGACGCCGCCTACCGGGGTGACCCCGCCGCGAAGAGCTACGTCGAGGTCATCCGCTCGTACCCGAGCGTCCAGGCGCTCGTCGTCCACCGTGTCGCCCACGCACTCTACGAGGCCGGCGCGCCCGAGTACGCCAGGGAACTCGCCGAGTACGCGAAGACCGAGACCGGTATCGACATCCACCCCGGCGCGACCGTCGGCGACCACTGCTTCATCGACCACGGCACCGGCGTCGTCATCGGCGAGACGGCCACCGTCGGCGAGTGGGCGCGCATCTACCAGAACGTCACCTTGGGCGCACTCCACTTCGAAGAGGAGGAGAACGAGGCGCACACGCTGAAGAAGGGGTACAAACGCCACCCCGACGTCGGCGCGCACGTCGTCATCGGGGCCGGGACGAACGTGCTCGGACCCGTGACCGTGGGAGACCACGTGAGCATCGGCGCGAACTCGTGGATCACCGAAGACGTCCCGGACCACACGAGCGTCTTCGTCGCCGAACACCCCGAGCAGGTGCGGAAACAACACGACTGACCCGACACGCCACACCGACTCCCGGATGGGCGAACCACCACGCATTTACGCCGGAGTTCCCTCCCTCCGTCGATGAGCGACCACGCGGCCCCACTGGACGACGTCGACCTCGATTCGGTTCGAACGGCGCTCGTCGAGTGGTACGAGGCCGACCATCGCGACTTCCCCTGGCGGCGGACGACCGACCCCTACGCCATCTTGGTCTCGGAGGTCATGAGCCAGCAGACCCAGTTGGGGCGGGTCGTCGAGGCGTGGGAGGACTTCCTCGACGAGTGGCCCACCGTCGACGACCTGGCCGCCGCCGACAGAGCGGACGTGGTGCGCTTCTGGTCGGACCACTCACTGGGGTACAACAACCGCGCGAAGTACCTCCACGAGGCGGCCCAACAGGTCACGACGGAGTTCGACGGGTCGTTCCCCGACTCGCCCGGCGAGCTAGAGGAGCTGATGGGCGTCGGGCCGTACACGGCGAACGCCGTCGCCTCCTTCGCGTTCAACACCGGGAACGCCGTCGTCGACACCAACGTCAAGCGCGTCCTCCACCGCGCGTTCGACGTCCCCGACGACGACTCGGCGTTCGAGGCCGCGGCCCGAAAACTCATGCCACCCGGCGAGTCGCGCGTGTGGAACAACGCCGTGATGGAACTCGGGGGGGTCGCCTGCGGGAAGACGCCCCGGTGCGACGAAGCAGGGTGTCCGTGGCGCACGCGGTGTCACGCCTACGAGACCGGGGACTTCACCGCGCCGGACGTTCCAACGCAACCGAGCTTCGAGGGGTCGCGCCGGCAGTTCCGCGGACGGGTGGTTCGCGTCCTCGGTGAGTACGACGAACTCGCGCTCGACGAACTCGGACCGCGTGTGCGAGTCGACTACGGCCCGAACTCCCGCGAGTGGCTCCGCGGCCTGGTCGACGACCTCGCCGCGGACGGACTGGTCGAGGTCGTCGAGGGGGCGGACGACGACCACGACAGCGACGGCGCGGACGACGACGGCTCGCGCCTCCGCGCCCGTCTCCGAACGTAACGCCCGGGGACGGCGGATGGCGGGGGCAGGTGAGGCACTCCCGCGCGTGCAGGACCGTGACGCCTTTCTCTCCCACTCTCGTCGCCTGTGGTATGACACACGTACTCGCTCTCTGCGGGAGCCGTCGAGACGAGAGCGCGACCCGCGCCGCACTCGGCGTCGCGCTCGCCGCCGCCGAGGCGGCCGGCGCGTCGACGGAACTCTTCGACCTCCGCACCGTCGACCTGCCGCCGCTCGACGCCGACCGCGACGCGGCGGACCAGGGAGACGGCGCACAGTTGCTGGCCGCCGTCGACGCCGCGGACGCCGTCGTCCTCGGGACACCGGTGTACCACGGCTCGTACTCGGGCGTGCTGAAGAACGCCCTCGACTACTGCGGCTTCGACGAGTTCGAGGGGAAGACCGTCGGGCTGTTGGGCGTCGCCGGCGGCTCGTTCCCCGTCACGGCGCTCGACCACCTCCGGTCGGTCTGCCGGGCGCTCGACTGCTGGGTTCTCCCACACCAGGCGGCGATTCCCCGGGCGTCCCAGCACGTCTCGTACGCGGGAGGTGAGGGCCGAATCACGAGCGACGACCTCGACGAACGGGTCCGCGTCCTCGGTCGGCGCGTCGTCCAGTACGCGACCATCGAGCCCGAACCGGCGACGTTCGAGGCGGGCGAGAACCTCGGGGCAGATGATTGAGATGAACACGCAGGTGGTCCTCGCACTCCTGACGGGAGTCGTCGCCGGCGCGGCCTTCGCGGCGCTCGAGGTTCCCATCCCCGCGCCGCCGAACGTCGCCGGCGTGATGGGCATCGTCGGCATCTACCTCGGGTTCAGAGGTGTCGAGGCGCTCGGGTACAGCGTCGACCTGCTCGCGGTGCTCCGTGGCCTGTTCTGACGCCGGCGGTCTGCGGCCACGGGCGCGCGAGCGGACGAGACGGAACCGTTTTGACCCTCGCTTCGCCCCTCTCGAAGCGTGCACGCCATCACGAAGAGCGGGTGGGTCGAGGTGGTCACCGGGTCGATGTTCTCCGGCAAGACGGAGGAGTTGCTGCGGCGGCTTCGACGCGCCGAAATCGCGGGGCAGGAGGTCGCCGTCTTCAGCCCCGCCGTCGACGACCGGTACGGGAAGACCACCGTCGGGTCGCACGACGGACGGAGCTGGGAGGCGACGGTCGTCGCCAGCGAGGACGAGGACGAGGGCGACAGCGACGGCGCCTGGGAGATATACGACCGCCTCGAGCGCCGGGACGCGGCGGTCGACGTCGTCGCCGTCGACGAGGGCAACTTCTTCGGGCCCGAACTGGTCGACGTCGCCGAGTCGCTGGCGGACGACGGCTACCGTGTCGTGGTCTGCGGGCTCGACACCACCTTCCGCGGCGAGCCGTTCGAGCCGATGCCGCATCTGATGGCCGTCGCGGAGTACGTCGAGAAGCTGCAGGCCATCTGTTCTGTCTGCGGTGAACCGGCGACCCGGACCCAGCGGCTCGTCGACGGCGAGCCCGCCCACGTCGACGACCCGACGGTCCTCGTCGGCGCGGAGGAGTCATACCAGGCGCGATGTCGGAACTGTCATACACTTCGGCGTGCCTAACGTCTGGTGTGACTACGTGGGTCGATACTCCCGGTGAGGGCCGCGAGCGGGGGCCGCTCGGTATCGGTCGCGCCTGGGTCGACGTCCTCGTCCGCCCGCGCGGTTTCTTCCGGGCCGGGGTCGTCCCCGGCGACCAGGCACCGGGGCTCGTGTTCGCCGTCGTCGTCGCCTTCGTGTTCGTCGCCACGCGCTTTCTCCTCGTGCCGGGCTCGATTCCGGCCATCCAGGGTGGACCGGTGCTCTCGGCGACGCTGGCGCTCTTGGCCGTCACGCTGCTCATCGCCCCGGCGACGCTGCACCTCACGGCGGCCATCCAGACGCTGCTGCTCATCGCGCTCGTCCGTGACCGGGCTGGCGTGAGCGAGACGGTCCAGACCGTCGCCTACGCCACCGCGCCCTGTGCGCTCGCCGGCCTCCCGTACCCCTCGCTTCGGGCGCTGTGTGCGGCGTACGGCGCGTTCCTCCTCGTCGTCGGGCTGTCGGAGGTCCACGGGACGTCCCTGACGAGAGCGGCACTCGCCGCCGTCGTTCCGGCGTCGCTCGTGTTCGGCTACGCGTTCGGCGGGTTCGGTGCCGTGGTCTCCGTGGCGCAGGCCTGGGCGCTGATTTGATTTCCCCCCTCGGTCTATCACGGGTATGCTCACGCTCGACCTGTCGGATTTCATGCTCGAACTCGACGAGGGAACGGTGAAACACGTCGGCACCAAGACGAAAGGTGCCACGGTCAAACTGTATCACGTCACCGAGACCGAGGCCCGGGAGTTCGGCGACCGGGTCAAGTTCGCCTTCGACGACGGGGAAGGCAATCACGTCGAGGTGGCGCTGGACCCCGAACAGGTTGAGTCGCTCCTCGCGGACGTCACGGCGCTGCAGGACGAGTCAACGGACTGAACGGTCGGCGGCCGGCCGGCGCTCGTCTGCTCCCCGGGGCTGGATTCGCGTCGGGAGTGATGGGCCTCGACCCGCAGAGACGTATCGACAATCGTTTTAGGCGGCGGACGTTTTCTTCGAGCAACGGACCTGGCCCGCCGAATATCGGCGGGTCCTTTCCCATCTAAGTGACACACCATGGATTGGATTACCCACGAAGAAGACGTCTGGTTCGACTTCCGAGGAGAGCACCCGAATCAACTCACTGCGGGGCGTTTCTACCGCGGGACGGTCGACGGCTTCGCCGAGTTCGGCGTCTTCGTCGACCTCTCGCCGAGCGTCACCGGCCTCCTGCACCGAAGCGAACTCGACCGCCGTCTCGAGAGTCTCGACTGGGACCGCGGCGACACCGTGTTCGTCCAGGTCAAGAACGTCCGCGACAACGGAAACGTCGACCTCGGCTGGTCCATCCGACAGTCCGAGAGCGAGTTCCGCGGTGCCCGAATCGACGACCCCGACGGCGCTCCCGAGGGAGAGCCGTTCGAGGCCGACGCCGCGGACGATTCCGGCTCGAAGCCGGTGAAGACACGCCCGAAGCAGGACACCGAGAGTCGACACGAGCCGTCGGAAGACGACGAGGTGTCCGCCGACGGTGCCGCCGGGAACGGGCGCGTCTCCGAGCAGGAAGCGTCCGCAGAGACCGAGTCCGAATCGCCCTCGTCAGAATCGGTCACGTCCGAACCGGTCGACACCGACAGCTTCCCGCGCGTCGCCATCGACGATCTCGAAGACCGCGTCGGTAACGACGTGAGTGTCGAAGGGTTCGTCGTCGACGTCTACCAGACCTCCGGGCCGACCGTGTTCGAGGTCCGCGACGAGACTGGCAGCATCGAGTGTGCCGCCTTCGTCGAGGCAGGCGTCCGCGCGTACCCCGACGTCGAGGTCGACGATGCCGTCCGCCTGGCCGGCGAGGTCGAACTCCGACGCGGCGAACTCCAGATCGAGACCGAGGCACTCGACGTCCTCGACGACGACGACGCCGCGGCGGTCCAGGGTCGTGTCGAGGACGCCATGACCTCCCGCGCCCGCCCCGCGTCGGTCGAACCGCTCGCCGCACACGCCGCCGTCGAGGCGCTCGTCGACGAGGTTGCCGACGCCGCCGAAGCCATCCGCCGAGCCGTGTTCGATGGCCGCCCCATCGTCGTCCGTCACGCCGCGACGGCCGACGGCTACGTCGCCGGCGCGGCCATCGAACGCGCGGTCCTCCCGCTGATCCGCGAGGAGTACCCGACCTCCGACGCGGAGTACCACTACTTCACGCGCCGGCCGCTCGACGAGCCCATGTACGGGATGGACGCCGCGACGAACGACGTGACCCGGATGCTCCAGGGCCGCGACCGTCACGACGAGAAGCTCCCGCTCGTGCTCCTCGTCGGGACGGGCTCGACGGTCGAGTCGACGGACGGTCTCGGCCTCCTCGGCGTCTACGGCGCTCGCCGGGTCGTCATCGACGCGGCCACTGCGGACGAGGAAGTCGCCGACGTGAGCGAGGTGCTCGTCGACGGGGGCGAGTCGGGTGAGCTCTCGACGGGCGCTCTCGCGGCGAACGTCGCGGCCGCGGTCAACGCCGACGTCCGTGACGACCTGGTCCACCTCCCCGCGGTCAGCTACTGGGAGCACACACCAGACGCGTACGTCCAAGCCGCCGAAGACGCCGGCTACGACGCCGACCGTGTCCGCGAGATGCGCGAGGCCGTCGCGCTCGAAGCGTACTACCAGTCGTACCAGGACAAACGCGAACTCATCACCGACCTCCTGTTCGAGGACGGCGGTGGGCTCGCGGGCCACGTCTCCGAGCAGTTCCGCATCAAACTCGACACCGAGGTCGAGACGGCGGAGGCGAACCTCGAGACGCGCGAGGCGGGCGGCGTCCACTTCGCGGTGCTGGACACCGACTCGTACACCCACCGCTTCGACTTCCCGCCGACGACGCTGCTCCTCGACGAACTCCACCGCCGGAACCGCGTCGACGACGCCCCGTTCGTGACCGTCGGCGTCGGCACCGACGAACTCCACGTCAGAAGCACGACGCCCGTCGACGTCCGCGCCGTCGCGGCCGCGGCACGCGAGAGCGTCCCCGGGGCCGGCGTCACCGCCTTCGGCATCCGTGACGGCCGCATCGAGTTCCTCTCTGGCATGCGCGAGGACGTGCTCAACGCCGTCATCGCCGCCATCGCGGACCAGCGGTAACGCTCTCTTTTCGTCTCGCTCACTCGCCGACCGTGAGCGGTGTCGAGTGCTCCCGGAACGTCTCGTAGACCCACTCGGCCCACGCCCGGAAGGCAGACGAGTTTCACCGCACAGTCGGTCGCGTCAGCCCCGCTGGGCGGCTTCCTCGTACGCGACGGAGAGGGCCCCACACGCCGTGGCGAGGACGGCCGCGGCTCCAGCCCGCCCACGCGACCCGTCGTTGTGAGCGACGACGGCGACGACAGTGAACGCCCCCGCGAACGCACCACAGAGGTACGAGCGGACGCGCTTCGGATGCAGTGACATCGTGTAACCCGAACGGCGCAGCGGACACAACACTTGCGGCTGAGGGGGCGGTCACGGTACTGACCGACCCCGTCGCTCGCTCCGGCAGTGGACCGCGACGTGAGGGAGGCCACCGGGGAGTGGTTCGGGGGACGTTCGAGCGGGACGCCACGTCCGACCACCCCTCCGACGTGCATTCCGGTCACGCCCCTTCCCGTCGCGTCAGGACTCGAACGGTCGCTCGTCGCGGTGGTTGTCGACGTTCTCTTGGTCTTTCGCCTCCGCCTCGCGACGCTCGTCCCCCTCGTCGGGTCCCGTTCCGGAGTCGTGTGGTGCGTCCACCTCGTCGGACTCCTCGGGGGCGGCCGCCCCCGCGTCGCCGCCGCCTTCGACGTCGACACCGTGTCCCTCGCTGTCGACGACGTCTGGGTCTCTGTCGGTGACGTCCGCGTCGGTTTCCGATGAATCGTCGCTCATATCGCCTCGTCGTTGTGTCGTTACACCGATATATCTGGTGCCTGTTCGAGCCGGAGACACCCACCGGAGGCGAACGGACCACCGACCGCCCGGGGAGACGGCCGAGTCCTCTCGGGCGTCCGGGGGTGGGAGCGACACGCTTATTCGGCCGAATCGACCACTCATTGACGATGACCGGCACCGCCGAGGGCACAGTCGAGGAGTCCTCACCCGAGGAGACCGAGGCCTTCCGACAGACCTGTGAGACGCTCGTCGAGCGCATCATCGCGGGCGACGTCGACGCCGATTCGCTCGAGGGGGCGAAACTCCAAGCGTGTTCGGAGCACTCCTCGCCGAAGGTGCCGAAGAACACGGACATCCTCCAGTACGCGCCGAAAGACCGCCGAGCGGACGTGAAAGAGGTCGTCCGCCGCAAGCCCGTCCGGACGGCGTCGGGCGTCTCGCCCATCGCCATCATGACCTCGCCGCACATGTGCCCGCACGGGAAGTGTCTGTACTGTCCCGGCGGGCCGGCCTCGGAGTTCGACTCGTCGCAGTCGTACACGGGCCACGAACCCGCCGCGGCGCGCGGCGAGCAGAACGACTACGACCCGTACGGGCAGGTGACGCTCCGCCTCGAACAGCTCAGACACATCGGCCACCCCGTCGACAAGGCCGAACTCATCCTGATGGGCGGGACGATGACGGCGCGGAGTCACGACTATCAGGAGTGGTTCGTCAAGCGCGCGCTGCAGGCGATGAACGAGTACGACCTCGAGTCGGAGCCGAACCCCGCAGAGGGACGGTCGTTCGCCCAGGAACCGGGCGAGTACGACTTCCGCTACGTCGAGGACGTCATCGCCGACAACGAGACGGCGGACGTGCGCTGTGTGGGGATGACGTTCGAGACGAAGCCCGACTGGTGTGACCCCGAACAGATCGACCGGATGCTCCGCTTGGGGGGCACGAAGGTCGAAGTCGGCGTGCAGACGACGTACGAGCGCATCAACCGTGAGATGCACCGCGGGCACGGGACACAAGCGTCGGTCGACGCCAACCGTCGGCTCAGAGACGCCGGGTTCAAAGTCGGCTTCCACATGATGCCCGGCCAGCCCGGGATGACCCGCGAGATGTGCGTCGAGGACTTCCGCCAGCTCCGGGACAACCCGAAATGGCGACCCGACTACCTGAAAATCTATCCGACGCTCGTCGTCAGGGGAACGAGGGTGTACGACCAGTGGCGGCGCGAGGAGTTCGACCCTCTGACGAACGAGGAGGCGGCCGACGTCGTCGCGGAGGCGATGGGGCTCGTCCCCGAGTACACGCGGCTCCAGCGCGTCCAGCGCGACATCCCCGCGGACTTCATCGACGCCGGCGTCTGGAAGTCGAACCTCCGACAGTTGGCGGAACAGCGCGCCGCAGAGCGCGGTATCGAGTGCCGCGATATCCGCGCCCGCGAGGTGGGCATGAACGACGCGGACCCCGACCCCGAGCGGGTCGAACTCTCGGCTCAAACGTACGAGGCCGCCGGCGGCCGCGAGCAGTTCCTCGCGTTCGAAGACCCTCACCACGACCTCCTCATCGGCTTCTGTCGCCTCCGGTATCCCTCGAACTCGCCCTACGGCGACCGGCCCGACGCCGACCCGGTCCGCGAGGAACTACGAGACGCCGCCATCGTTCGCGAACTGCACGTCTACGGGAGCGAGGTCGGCCTCGGTGGGGAGGGAGACTGGCAACACCGCGGCTACGGCAGGCGGCTCGTCGAGGAGGCAGAACGCCGCGCGAGCGAGGACGGCTTCTCGAAACTCGCGGTCATCTCGGGTATCGGCGTCCGCCAGTACTACCGCGAGAAGCTGGGCTACCGGCAGGACGGCCCCTACGTGTCGAAGCAGCTGTGACCGCCGTCGTCTGGTTTTCAATCCGACTGTTGCGCGAGCGACCAGTGTGAGCGAACGGAAGGGCTGGGTGCTCACTGCTGGAAGACGTACACAGCACCGGCATCGTCGCCGCGTTCGTCGTCGAAGACGGTGCCGACCGCGAGCGTCCCCTCCGCCACCGCGACGCTGAACCCAAAGAGGTCTCCGGGTGCGAGGCTGTCGGGTGCGACCTTCGTCGGTGGCCGAGCGAGGTCGGCCCGGTCGTAGACGTACACCGCCCCCGTGTCGGTCCCCCCGCCGTCGTCGCCGATGGCACCGACGGCCAGCGTCTCGGCCGAGAGCGCCACCGAGTAGCCGAAGAGGTCGCCCGGCACGAGTCCCTCGGGGACGAGCTTCGTCGGTGGGCGAGCCAACTCGGTCAGGTCGTAGACGTACACCGCTCCCGCCTGGGACCCCCTGTCGTCGTCGAAAGGTGTGCCGACGACGAGCGTGTCACCCGCCGCGGCGAGGGGGCGACCGAACTGGTCGCCCGCGGCGAGGTCGTCCGGGGTGAGCCGTGCTGGCGGTGCGTCGAGGTCGGCCCTGTCGTAGACGTACACCGCTCCCGCCTGGGGTCCACTGTCGTCGTCGCCGACGGCACCACTGACGAGCCACTCGTCGGTCACCGCGACGGAGATTCCGAAGAGGTCGCGTTCTGCGAGCCCGGCGGGAGCGAGCTTCCTCGCCGTCGTCGGGTCGGCGAGGTCGAAGACGAAGACCGACCCGGCGAAGGACCCGCGTTCGTCATCGAGGTGAGCACCGGCGACGAGGGTGTCGTCCAGCGCCGCCATCGACAGGCCGAGGAAGTCGTGTGCGCGCAGGGTTGGCGGCGCGAGCCGGGTCGGCGGTCGAGAGAGGTCGGCGAAGTCGTAGACGTACACCGTGCCGGCGTCGGCACCCTGCTCGTCGTCACAGACCGCACTGACCAGGAGCGATTCGCCCGACGCGGCGACGGCGATACCCGCGAGGTCGCCCCGCTGGAGGAACGCGGGCGCGAGTTTTGTCGCCGGACGGGATAGGTCGACGACGTCGTAGACGTACGCTGCGCCCGCGTTGGCTCCTCTGTCGTCGTCACCGGGTCCGGTAGCGACGAGCGTGTCGGCCGTGAGGTGGACGGCGGTCCCGAACTGGTCGCCGGTGTCGAGGGAGGGTGGACTGACCTTCCGACGGAGTCGCCAGGGCCGTCTCACGTCGACCGTCACCGTCGCGACGCTCAACGTGCCGAAGTCGTCGGCGACCCGGTGGCTGACGGTGACGGGACCCGCCTCCGCGTAGGTCGTCGTGACCCGCCAGCCCCTGGTCTCGTACACGCCGTCGCCGTCGAGGTCCCACGCCTCGCGGAGTCTGTCGGTCGGGAGGTCGGGGTCGGTCGCCGTCGAAACCAGCGTGACCTCCTCGCCGGGGGCCGCCACGAGCGTCTCCCCGTCGTGAACCGACCGCGCCGCTGTCGTCGCGGTGACGGTCGCTGTCGGTGGACTGTTGAACCCGGCCGGGACGCACCCTGGTTCGGCGTTCGCGTGGCCCGTTCGGTCGCCGGCGGCGTGGTCGATGACGACCCGCACGAGCGACCCACGGGCGGCGAGCCGTACCGTCGTCCGGTCGTGCGCCGGGTTGTGTCGGACGAGCAGCGGTCGGTAGGCGTACAGTTCCGTCTCAGTCACCGGAATCTCGTACCGCGCGAGGCGGGTTCCCTGCTGTCTGGCGTAGTAGACAGAGAGCGTCTCGACGTCCCGCGCACCCGTGATGACCGCCGTGTGGCAGTCGTCGAACTGGACCGAAGCAGCCGAAGGAGACGCGCGTGTTGGCGGTACAGACACGACGGAGCCGACCAGTCCCCCGGCCAGTCCGAGGATGAATCGCCGCCGTGTGAACCGACCCGAGAGTCGCGTGCGTTCCCCCTCGTCTGCGTTCGGTGCCGCCATCACCGGGTATATGTTACGCGATTTATAAAAAAGCCGCTGTGGCTCCCGCGCTCGGGAACGGTCGTGTGTACCGAGGACCCGCTTCACCCCGTCTGTTCGACGTCGACGGCCACGAGGTCGGCCTCCTCGAACCGCGCCAGGCAGGCGTCGCCGTCGACGGGGAATCGGACGGTCGTCTGCCAGGGGTTCGTCGATTCGACGGTCGTGTGCGCACTGGTGAGACACTGTGGAACCTCCCAGTAGTAGCCGTCGCGGAGGTCGACCCCGCGCTCGCGATGGAACGAGCGGACGCGCGGGTCGTAGATGGCGACGCCACCGAACGACGTGACGACTGCGCCGCGACAGACGTCACACTCGAAGACGACGGCGGCGGGCTTGTCGATCGACGGCGGGACGTCGTCGGTCACCGTCCCGTCAGTGGGGCCCGAGCAGTCGGGACAGACGCCGTCGCGAGCCTGCGAGACGCGGTGGTACGAGAACCGAGCGAAGGCGTCGACGGCCACCCCTGGTGACCGCTCGCGGACGCCGCTCGACGGGAAGCCGACGTTCAACACGACCTCGTCGCAGCACGGGCACCGAAACCGGAGCCGCTCGTCACGGTAGGAGACACACAGGTGTGTCTCACAGCGGTGACAGACGCTGTCGTGTTCGAACTCGTCGAAGCGGACGTCGGCCGTGAACCGGCCCGCCGCGACGGCGCGGACGACCTGCCGACCCGCCGCGGTGAGGCGGTAGCCCTCGCCCGCCTTCTCGACGAAGTGGGGGCGCAGCCGAGAGAGGTGGTAGTTGAACTGTCCGCTGTCGTCGACGCCGACTGCCTCGTGGAGTGCCGAGAAGGTCTGACACCGACCGGAGGCGGCGTCGAGTGCTCGGATGATCTCGAGTCGCCTCGCGTCCGCGAGCGCACTGAACGCCGCCGCGGGGGTCCACTCGTCGCTCGTCATCGTTCCACGACAGGTACGGTGCCGAGATGAAGCCTCCGCTCGCCGCGGCCCCGTTCGTGGCACGCGGTTTCGAACGCACTGTTGGGTCGCGGCGCGACATCCCCAGACGTATCAGAACGAGCACAGAAATGTGCTTCAGAAATCACTTATGCCGGTGGCGTCCGGACCGAACAGTGGACACACCCACACGGTGGTGTCCTGTCGGCACCGGTCTCCGGGTTCGCTCGACCTCCCCTGACCCGCTGACGTCCCCTCAGCCCTCCCCACACCGTCGCCTCATACGGTCGACCACCCGGCGTTTGTCTCTCACGCGGCCCCGTGCTCGACGCGTTCTCTCGGACCGACGAGCTCAGACCGACCGGACCATCTCGACGTGTCGGATACCGGCCTCTTCGAACTCCTCGCCCACTCGCCGGTAGCCGCGCCTCGCGTAGAACCCCTCGACGGCGGTCTGAGCGTGGAGGACGAGCGCCTCGAACCCTCGGCGCTCCGCGGCGGCCTCGACGGCGTCCATCAGTCGAGCGCCGAGCCCTTCACCGCGGTACGTCTCGAGGACGGCGACGCGCTCGACCTTCCCGCGGGTCTCGCCCTCGTCCGCCCGCAGTCGGGCGGCGCCGACGGGGCTGTCGCCGTCGAAGGCGACGAAGTGTGTCGCCCCGTCGAGGCTGTCGTACTCGTCGACCTCCAGTTCGGGCGGGACGCCCTGTTCCTCGACGAACACCCGCTCGCGGACCGCGAGCGCCGCCGCGAGTTCCTCGTCGGTCTCGACGCGCTTGACCCGTCGTGTCACGCCCGACTGTTCTGCGAGCGCGTGTATGAGTCTCACGCTCGCCGCGCCGCTTCTACCGGTGCCGACAGCGCAGAAGCGACACCCCTTTTCGGCGCCCGCTGATACCGAGAGGACATGGACCCGAAGCAGGAGCTTTCGAGCGTCGACCTCGCAGCTCTCGTCACCGAGCTCAATCGATACGAGGGCGCGAAGGTCGACAAGGCCTATCTGTACGGTGATGACCTCCTGCGCCTCCGCATGCGCGACTTCGACCGCGGCCGCGTCGAACTCATCGTCGAGGTGGGCGACGTGAAGCGCGCGCACATCGCCGACCCCGAACACGTCCCCGACGCCCCCGGTCGGCCGCCGAACTTCGCGATGATGCTCCGGAACCGTATCGCCAACGCGGACTTCGTCGGGGCCGAACAGTACGAGTTCGACCGCATCCTCGTCTTCGAGTTCGAGCGCGGCGACGAGCGGACGAAAATCGTCGCCGAACTGTTCGGCCAGGGGAACATCGCCGTCCTCGACGAGACGGACGAGGTCGTCCGCAGCCTCGAAACCGTCCGACTGAAGTCGCGCACCGTCGCACCCGGCGCACAGTACGAGTTCCCCTCCTCGCGGCTGAACCCCCTCACCGTCGGGTTCGATACCTTCCGCCGACGGATGGCCGAATCCGACACGGACGTCGTGCGGACGCTCGCGACCCAGCTCAATCTGGGTGGGTTGTACGCCGAGGAACTCTGCACACGGGCGGGCGTCGAGAAGACACTCGCCATCGAGGATGCGGGCGAAGCGGAGTACCGCGCGGTTCACGACGCCATCGCCGACCTCGCCGCGCAGCTCAAATCGGGTGACTTCGAACCGCGCGTGTACCTCGACGGCGACCGGGTGGTCGACGCGACTCCCTTCCCCCTCCGCGAGCGCGAGCGCGAGGAACTGAACGAGGAGGCGTACGACACGTTCAACGAGGCACTCGACGCGTACTTCTACCGGGTGCAGCTCGCCGAGGAAGAGGAGCCGGAACCGGGGGACAACCGCCCGGACTTCGAGGCGGAAATCGCCAAACAGCAACGTATCATCGAGCAGCAAGAGGGTGCCATCGAAGGGTTCGAAGAGCAGGCGCAAGCCGAACGGGAGAAGGCCGAGACACTCTACGCACGGTACGACCTCGTCGACGAGATTCTCGCCACCGTTCGCGATGCGCGCGAGCAGGGCGTCCCGTGGGACGATATCGAAGCGACGCTTAGCGCGGGTGCCGAACAGGGGATTCCGGCGGCCGAGGCCGTCGTCGGTGTCGACGCCGCGGAGGGGACGGTCACCGTCGACCTCGACGGGACGCGCGTGACCGTCGACGTCTCGATGGGCGTCGAGAAGAACGCCGACCGCCTCTACACCGAGGCCAAGCGTATCGAGGAGAAGAAAGCGGGTGCGCTGGCCGCCATCGAGGACACCCGTGAGGAGCTCGCGGCGGTGAAAAAGCGCCGGGACGCCTGGGAGGCCGACGACGAGGAGGACGACGAGGAAGACGACGGCGAGGACGTCGACTGGCTCTCGCGGCAGTCCATCCCCATCCGCCAGCCCGAACACTGGTACGAACGGTTCCGGTGGTTCGAGACCTCGGACGGCTTCCTCGTGGTCGGTGGGCGGAACGCGGACCAGAACGAGGACCTCGTGAAGAAGTACCTCTCGAAGCACGACCGGTTCTTCCACGCGCAGGCGCACGGGGGGCCGGTGACGGTACTCAAGGCCTCGCGGCCGTCGGAGCCGTCGAATCCGGTCGATTTCCCCGACTCGACGCTCGAGGAGGCCGCGCAGTTCGCCGTCGCGTACTCGTCGGTGTGGAAGGACGGCCGGCACGCGGGCGACGCGTACATGGTGACGCCCGACCAGGTGTCGAAGACACCCGAGAGCGGCGAGTATCTCGAGAAGGGTGGATTCGTCATCCGCGGTGACCGCACCTACTTCCGCGACTGCGAGGCGCGGCTCGCCGTCGGGATTCGGTGTGAAGGCGAGACGCGTGTCATCGGTGGGCCGCCGACGGCCATCGAACCGCAGGCGGAGACGACCATCACGCTCGAACCCGGCCGCTACGCACAGAACGACGCGGCGAAGATGTGTTATCGGGAGTTCAAGACCCGGTTCGCCGACCAGTCGTTCCTCCGGAAAATCGCCAGTCCGGACCGCATCCAGGAGTTCCTCCCGCCGGGTGGGAGCGAACTGCGCGACGTGTAAGCACGACGCGGGCTCGAACCCACACGGGGCGGTTCGGGCGTCGTGTTTCCGTCAGCCATAACGTTCTGTTTATCTGATGGAAGGAGGGGCATACATAATACCTCAGATAGCGTGTGAGTGGCAGAGCAACTGCAGGCTACAGCGTCCAGTTCGCCCGTGGCGGCAGGCTCGGTGACAAACCATGATTGAAGAATCACTCAGATATCTGCGCAGCAGCGAAGACTGGATCAAGACCGTCCTCATCGGCGGCCTCCTGACCATCTTCGGGTTCCTCCTCGTCCCCCTGTTCATCGTCGTGGGCTACTACGTCCGCGTCCTCCGGGGGACGATGCACGACGAGAGCGAACCCCCGGTGTTCGACGACTGGGGGGAGATGTTGATGGAGGGGCTGAAGGGCTTCGCCATCTACGTCGTCTACGGGCTCGTCCCCGGTATCATCGGCGCGATCATCGCGTTCGTCGGCATCGGCGGCGCGATTGCCGGCGACTCGGGCGCTGCAGGCGTTCTCGGTGGTCTGGTCGCCCTCGTGGGCTTCCTCGTCGCGCTCGCGCTCGGCCTCCTGGCGGCGTACATCGTCCCCGCCGCGCTGGCGAACTTCGTCGAGAAGGACGACCTGATGGCCGGCTTCGCCTTCGGCGAGATCCGTGCGGTCATCACGACCAAGGCGTACGCGATGGGCTGGCTGACGGCGTTCGCGCTACTGCTCGGCGCAGGTATCCTCACCTCCGTCCTGAGCATCGTCCCGGTCATCGGGACCGTCATCGGCATCTTCGTGACGTTCTACGCGGCTGTCGCCGCGTTCTACGTCATCGGCCACACCTGGGCCGACGTCCACCCCGTCGACCTCCACGAGGAAGAGGAGATGCCCGGCCAGCAGCCGGCGATCTGACCACCGACGCGGCTGCCTCGGCTCGACCGTTCCCTATTCACGTCGTCCAGCGGAACGCCTCCCTCGGACACACAAGAACTAACTCCGTACCCGATTACCGGGCGGGTGATGCTCTCCGATGCACTGTCGTTTCCTCGCCGAGGTGACGACTGGCTGTCGACCCTCCTCGTCGGTGGTATCCTGACCATCCTCGGATTCTTGCTCCTCCCCGCGTTCGTCCTCCAGGGCTACCTCGTCCGGGTGCTGAACGCCGCCGCCCGCGGGGAGCGTACGCCGCCGTCGTTCACCCAGTGGGGGACGCTCCTCGTCGACGGCGTGAAGGTGTTCGTCGTGAACCTCGTCTACGGGCTGTTCGCTCTCGTCCCGTTCGTCCTCCTCTTCGGTAGCCTCCTCGTCGCCGTCCCCAGTGACCCGGTCCCGATGGAGCCGGCGACGACGCCACCGCCGCCACCGGGATCTGCGAGTGGCCTCGTAATCGTCGTCCTGCTCGTCGCCGTCGTCGCCGTGGTGACCCTCCTCCTCACCTACCTCGTCCCGGCGGCGCTCGCGAACTTCGCCATCGAGGGGCGGCTCGGCGCAGCGTTCGCGCTACGGACCATCGTCTCGGGGGCGTTCACGAGCGACTACGCCGTCGCGTGGGTGCTCGCACTCGTCGTCGGCATCGTCGGTGTCCTCGTCGGTGCCGCGCTCTCGGCCGTCGTCGTCGGCGTCTTCGTCCTCTTCTACGTCCAGGTGGTGTTCTACTACCTCGTGGGGCGGGGGTTCGCGGCGGGCCTCGCGAAGAAGCGGTGGACCGAGCCGTGAGACCGCACAGACGGAACGAATAACAAGACACGTAACGCCGCATCTCCGAGAACGGATATGCGAATCGTCAGCCGCGGCCGCGGCGAGGAGGGGCGCGAGCGGATGACACTCGTCCCCGAGAACGTCGACGACCTCTGGCACCTCTCGTACGTGCTCGAACCGGGCGACCTCGTCGAGGGCGACACCACCCGGCGCATCCAGCGTAACGACGAACAGATGCGCGACACGGGCGGCGAGCGCGAACACCTCCACGTCACCATCGAGGTCGACGACGTGGAGTTCGCTCGCTTCGCTAACCGTCTCCGGGTCGGCGGCGAGATCGTCGGCTGCTCCCGCGAGGACCAGCTCGGGCACCACCACACGCTGAACGTCGAGGAGCGCTCCGAGCTCACCGTGGAGAAACAGTTCAAGCCCGACCAGACAGAGCGCCTGGAGGAGGCCGAACAGGCGACCGAGAACCCCGACGTCGCCATCGTCACCGTCGAAGAGGGCGAGGCGTACATCCACACCGTCGCCCAGTACGGGACCGAAGAGTACGCCTCGTTCACCCGACCGACCGGGAAGGGTGACTACGCCCGCCCCCGGTCGGAGCTGTTCGACGAGGTGGGAAAGGCGCTGTCGCACCTCGACGTCGACGCGGTCATCCTCGCCGGGCCGGGGTTCACCAAGAACGACGCCCGCGACCACCTGAACGAGGAGTACGCCGAGGCGGCCGAGAAGATAATCAAGACTGTCGACACCTCGGGTGTCGGCGACCGCGGCGTCCACGAGGTGCTCAAACGCGGCGCGGTCGACGACGTCCAAGAGCAGACGCGCATCGCCGAGGAGTCCCGGCTCATCGACGACCTGATGGACGGGATGGCTCAGGGAGCCAAGGTCGCCTACGGTATCGACGAGACGGCCGAAGCCGCCGAGTTCGGGGCCGTCGAGCACCTGCTCGTCCTCGACTCGCGACTCAGAGACGAGCGCCAGGGGACGGGCGACTGGGACGTCGACGTGAACGACGTCATCGAGACGGTCGAGCAGAAAGGGGGCGACGTGACCGTCTTCTCGGGGGAGTTCGCCCCCGGCCAGCAGCTGAAGAACCTCGGCGGCATCGCAGCGCTGTTGCGGTACCGCCTGCAGTAACCGTCGCCGACTGTTCCTCGGGGGCCGCCGGCAGTAATCGTTTACTCGCTCGACCCCTGACTACCACTGTGGCTGAGGGCTCGAACCGGACGTGGATACAGCGGCTCGACCGCTTCCTCGACTACACGTTCTTCGCCGCGATGGAGGTGAACGTGCTGGTCATTCCCGTGCTGTGGCTCCTCCTCGTCGCGGCACACCCCGCAGAGGTTTCTCTCTCCGCGATGACGACACTCTCCGTCGCCTCGCTCGCCGTTGGAATCCTCCGTGGCCGGTACGTCGACGTCGGCTGGTGGCCGAAGCCCGGCCACCTCGCGACGCTCCCCGTTCGCGCGGCGTACTACGGCGTCGTCGTCGGCGTGGCGACCTACGTGGGCGTCGCGGTCCAGTTGGCGACCGGGTCACCGTGGCCCGGTATCGGCGTCCCGGCCGTCCTGTCGGTGCTCGTGCTCCTCCCGTTCCCGTGGTTCCTCTCGCGGTTCGAACGCCTCGCGAAGGCTCAACCGGCGTGGGCGTGACCGAACCACGGCGACACGGGTCGGCCGCGTACTGGTCGGACGCAGAGCGGACCAGTCCGTCGACTCGTCCGTCTCGTCGACCCGGACAACAGCACGCCGGCTCCGTCGCCGCGGCCGTGGTGCTCGGTCTCGGCGGTGGTGGTAGCAAGTCGGAGTCGGTGTCGGCGGCGTCAGAACGCCTCGCTCGCGGGCGAGAAGTCGACCGTCGTGCCGAGTCCGTTCTCGGTGGCTCGTTCGTACAGCAGGTACGCCGCGGCGACGGTCTCGATGCCGGTTCCACCGGAGTCGAAGACGGTGATTTCGTCCTCGGTGGTACGCCCCTCGGCGACCCCGGCGACGACCTCTCCCAGTTCGGCGTGGATGTGTGACTCGTCGACGACCCCCTCCTCCATCGCGAGGAGGAACGAGCCCGCATCCGTCGTGGCCCGCTTGCGAAGGTCGGGCACGTAGGTCGCCCGCTCGATGGTCGTCGCATCGAGTTCCCGCTTCTCGGGGTGGTACTGTCCCATCGCGGTGACGTGGGTCCCCGGTTCGAGCCGGTCGCCGTCGAACACCGGCTCCCGGGCCGTGGTCGCCGTGACGACGATATCGGCGTTCTCGATTGCCGCCGAGGCGGAGGCGACGGCGGCGACGCTCGCGTCGAGTTCGCGGTCCATCTCGCCCGCGAACGACTCGCGGTTCTCCTTCGTGGGCGAGTAGACCCACGCGGTGTCGAGGTCACGGACGGTCGCGAGCGTGCGGAGCTGACCGCGTGCCTGCGCGCCGCTCCCGATGAGCGCGACGGAGGTCGCGTCCTCACGAGCCAGCGCGTCCGCGCCGACAGCCCCCGCCGCGCCCGTCTTGTACGGGTTCATGTGGGCACCGTCGATGACGGCGAGGAGTTCGCCGGACTCCGAATCGAACAGCGGCGTGACGAACCAGGCGTCGCGCGCCCCGAAGCCCGCGCTGTACATGTAGCCGCCCATCGCGCCCGTCTCGGGGAGCACGGCGCCGTACGTCGTGAGCATCCCCGGCGGGTCGTCGGGCAAGAACTTCGTCCGAGGCTCCGCGGGTGCGCCCCGACCCCGCTGACGGTACCCCTCGCGGACCACGTCGACGTACTCCGCGGGCGACACGAGTCCGGCCACGTCGTCGCTCGAGAGGAACAGCGTCTCGGTCATACCCGCCGAGAGGTGGTCGAAGGGCAAAACCGTGGGGGATGCGGACGCGCACGTCTCCGTCGGTCGGGAGGTCGTGAAGTCGGGAGAGAGGCAACGAAGAGAGACGCGAGAACAGACGGAGAGAAGCAAACCACGAACGCCGGATACCGTCTCAGGCCTGTTCGGGAATCGGGGTCGGGGAAGGCTCTGCGTGTTCCGCGGTCACTGGCTGCTGGACGGTGTCCGTCGGAGCGACGGGGCCGTTGATGAACAGTGCGTGACCCACGATGAGGCCTGACACGCCCGCGCCCACCGGGACCGCCGTCGTCAGTCCAAAGCCGGCGACGAACAGGATGGCCGTGAGTCCGAGGAGGGTCAGCGGAATGAGACCGAGCACGTAGTCGTAATATCCAGTCATAATACAATACATACTATGTCCGCACCCAATATAATTCTTTGCCATGGCCAACCAGTAAGCACTTCGTATACACCAAAGATGCTACTCATAACTTATGAGTCGATACTGGACGCAGGACCCCTCTGAGAGCCGTGAGACGATGGTTCCGGGGACGTCTCTTCGGTTGAGGGGGTCCTTTTCTGATACGAGCTGCGCCGACCCGAAGGGGTAAATCACCCGGGACTCTGCACTCAGATGTGAATCGGAACGACCGCTCCATCGTCGCACTGGTGAGTCTCGCACACGGGATGGTCCACACCTACGAACTGTCGATTCCGATCTTCGTCTCCATCTGGCTCGTCGAATTCTCGGCGGTCGACCTCGGCTTCACGCAGGTCGGCGTCACGACGGCGACGCTCGGGGTCGTCGTCACTGCCGGCTACGGGCTGTTCGGCGCGGGTGCACTCCCCAGCGGCGTCCTCGTCGACCGGGTCGGTTCGCGGCGCCTCATCCGCGCCTGCCTCTTCGGCATGGCCGCGTCGTTCCTCTTACTCGCGGTGGCTCCGGGCCTCGTCGCCGTGACGCTCGCGCTGTTGGTGTGGGGAATCGCGGCGTCGGTCTACCACCCCGCCGGGCTCGCGCTGCTCTCGAAGGGCGTCGAAGAGCGCGGCACGGGCTTTGCGTACCACGGTATCGCCGGAAACATCGGGCAGGGTGGCGGTCCGCTCGTGACGACGCTCCTCCTCTTGTTCTTGGACTGGACGCTCGTCGCGGCGCTTTTGGCCGTCCCCGCGCTCGTGGCGGGACTGTACGCCTCGCGCGCGGAGTTCGACGAGACGGCGGCGGTCACGCCGAGCACGGACGGCGGCGAGGACGCGTCCACCGACGGTGGCTCGAAAGCCACTTCGGGCGTCGACTCGCTCGCCGACTTCCGCACCGAATCGCTGCGGCTCTTCACCGGCGGGTTCGTCCTCGTGTTCGTCGTCGCGCTCTGTTCGGGGCTGTACTACCGGGGCTTTCTGACGTTCCTCCCCGGTGTCTTGAGCTCGGTCCCCGGCTTCGAGCCGTTCCCACTCTCGGCGGTGCTCCCGGCCGAACTCGCCCGGGCCATCGGCGGCGGCTCCCAGCTCGTCCGCCCCGAGCGGTACTTCTACGCGGGACTGCTCGTCGTCGGCGTCTTCGGCCAGTACGCCGGGGGGAAGCTCTCGGACCGAATCGACGTCGAGAAAGGCATCGTCGGTGGCTTCGGCATGTTGGCCCTTCTCGCGCTCGTGTTCCTCCCCGTCGCAGACACGGGGGTGGCTCCGCTCGTCGTCCTCGGAGCCGTCATCGGCTTCTTCCTCTTCTTCGTCCAGCCGTTCTACCAGGCGACCGTCGCCGAGTACAGCCCCGCGGACGCCCGGGGGCTCTCGTACGGCTACACCTACTTCGGCGTCTTCGGCGTCGGCGCGCTCGGCGGCACCGTCGCCGGGGTCGTCCTCACCTACGCCGCGCCCGCCGAACTGTTCGTCGTCCTCGCGGGCATCGCCGTCGTCGCCACGGGACTCGGCCTGTCCCTCGTCCGACGCTGACCCGGGACGCCGACTCCCCAGCGGTCGTCGCTCACCTCACCGATAGTGTTCGAACAGGACCGCTCGGACGTCGTCTTTCGTCCGCGCACGCTCGGTGCCGCCGTCGGGGAGGTCGACCTCGTACTTCGCCTCGCCACCGTCGGCTTCGCGCCACACCTCGCCGTGGTCGTCGAGCAGACTCATCACCGAGTTCAGTCGCGCGTCGTCGCCTGCCGCTCCCGCGTCGTCACTCCCCTTGTCGGCTCCCTCGTCCGGTCCGTCGGACCCCTCGGCTCCGTCAGCGGCCCGCGCATCAGCTTCGTTCTCGGGGGCGTCGCCCGCCGCCGCATCCTCATCGGTGGCCGCTCGGTGGCTCGCGGCCGGCCTGCCGTTGCGGACCTCGAACTCGGCGCTCGCGTTCGCGTTCGTGTCCGCCGCTGCCGTCTCCAGTGTCGCTGTCGACGCCGCCCCGTCCGCGTCGGCCGCTGTTGCCTCCTCGACGCTGTCGAGTAGGAACTCGATTGCGTCGCGCGGCCTGACGTGTCCGTAGACGACGTCCGCGGCGAGTCGCTCTTGGACCCGGCGGAGCCGCTCGCGTTGGTCGTCGGTGACCGAGATGTCTGGCATACCGAACTGCTTTGCACCGACCGATATGAATCTCCCTGCGCCGTTCTCGAGACTGATGTCCACGTCGGCGTCGTGACCGATACGCTAAGGTGTGTGCTACCGTTACCTCCTCTCATGCGCGTCCGCGACTGGAAAGATATCCTCGCCGAGGTGTCGGCGGAGTCGACCGAACCGGCGGGGTGGCGTGCCGTCGCCGGGCAGCGCCGCGACGGCGTCGGTGAAGACCTCTACTTCGGACACCCCGCACGGGGCGTCTACCACCTCAAAACGTACGCGAAGAACCCCTACGAGCTGAAGGGCGTGGGGGCACAGGTGGCCCGGAAGGTCGACGGCGACATCGACCCGCTGCTTCCCGCCGGCGACGACCACGGACGGTTCGCCGTCCAGCGCGCGCCCGAAGACGAAGACCACGCGGAGACGATGGGAACCCGACTGCGCGAGACGCTCCGCGTCCACAGCGAGGCGCCCACCTCGCCCGAGGACTTCTTCGAGGACCTCATGGAGGCCATCGAGAGCCCGGCGTTCGGTCCGATGGAGTACGAGTTCACCGGCCGTCCCGACCGCCTCGACGACCTGTCGTCGACGTTCGAAGAGAGCGAGGAACTACTCGAAGCCGAACTCGAAGACCTCATCGACGACGACGACATCGGCCGCGGCTTCGCGTGACTGTCGTGTCCCGCGGATTCAAATCCTCTCGCCCCTTGCCACCGCGTATGAGCGCTCGGGAGACCGTCCTCGACTACTACGAGGCCCTCCGTCGCGGAGAGCCGCTGGCACCGTACTTCGCGGAGCGGCCGGACGTCGTCAAAGTGGGGGTGTTCTCGCGGGTCGTCGGCTTCGACGACGTCGCCGAATCCCTCCGCGAGCAGACGCGGACGACGGCGGCGTGGACCGTCGACAGTCACGACCTCCGGACGCACGAACCGCCGACCGACGACGCGTGCGTGTGGTTCACCGACGTGGTGGACCTCTCGTGGCGCGAGACGGGTCGCGAGACGTCCCACGCGTTCGAGACCCGATGGAGTGGCGTGCTCGAACCCCGTGGCGACGGTGACGCCCGCGAGTGGGTGTTCGCCACCATGCACGTCTCGGCACCGCACCGCCCCCAACAGGACGCCGAATAATGGTCGGACCGAGCATCACCGACGACGAGCGACAGGTCGCGTACACCCGCCTTCAGGTCGGATTCGTCGTCCTCGTCGGCGTCTCCGGTGGTCTCGTCGCGGCACAGGCCGGGGCGGCGCCGCTCCAGGTCGGACTCGCCATCGGCGGGGCGCTCGTCCTCGGTGGGGTACTGCTCCTGTGGCTCCGACGCTGGTCGGCGCAGTTCCGACGGGAGACGAACCAGCGTCGACCGCGCCGCTGAAGAGATAACGAGAGAACAGAGGACGGGAGAACAGAGAACAGCGGAGTGAACGCGAGAGGGCGTCCGGAACCCTTCAGGGGTCGACGCGGCGGAGCCACCGCGAGGGGTCGTCGAGTTCGGCGCTAGTCGGGAGGTTCTCCGGGCGGTCCCAGACCCGGCTGGCAGCGGCGACGCCGCGGGCGTCGGCCACCGCACGGAAGAACCGGGCACCGCGCTCGTACTGCCGTCGTTTGAGACCGAGACCGAGCAGCCGACGGACCACACGGGCAAGCGGACCGCCACCCTGTCTGCGGGCGTCGAGTTTCTCGCGAAGGTCGGCGTACTCGTCGTCGAACGCCCGGTCCATCAGCAGTTCGGCGTAGCCCTCGACGGCGGTCATCGCCACGTCGAGGTCCGCGAACGCCTCCCTGTCGAGGTCGCCTGCAGCGAGCGCGTCGAGGCCGCGCTCCATCCGACTCTCGAGGTGGTCCGAAAGCCACGGGGCCGCGCCGAACTCCGCGGCGTGGGCCACCTCGTGGAAGGCGATCCACCGGCGGAATCGAGGGTACTCGACGTCCAGGAGTTCGGCGACCCGGACGATGTTCGGGTGAACGAAGTACAGCCCGTGGTCGTCGTCGCCGTCGGCGAGTAGTAGCGGGTCGTACTGGCCGAGGACGTGCTTCGCGAGAAACGAGAGGACGAACGCCATCGTCCCGGTGTTGACGACGCGGGTTACTCCCGGGAGAACGGTCGTCCCGTGCTCCTCGATGGGGTGCATCACTCGCTCGAACGTCCGGATGTTGGCGTCGACCCAGTGGTGGCGGTTCTGGATCTCGATGGTCGGCGGGACGTCGAATTCGACGTCGCCGACCGAGCGGAGGCGTCGGCGGGCGTCCCGCACGTCGGCGGCGTACCCCTCACGCTCCGCCGACGACAGGTCGAGCGAACCCGGTTCGACAGAGGCCTGGGCCGCCTCGGCGACGGCGTCCCAGTCGATCGCTCCGGAGCCGTCGCCGGTGGATTCGGCAACCGCCCGGACGCTCCGGTACAGATTCATACTCCACTGTGGGTGAGGAAGCGACAAAACCCTTCGGACCACCGGGACAGAACACCGGACACCGGGCACCGGACAGCCGGCCGTCCCCCCACCGACCGAACGCTCATCACGCTCGCTGCCCTGTTCATCCCATGCGAATCGACCACGTCGCGTTCGGATGGGACGCTCTCGCCCCGGTCTGTGACGCGCTCGACCGCGTCGGCCTGCCGTTCGACCACGGCGGCACACACGCCGACGGCACGACACAGATGGCGCTGACCGGCCTCCCGGACGGGTCGTATCTCGAGTACATCGCGCCGACGGCGGGGACCGACCCCGGCGCTGCGGGGTTCTGGCCCGAGGCGCTCGCCGCCCGCGCGGGGCCGGCGGCGTGGTGTCTTCGGAGCGACGACGTCGTCGCCGCGGCGAAACGAGCTATCGACTGCGGTCTCGCTATCGAGGGACCGCTCCACGGCGGCCGCGACAGACCCGACGGTCGCCGCGTGGAGTGGGACCAGTTCTTCCAGGGTGGCGACGACCGATGGTTCTACCCGTTCGTCATCGGCGACAGGACCCCACGGGAGTGGCGCGTCACGGAGACGGACGGCGTCACCGCTCTCTCCGGCGTCGACACCGTCGTCGTCGGCGTCCGAGACGTCGAGACGGCGGCGGCCCGACTCGACCGACGGTACCGGACGCCAGCCACGACGCCGGTCGAGACCGACGCCGTCGACGGCGGCGACGACGCGTTCGTGCTTCCGGGGTTCCCCGTCGCACTGGTCCGCGGTGATGACGCCCGACTCGACCGTGTCGGCGAGCGTCCGATCGCCGTCCTCGTCGGAACCGACGACCTCGCGGCGGCGCGGACGGCGTACGAACTCACGCCTCCCGTCGCCTGGGGTGACCGGTCTCTCGCGTGGTTCGACCACGACCTCCTTCGGGGGAGGGTCGGCGTCGTCGGGTGACCCCGTTCCACGTACGGTGGGGGACGGTGCGGCGGACACGCCGACCGGCGTCGGCGGCGTCGACGAGTGCCGCCGCTCTCGACTCGCTCGTGGAACGGTGGGCCCGAAACGTGACTCCGAAAGAACTCTAGACTTCCTCGAACTCGTCGAGGGCGTACACCTGGTCGGTGCCGCGGCGGTCGAGCGTCTCGTTGGCCAAGAGCCAGTAGACGACCGACAGGGCGCGTCGACCCTTGTTGTTCGTCGGGACGACGAGGTCGACGTTCGACGTCTGGTTGTTCGAGTCGCACATCGCGATGACCGGGATACCGACGGTGATAGCCTCTTTGACGGCCTGGGCGTCACCGATGGGGTCGGTCACCACGACGACGTCCGGCTCGATGTAGCCGGCGTAGTCGGGGTTCGTCAGCGTCCCCGGGATGAAGCGCCCGGTCCGGGCGCGCGCACCGACGGCGTCGGCGAACTTCTCCGCCGGGAACCGACCGTACTGGCGCGAGGAGGTGACGAGAATCTGCTCGGGCGCGTAGTTCGCGAGGAAGTCCGCGGCCGTGCGGATGCGCTGGTCGGTCTGTGAGACGTCGAGCACGTAGAGACCGTCGTCGCGGACGCGGTGGATGAACCGCTCCATGTCCTTCGTCTTCTGCTGGGTCCCGATGTGGACACCCGCAGAGAGGTAGTCCTCGACCGGGATGAGGAGGTCGGCCTCCTCGTCCGGCATGACGTCCTCGTCGAAGACGGCCTCTGCTTCGGCCTCCTCCTCGGCGGCGGCCTCGTCGGCCGCGTCTGTCTCTTCGGCCTCGACCTCGGCGGCCTCGGCGGCTTGTTCGGCTTCTTCTTCGGCCTCGGCCTCGACGTCGGTGGCGACCTCCTCGGCCTCCTCCTCGTCGACGACCTCGACCACGTCGTTTTCATTGTCGCTCATACTGCGTCGTCTGCGATTCTGATGAGTTCGTTCAGTTTGGCGGTTCGCTCGCCCTGCACCGTGCCGGTCTTGATGAACGGCGCGTCGGTGGCGACAGCGAGGTGTGCGATGGTGGTGTCTTCGGTCTCACCCGAGCGGTGGGAGATGACCGAGTCGTACCCGTGCTCGGTGGCGAGTTCGATGGCGTCGAAGGCGTCCGTCAGCGAACCAATCTGGTTCGGCTTGATGAGGATGGAGTTTCCAGCCCCGGCGTCGATGCCGTCCTGCAGGCGCGACGTGTTCGTCACGAACAGGTCGTCGCCACAGATGAGCGTCCGGTCGCCCACCTCGTCGGTCAGCTCGGCGAAGCCCTCGTAGTCGTTCTCGTCGAGGGGGTCTTCGACGTAGGCGAGGTCGTACTCGTCGACCATCTCGGCGATGTACGTGATCATCTCCGCGGTCGACTTGACCTCGTCACCGAAGTCGTAGCCACCTGTCTCGTCCGAGTGGAGCTCCGACGCGGCGACGTCGAGACCGAACTTGATCTCGAAACCGAGGTCGTCGGCGACGTCGCCGACGGCCTCCTCCATGACCTCGAACGCCTCCGCGTCCGAGATTGGCGGTGCCCAGGCACCCTCGTCACCCTTCGCGGCGGGGATGCCCCGCTCGTCGAGGAGTTCAGAGGCGCGACCGTGGACCTTCGCGTTCGCGAAGACGGCCTCCGCGACGGAGGGTGCACCGACCGGTGCGGCGAGGAACTCCTGGATGTGGGTCGCCTCCTTGGCGTGCTCTCCGCCCCCGATGACGTTACCGAGGGGGATGGGGAAGTTGTCGCCGCGGAACGCCCCCCCGAGATGCTGGTACAGCGGGAGGCCGAGCGTGTCCGCGCCGGCCTTCGCGGCCGCCATCGAGATGGCGACGGCGGCGTTGGCACCGATCTCCGAGAAGTTCTCCGTACCGTCGGCGCCCCGAAGCGCCGTGTCGATGGCGCGCTGGTCGCCGGCGTACACTTCCCCTTCGAGGCGCGGAATCGCCAGCCGGCGAGCGGCGGCGATGGCCTCCGACGGGGGGAGTTCGATGGCCTCGTACTCGCCGGTACTCGCACCCGACGGTGCGGCGGCACGGCCGAACCCACCGGACTCGGTGAGGACGTCGGCCTCGACGGTCGGGTTCCCACGCGAGTCGAGCACACGGCGGAGCGAGACGGAGCTGATGAGCGTCATGCGTCACCTCCACCTGCGACGGGCAGCGACATGTTAGTTCCCCTCCCGTCTGACCGTGAAGGGCAGCACACCCGCGTCGTACTCCTCAGCGGCGATGAGGATGGGCTCGGACTGCTCGCTTTCGATGAGCACCGGTGCGCCGTACGACACCTGCAGCGCTCGTGCGCCCAGGATGCGGGCCTTCTCGTAGCGGTTGTAACGCTGTCGTGTCATTGGTAGGGTGCCACCACGTCGACGAGGTCCTTGTGCGAGACGATCATGCGACGGCAGCAGTGGCGCGTGACCCCGAGGTCGTCGAGGACCTCGGCGGGGTCTTCCCCGGCCTGCGTTCGCGTCTTGAAGTCGTCCCAGTGTTCACCCACGACGTTGCCGCACGTGAAACACCGGACGGGAATCATCATGGTTCGGTCACCTAGCGGTAGGACTTCTGGTAGCGTGCACGTGCGCCCGGTCCGCCCCACTTCTTGGGCTCGGACTGACGGACGTCGTTCACCAGCAGCGAACGGTCGAACTCCATGAACGCGTCGCGGAGTTCGGCGTCGTTGAGGTGCTGGACGATACCGCGCGCGATGGCGGTGCGGACGGCGTCGGCCTGCCCGCTCACGCCCCCACCGGAGACGTCGATGTCGAGGTCGACCTGCGAGCGGAGGTCCTCGCCGGCGATGCGGAACGGCTCCAGCATCTTCAGGCGGGCCATCTCCGGCTCGACCAGTTCGACCGGTTGGGAGTTGATGCGCACGCGACCTTCGCCATCGCGCACGGTGGCACGGGCGACGGCCGTCTTCTTCTTGCCAGACGTGTTGGTTACCATGTGACGTTAGCCCCCAGCTTCTCGCTCACTTCGCCGAGCGAGATGAACTTGATGTTCGACAGGCGGTCCAGCGACGTCCCTTCGAGGACTTCGCCGTCCTCGTCGTACGGGTTACCGACGTAGACGCGGACGCGTTCGAGCGCGTCGCGGCCCTTCGGCTTCTTGTACGGGAGCATGCCGCGGACGGCACGCTTGAAGAGACGGTCGGGACGCTTCGGGTAGTACGGTCCGCGGTCGGAGCCGACGTCGACGCGCTTGCGGTAGACGCTCATCACGTCCTCTTCGGAACCCGTGATGACCGCGTGCTCGGCGTTGACGATGGCGACCGACTCGCCGGCGAGTGCCTTCTGTGCGACCTCGCTGGCGACACGACCGAGGATACAGTCGCGGGCGTCGACGACGACGTCCGCGTCGAACTCTGCCATGCTCATCGAATCACCCGTACGTTGGAGCCGTCGGGGTTCTGTTCGGCTAACTGTTCCAGCGTCACGGCGTCGCCGACCTGCTCGATCTTCGTGCGAGCGGTCGACGAGAAGTCGACGGCGGCGACGGTGACGTTCTTCTGCAGCACACCACTGCCCAGCACCTTGCCGGGGACGACGACGGTCTCGTCCTCGCGGGCGTACCGTTCGATGCGTCCGAGGTTGACCTCTGCGTGGGTGCGCCGTGGCTTCTCTAAGCGGTCTGCGACGTCGGCCCAGACGTTGGCGCCGGAGTCGCGCGAGGCCGCCTTCAGCTCGGCGATGAGACTTGCGAGTCTCGGGTTCGTCTTACTCATGTTCTGTAGTCCAGTGAGGAGAAATCGGAGGATGCAGGGAGCAGGATTTGAACCTGCGGACCCCTATGGGACAGCGCCCTGAACGCTGCGCCGTTGGCCAGACTTGGCTATCCCTGCGTGCATACTCCGCTACTGCGTGCCCCTTGAAACCGCTTTCGATTGTCGTCCCGACCCTCACAGTTGGCGAGGGCGGCCGCTCTGCTGGCCAGGCGGGCGAGCGAGCCGTCGTGGGATGGTGGTTTCGGGGGCGCATCGGTTCGTTGTTGTTCGGTTAAATCGCGACTTTCTCTTCGAGTTCGGCCGCACGCGCTTCGATGGAGTCGACGGCGCGGGTCACCAGTTCGTCGACGGTGAACGACCCGTCCGTCTCCACGTGGAAGACGAACGCGCCGGGGACGTCGTGGACCGCGACCTCCTTGCCGGGGTAACGGTTCGTGAGGTCGTTGTCGAACTCCTCCGTGGGGACGAGTTCACCGTCCGCTTCGATGACGCCGCGCAGGATGTTCGGCTCCTGCTCGTCGAACTCGGCGTCGGGATCGTCACCGACCACTTCGATCTGCTGGAGGTGTCGGTAGCCGACGGCCACGCCGCCCTGCTGTTTGGCGTGACGCTTGCCCGTCTCCAAGACGGCGTCGGCCTCGAGTTCGAGCCGCTGTCCCTCCTTGAGTTCGATGATGGGGACGTTCGCGTCGGCCGGCTGGACGAGCGCGTCAGACGACTCGATGTCGCCGGAGTACGCCGTCGCCGGCCCCTCGACGTCGAGCGCCAGCGTGACGACGTCGCCGACCTCGAAGTCGTCGAGGGGCGTCGTCAGCGGGACGAGCCCGAGCCGGAGCCCGATCATCTCGTCGAACATCACCGAGGAGTTCTCCACGAACCGCACGTCGTCGATGGAGAACGTCGGGACGTCGGCGATCATCGCCCGGCGGATGCCGTTGGCGAACGCCGGCGTCAGCCCGCGCGCGACGAAGCGCGCCTTTCGCTCGGTGCGTTCGATGAACTCGACTTCGAACTGTTCTGTCATCTTAGAATCGTCGGTTCTTGGGCGCTCGGGTGCCGTCGTGCGGCAGCGGCGTGACGTCCTCGATACGACCGATTTCGATACCGGCACGGGCGAGCGCGCGGATGGCCGCCTGCGCACCGGGTCCGGGTGACTTCGTCATGTTCCCGCCGGGGCCGCGGATGCGGACGTGCAGTTTCGTGATGCCCGCCGCCTTCACTTCCTCGGCGATGGCGTCGGCCATCTGCATCGCGGCGTACGGTGACGCCTCGTCGCGGTTCTGCTTCACAACCGACCCGCCCGAGGATTTCGCGACGGTCTCGGCGCCGGTCTGGTCGGTGACGGTCATCAACGTGTTGTTGAACGACGCGTGGATGTGGGCGATACCCCACCGGTCTTTCTCTCCTTCACTCATTGTGTTACTCCTGTTCCTCCGCCCGCGCGGGGTGGAGGTCGTCGTCGAGCGGGCTGTTCGCGTCGAAGGAGACGAGGTCAGCCTCGTCCACCTCGACCTTCCGTGACGGCACCGTGACGCGAGCGCCGTCGACCGTGATGTGGCCGTGAGTGACGAACTGACGCGCCTGGTTCGGCGTGTTCGCCAGCCCCTTGCGGTAGACGACCGTCTGCAGGCGGCGTTCGAGCAGGTCGGTGACGTCCAGCCCGAGCACCTGGGAGATGTCGTCCTCTTCGGAGAGAATACCGAGACGGCGGAGCCGGTTCAGGAACGTCGCGCCGGCGGCCTCGGCGTCTTCGACGTCACCCTGCGCCTCGCCGAGGAGACGCCGCGCCTCGCGACGGATGTCACGAAGCTGTGACTGCGCCTTCCAGAGCTCTTCTTTGTTCTTCAGGCCGTAATCGCCGAGGAGCCCGCCTTCCGCGGCGATGCGCTCGCCCTGGAACGGGTGGTTCGGCGTCTCGTAGAACTTGGTGTTCTTCCCGGTGGTCATTCGTCGTCACCCGCGTCTTCGGCCATGTCCTCTTTGATCGCCTCGACGTTGACACCGATGGTGCCCTCGCTGCGACCCGTGGACTTCGTTCGCTGCCCGCGGACCTTCTGACCACGCTTGTGGCGAACGCCCTTGTAGCAGTTGATCATCTTCATCCGGTTGATGTCGTGGGTGCGCTTCTGTCCGAGGTCGGAACCGACGATGTGGTTCGTCTCCCCCGTGAAGAAGTCGCGCTGGCGGTTCGCCATCCACGACGGGATGTGGTCGTGGAGGTTCTCGACGACCTCCACCACGGCTTCGATGTCCTCCTCGTCGAGACGCCCGAAGGTCGCCATCCGGTCGACCTCGGCCGCGTCAGCGACGATTCGCGCTGTACGCTTCCCGATACCGTCCATGTCCGCCAGGCTTCGCTCGACGCTCTTCGTCCCGTCGAGGTCAGTCTGACCGATTCTGACGAAGTACCGAAGGTCGTCGTCTTCGGCAGAGTCGTCCTGTGGTTCTTCTGCACTCATGACTAATTTGGTGAGCGTTGCGGCGGGGATTCGAACCCCGGAGGCTTGACGCCACAGAGTTAGCAACCCTGCGCCTTGGGCCAGGCTTGGCTACCGCAACCCGCGTTCTGATTCACTGTCGCCCATCCGCGGACTCGGGACCCGACGCCCCTACAGTGTTTGCAGTCGATACAACTGGCAGCGCGTACTTAAACGTCACGAAAGGAGTGCCGGCGTGTCGATGGCCGACACGGTCGTCCGACCACGGCTCGAGTCGGCGGGTCGTGGCTGCGACGCGGGCTCAGTCGTCGGCGGCGACCGGGTCGGGGTCGAGGTCGACGCCGAGGTACTCGTCGTTGACCACCCACTCGCCGTCGTCGTCCTTGACGAGGTACTCACCGTAGTACGGCACGCGGTTCGCGACCGTCGCCTCGAACGCCTCGCGGATCTCCGCACGCGTCATCTCACCCATCGGGCGGAGGTCGTCGTTGCGGTTGAGACACCCCTTGAGATAGCCTTCGTGCGTGACGCGCACGCGGTGGCAGTTCGCGCAGAACGACTCGTTCTCCACGGGGTCGACGATTTCGACCATCCCCTCGCCGACGAAGTAGCGTCTGCGGCCGTGCATCGACCGCCGCTCGACGCGGTCGGCGAGGTCGGCGAGCCAGTCGTGGACCCGCTGGATGTCGATGTTCCACTCGGGCTTGCCCGTGAGTTCCGGCATATACTCGATGAGCTGGAGCTGGAGCCCCTCGTTCGCCGCGACGTGGTCGACCATCTCCTCGACGTAGCCCGCGGTGTGCTCGAAGACGACCATGTTCAGCTTGACGGGGGTGAGGCCGGCGTCGACGGCGGCCTGGACGCCCTCCATCACCTTGTCGTACGCCCCGGACTTCGTGATTTCGGCGAACGCCTCGGGGTCGAGCGCGTCCTGTGAGACGTTCACCCGCGAGAGACCGGCCTCCTTCAGCGCCTCGGCCCGCCCCGGCAGGAACGTCCCGTTCGTGGTGAGCGACGTCTCCATCGAGTCGGGGGTGCGCCGGATGATCTCCTCGAGGTCCTGCCGGAGCATGGGCTCGCCGCCAGTGAACTTCACCTTGCGGACGCCGTACCCCTCGACGACTTCGAGGAAGCGCACGACGTCGTCGGTCGACATCTCGTTGTCGCCGGGCTCCATCGGGCCGCGCGTGTCACCCAGCCCCTCGTTGTGGCAGTACACGCAGTCGAAGTTACACCGGTCCGTCAGTGAGACCCGGACCCCCGTCACCTCCCGGCCGAAGTCGTCCTCGAGCATATGTGCGAACCGTGGCTGTGCGGAGTCTTAACTTACCGGGTCGATTCGGGGGGAACGTAACCAGTATCAATTACTCGTTGGCGGAGAACGTGACCGTTCGTAATGTCATCTTTGACATAACGCACGACGTTCGCGCGAGCACTCGGGTCCGGGTGTCGGTCGCCCCCGGAGCCGCTCAGGCCGTGTCAGCGGTCGCTGCGTCGCGGGGGACCACGCGGTCACGAACCGTTCGGTTCCACACCCCCCCCCGTTCAAAACCCTTATTCGCCGCACAGACGGATGAGCGGGCATGGACGAAGCGGAGGTACGCGAGCTACTGAGAGGGGTCGATGACCCGGCGCTCGGTGACGATATCGTCTCGCTCGGGCTCGTCAACGCCGTCGAACTGCACGGTGACACCGCGCGTGTGTCACTGGCGCTCGGGGCGCCGTACTCGCCCCAGGAGTCGGCCATCGCCCGTCGAGTCCGGGAGGCACTCGCCGACGCCGGGCTGGAGGCCGACCTGACGGCGAAGCTCCCGGGCGACGCCGGCGACGAGGTGCTCCCCGGCGTGAAGAACATCATCGCCGTCGCCTCCGGCAAGGGTGGTGTCGGGAAGTCGACCATCGCGGTCAACCTCGCCGCGGGACTCTCGAAGCTCGGCGCTCGCGTCGGGCTGTTCGACGCCGACGTCTACGGCCCGAACGTGCCGCGGATGGTCGACGCCGACGAACACCCCCAGGCGACGGCCCAGGAGACCATCATCCCGCCCGAGAAGTTCGGCATGAAGCTCATGAGCATGGCCTTCCTCGTCGGCGAGGACGACCCCGTCATCTGGCGGGGGCCGATGGTCCACAAAGTCCTCACCCAGCTGGTCGAGGACGTCGAGTGGGGGTCGCTGGACTACATGGTCCTCGACCTCCCGCCCGGGACGGGCGACACGCAGCTCACCATCCTCCAGACCCTCCCGCTCACAGGTGCGGTCATCGTCACCACCCCGCAGGCAGTCGCACTCGACGACGCCCGGAAGGGGCTGCGGATGTTCGGCAAGCACGACACCAACGTGTTGGGAATCGTCGAGAACATGGCCGGCTTCCGGTGTCCGGACTGCGGTACCCTCCACGACGTCTTCGGTGCCGGCGGGGGGCGCGGCTTCGCCGACGAGAACGAACTGCCCTTCCTCGGGTCGGTCCCGCTCGACCCGGCCATCCGAGAGGGCGGCGACAGCGGGCAGCCGATGGTCCTCGCAGAGGGGAGCGAGACGGCCGACGCCCTCCGGGTGATGACCGAGAACGTCGCCAACAACGTCGGTGCCGTCCACCGCCGCCGCGTCTCCCGATGAGCGTGTCGGACGACGAGCGCGTCGAACCGGACGCCGAGCGGATGCGGCTGCTCCGTGCGGTCGCCGACGACCTCCGCGGGGAGTCCTCGGAGAGCCAGCAACTCGCCGCCCTCCTCTACCGCGTGAGCGACCTCTACGACGAATCCGAGGAGACCACGCCCGAGGAGATCTACCGAAACGTCCGCTTCATCCTCGAAGTGAAAGCGCGCGGCGGCCTCGGTCGCTGACGGGACGGACTACTTCCACCGAGTCGTCGACGCCGAAGTCGCGACGCAAACCCGACGCGTGGGCGCTGGTTCGTGATCTCTCGACGTTCACTTTCACTCCGCACCTCCGGCGCGGCGAGTCGGGCAGTCGCAGACGGGGCACGACCGACAGGACCCCCGCAGGTTTTCCCGGTTCACCTCCTGCATCCACTGTGGACGCAGAACAAGACCGTCTCCAGAACCCGTTCAACATGGACGAAGCGTGTACGAACTGCGACGCGTTACCCGAAACCCGGACGCAGGTCGTCCACGGGTACGGCGACGTGGGTGCCGAGTTCCTCTTCGTCGGCGACTCACCCTCACAGGCGGCCGACCGGACGGGCGTTCCCTTCACGGGGGATGCGGCCGGCGAGCGACTCCAGCGCGTGCTCGGCGAGCTAGGCTTCTCGCGGTCGCCGCCCGAGTCGACGGAGCCGGACCTCCAGAACGTCTTTCTCACCTACCTCGCACGCTGTCGGCACCCCGAACGACCCGCGACCGACGCGGAGGTGACGAACTGTGACCCGTTCCTGACGGCCGAGATCAGGATGATAAACCCCCACATCATCGTCCCCGTCGGCGAGCGCGCACTCACGTCGCTCGCCGTCGAGTACACCACGCGCGCCCCGGACGAGTTCGACATCGAGACGGCGCACGCGACCACCATCAGGGGGCGAGGCTTCGAACTGGTGCCGATGAAGGCGCTCGAGGTGCAGACCGACGCCGACACCGAGGCGTTCGTCGAACACCTCGTCGAGAACGTCCTCGGGCGCGACTACCGCCAGACGAAGGGACGGCGGAGTCGATAGTGTGACCCGGTGCGTCGTGTGCCTGAAGCGGCGCGTTCAAGACCACGCCGCCGTTCATCCCGAACATGACCGTCGTCTGCGTCCTCTGTGACCCGCCGCGACCCGGACTGGTGCTCTCGGACCTCGTCGAGGGAGGACCACTCACCGCCGAGGAAGCCGCCGACCTGTACGCTGCGATGCTGAAAGACACGTTCGTCGCCGTCGCCCGCTCCGGCGGTGACCTCCTCGTGAACTACCGCCCGGAGGACCACCTCCCCGAGGAGTATCAGGCCACGGACGACGTCGATGCGGAAGCCGAGGCCCGCGCCCTCGTGGCCGACGCGCTCGACGACCCCGACGACGTCCGATTCGAGGTTCAGGTCGGCTCCTCGTACGCCGCCCGTGCGGGGAACACCGCGACTCACCTCCTCCGCGAAGAGGGTGTGGACTCCGTCGCCGTCGTCCGTGGGACCGCGCCGTTCCTGACGCGGGCGACCATCGACTCGGCGGCGATGAAACTCCGGACGACGCCCGTCGTCCTCGGGCCCGCCCCCGACGGTCGGGTGTTCTACGCGGCGTTCACCGAACCCATCGACTTCGCCGACGCCTTCGAGGCACCCGAGGTGGCGACGCTCGCTGCCCGCGGCGACGAGGCCGACCTCGACGTCGACTTCCTCCCGATGCAACCGGTGCTCCGGACGCCCGAGGACCTCGACACCGTCCTCCCGTTGCTCACCGCTCGACGGGACGCCGGACGAATCGTCCCGAAGCAGACGGCGCCGCTCATCGCCGGGCTGGGGCTCCTCGACTGAGCCGACGTCCGACACCGACCGTCCGGCGAGGCGTCTCGGCGTCGTGTCCGAATCCCTGCGGATTAAACCGTCGTCGGACGGTGACGATTGAACTCTCCGCATACTCTATTTTTAAATAATATTGGCTGTAATAATGGGGCGTGACCGGCGTCGCTCCGGCGAGTGACGGTCCGCTCCGTGAGGCCATCCAATGACACCACCCACGACACCGAATCAGACGTCGAACGTCGGCGGAGCCGCAGTGGTGAATCGTCGCGTCGTCAAACGAATCGAGGCGCGAAACGAACGGGCCTCGAGCCCGGGGCGAGGTGCGTTCGACTTCGTCGTCGAGGGCGGCACCGCCGACGACCTGACGCTCGGACTCCTGGCGAGCTACCTCGGTGCCGCCGCCGCCCGACGGTCGGCCACGCTCGACATCGCGCTCGACGTGAGCCGCGTCGTCGTCGAGGTCGAACACGGGAGAGCGCAGTCTGACGGTGGTGCGGTCGAATCCCCCGGCGAGGACGGCCACTGGCGGGCGGGGCGCGAGCGGACACCGAGACGCGTCCGGGCAATAGTCGAGGCACACACCGACGGGTCGACCGACCGTCTCACCGCGTGGCGCGACCAACTCGTCGGCGACGACGTCCCGTTCGAGATGGTCCCCGGCCTCGTCGGCGTCGACCTCCTCGTCACGCCCCGGTCCGGCACCGGAGACGGGACGGACGACTCCCCCGAATCCGCCCAGTAGAGTCAAGACACTGGCCACATCTTTCATGGTAGAATGTTAGTTATCTCCGCGGGCTGCTCGTGACCGACCGTTCGTCGGCGCCGGAGAGCGTGCCGTCGGGTGCGACACTCGGAACGAACGTCCACCGGGTCGAAGCGGTGAACGACCACGCGCTAGACCGGTGCTCGGGTACCGACCACGGCGACCGTGCGGCTCGGGCACGGCGTGCGTTCGACTTCGAACTCACCCGTTCGGCTGAGACGACGGCGGCCACGGCGACGGTGCTGGAGCTCTTCACGGGGTATCTCGCCGCGGCGAGCCACGAGCTCTGCGAGTCGGTCGCCGGACGGGTCGACGTCACCAGAATCGTCGTCGACGGGACCGTCCCGACGGACGCGGACGGGGGTCCGGCGTACCAGCCTCCGGTGACGGCGGTGTCGGTGACGCTGTGCGTCGAGACGGACGCGGACGACGCGGCGCTCGAACGCTGGCGACGGACGCTCCGCGACGCCGAGGCGACCCAGGAGGCCATCCGAACCGACACGACGGTGTCACTCGCCGTCGTTCGAGAGTCCCGATAACGGCCGACAGCGTAACGGCTTTCAGGTGTCCACCCAACCGTGCGGTATGGACTGGCCACACGATCCCGACGGAGAACAGGGGAGCGAGGGCCGGCGGAAGTACGGCCACGCCGTCATCGCCAAGAAGATCGACGAGGACGAGGACTTCCCGCTCTCTCGCGACGAGTTCGTCGCCGAGTACGGCGACGACCCGATTCGTATCGACTCCGAGCGGGTCGTCCCCCTGCGGGAGGTCTTCGAAGGGGTCGACAAAGAGGAGTTCGCCGACTTCGTCGAACTCCACCAGGCGCTCGGTCGGGCGATGCGTGAGAACGACCTCTGGTTCTACGAGGGCGCCGACGAGTTCGTCCGCACGCGGGGTTAGTCCCGCTCGTCGTACTCCGCGTCGAGTTCGAGTTCTACCGGGTTGCGCTCCCACGTTCGGGGCGCGTCGCCGGTGACCTCCGCGCGCACTTTCTCTTCGAGGAGACTCACCGCGACGCTGTTCGCGCCTTCGGGGACGATGAGGTCGGCGTTCCGCTTCGTCGGCTCGATGAACTGCTCGTGCATCGGCTTGACCGTCGAGAGGTACTGCTCGATGACCCCTTCGAGGTCACGGCCTCGCTCGATGACGTCGCGCTGGATTCGCCGGAGGATACGGACGTCGGCGTCCGTCTCGACGTACAGTCGGAGGTCCATCATCTCGTTGAGCGCGTCGTCGTGCAGGGCGAGAATCCCCTCGATGATGATGACGTCCGTCGGCTCGACCGTCGTCCGCTCCGGCTTCCGGTTGTGTTCGGCGAAGTCGTACTGCGGCATCTCGACCGACTGCCCCTCCAGCAGTCGACCCATCTGCTCGCGGAGGAGCTCCCACTCGAACGCCGAGGGGTGGTCGTAGTTCCGCCGTTCCCGTTCCTCGAAGTCGAGGTGGTCCAGTTCCTCGTAGTAGTTGTCGATGGGAATCCGAGCCACCGAGTCGCCGACGTTCTCCGTGATGAGTCGCGCAACCGTCGTCTTCCCGGCGCCAGTCCCTCCCGCGATACCGATGACAAACGACGGGATTGCCATTCGATAGACGGGACGGAGAGCGCCTGTTTCAACGTGTTGGTTCCCGTCGGACCGACGGCGCGCCCGATATCAAAAACATCAACTAATAAATAAGATATCGCTGCGAATCAGTCACCGAACCGTCTCCGGAGCTGGATGTGTATGTTATTCACAAGGGTAGATTTATAAGCGGCTGTACCTTTCGACGGAACATGGTCCGTGATATCGACCGACGTAAGTTCCTGAAAGGAGCCGGCGCGGCGGGCGTTGCTGGTCTCGCTGGCTGTATCGGTGGCGGTGGAAACGGCGGAGGCGGCGACTCCGGTGGCTCCGGTGACTCCAGCACCGAGTCCAGTGGGGGCGGCGACTCCGGCGGCGACATGACCGAAACCGAAGGGACCAGCACCGGCGGGGGGATGGGTGGCCCCGACGGTCTCGTCGTCATCGGCTATCCCGAATCCGGTATCCAACTGTTCCGCGACTACTACAGTCAGACCGACGGCAGCCAGTCCATCCTCATCCCGGACGGTCTCCGCGACGGCGCGTTGCCCGCACAGGTCGGGAACCCGATGGAGAACGTCACGGGGACGGCACCGGCGGCCGGCGGCCCGAACCAGCAGGCGTTCAACGACCTCTTCCAGGAGCAGTACGGCTCCGCACCCGGCGTGTTCACCTCCCAGTCGTTCGACTCCGCGGCCATCGGTATCCTCGCCAACGCGGCGGCCGGCGAGAACAGCGGTCCGGCCGTCAAAGACCAGATGCGCCGCATCTCCAACCCCGGCGGGATGGAGGTCGGCCCACAGAACTTCATCGAGGGCGTCGAAGCCGCGGCCAACGGCGACGACATCAACTACCAGGGCGCGTCCTCGGCGACGAACTTCGACCAGAACGGCGACCCGGCCTCCGCGGCCTACGCCATCTGGGAGTTCGAGGGTGTCGACTCGCAGTCGACGTCGACCATCGAGACCCAGTCGTTCTCCGGTCAGAACCCCGACGGGAACGGCCCGGCGGCGGACAGCGGCCCGGGCGGCAGCGACCGTGAGATCTCGCTCGGAATCTTGCTCCCGGAGACGGGTGACCTCGCCTCGACCGGGCAGCCGATGATTCAGGCGGCACAGATTCCCGGGATGCTCGTCAACGAGTCGAACCCGGCCGGGCTGTCGGTGAGCGCGCAGGTCGAGGACACCCAGACCTCGCCCAGCGCGGGCGTCGCGGCCGGTCAGTCGCTGGCCAGCGCCGGTGTGCCGTTCATCTGTGGCACTGCGTCCTCCGGTGTGAACGTCCCCATGTCTCAGCAGGTCGCCATCCCGAACGAGATCGTCGGCTGCTCGCCGTCGTCGACGGCGCTGTCGGTGACGAACCTCGAGGACAACGACTACATCTTCCGGACGGCTCCCTCGGACCGCCTGCAGGGGCGCGTGATGGCGCAGGTCATGTCGGAGCGCCTCGGCGCCTCCTCGGTGTCGACGCTGTACGTCAACAACGACTACGGCCAGCAGCTGTCGAACCGCTTCGCCAGCGTGTTCGAGGACAGCTTCGACGGCGAGGTCATGACGCAGGTCGCGTTCAACATCGGCGAGTCCTCGTACTCGTCGGTCATCGAGAGCGCGCTCTCGGGCAACTGAACGGACTCACTTCTCGATTTTTTCACCGCGACGAGCGGCCGCGCCGGACCATCGTCCCGGCTCCGACTCGTCCGAGCCGGCGCTCGCGGGGTGTGTTGGTCACGGTGGCCGACGACCGGACCGACCGATAGAACGGACGCCCGGCCCGAGCGCCGCCTCAGCCGCCGAGGAAGTCCTGTCGGACCTGCGGGTCGTTCAAGAGCGCGTCGCCGGTGTCGACGTAGCGGTTCTGTCCGTTGGCGAGGACGTAGCCGCGGTCACAGCGCCGGAGTGCCTCCTTCGCGTTCTGCTCGACCATCAGGATGGCCGTCCCGTCGCCGTTGATGGCGTCGATGCGGTCGAACATGTCGTCGACGAGGTCGGGGGCGAGCCCGGCCGAGGGCTCGTCGAGGAGGAGCAAGGAGGGTTCGAGCATGAGCGCTCGGCCCATCGCGAGCATCTGCTGTTGGCCGCCACTCATCGTCCCCGCCTTCTGCTCTCTCCGCTCGCGGAGGATCGGGAAGCGCTCGAAGACCGCTTCGAGGGCGTCCTCGGGTACGTCGTCGAGGATGTACGCCCCCATCTCGAGGTTCTCCTGTACCGAGAGGGAGGTGAAGACGTTGTCGTTCTGTGGGACGTAGCCGACACCCTCGTGGATGATCTCTTCGGGGATGAGCCCCGTGATGTCCTCGCCTTCGAACGTCACGCTCCCGCCCATGTGGGTGGTGAGTCCGAAGACACTCTTCATCAGCGTCGACTTCCCCGCGCCGTTGGGCCCGACGATGGTGACGTACTCGCCGTCCTCGACGAACATGTCCACGTCCGTGAGAATCTGGAGGTCGCCGTAGCCGGCGTCGAGGTCGTCGACCTCGAGCAGGCTCATACGTTCCCCCCGAGGTAGGCCTCGATGACTTCCTCGTTCGACTTGATGTCCGCGGGCGTGCCCTCGGTGAGGACCTTGCCCTGGTGGAGAACGATGACGTGCTCGCAGTTGTTCATGATGAGGTCCATGTCGTGTTCGACGAGCAGGAAGGTGTAGCCCTCCTCACGTAGCTCGTGGATGTGGGTGAGAAGGCGTTTCTCCAGCGAGGGGTTGACGCCGGCGAACGGCTCGTCGAGGAGGAGCATGTCCGGGTCGGTGAGCAGCGCACGCGCCATCTCGAGCAGCTTCCGCTGCCCGCCCGAGAGGTTGCCCGCGTACTCCTCGGCGATGTGGTCGATTTCGAAGAACTCGAGCGTCTCCCACGCGCGCTCGAGGAGCTCTTCTTCCTGTTCGACGACCTTCCCGCGGACGCCCGGGGTGACAGACCGCCAGAGGCTCTCGCCGACCTGTCCCTTCGGCGCAAGCATCATGTTCTCCAGGACGGTCATGTCTTTGAGTTCGCGGGCGATCTGGAACGTCCGGACGAGCCCGCGGTTGGCGATGGTGTACGGCTCCATTCCGGTGATGTCCTCGCCGTTGAACGTCACGGTCCCCGCGTCGGGCGTGTACATCCCCGTGATGAGGTTGAACGTGGTCGACTTGCCGGCACCGTTCGGGCCGATGAGCCCCGTCAGCGACCCCTGCTCGACCTGGAAGCTCGCGCCGTCGACGGCGGTGATGCCGCCGAACGACTTCTCCAGCCCCTCGACCCGGAGCGGGTACTCGTGGTCGAGCCCGACACCGCTCGTCGCCGAGAGCGCCTCCGCGTCGGCGTCCATCTCGTCGGGAGCGCCTTGCCCACCGCCGGTGTCTGTGGCTTCACTCATCGTCTTCACCTCCGTCCGCGGCGACGGCACGACCGCGCCGCGCCGTCAGGTCGATACTGGCCGCCGTCTCCTTGCGGTGGCCGAGGAGGCCCTCGGGCCGGTTGTGCATGAGCCAGATGAGCACCACGCCCATGATGACCAACTGGAGCTGTCGGACGCTGTCGAGCGTGTAGAAGACGAACGGCAGCGGGTCGGCCTGCGAGATGAGCGGCGAGATAGCCGGCCCGAACGAACTCGGTGCGTCCGCCGAGGGGAGTATCTCCTCGATGACGTTCTTCAGGTAGCGCGGGCCCTGATACAGCAGGGCCGCGAACATCGCGCCGCCGACGATGCTCCCGGTGTTGGAGCCGGCACCGCCGATGATGAGCGCGATCCAGACGAAGAAGGTGATGCGCGGGCGGAACGTGTTCGGCGTCACCGCCCCCTGGGTCATGAACCAGAGGATACCCGCCAGACCCATGAGGGCACAGCCGAGCATGAACGACTTGATCTTGAAGCCGTTGGTGTCCTTGCCGAGCGAGTTGGCGACGTCCTCGTCCTCGCGGATAGCCTTGAGGACGCGCCCGAACGGCGACTCGCCCGTCCGCTTCAGGAGCCAGAAGTAGCCCGCGACGAAGACGAGGAGGACGCCACCGTAGACGAGCCCGTCGACGACCGGTTTCGGGTTCGTCGGGATGATGGCCGTCGACGCCTCGACGAGGCCGAGGTACGCGTCCCAGAGGCCGAACGCCGAGAAGAACGCCTCCAGCGGGTCCTGGAAGTTGAGGATGACGCCGGAGCCGCCGCCGAAGCCGACTCTCCGTCCGAAGAGCTGGAACTGCTGGAACTGCGAGGAGAGGAATGTAAAGCGGACGATCTCCGACATCGCGATCGTGACGATGGCGAGGTAGTCCGCCCTGAGCCTGAGCGCGGGGAGCGCGACGACCAGGCCGAGCAACGCGGCCGCGACCATCCCGGCGATGATGCCGACGACGAGCGGGAGGCCGAGTCCGCCAACCTGTGCCGCGCTGCCGGGCTGGTAGATGGGCTTCGAGACGAGTGCCATGACGTAGATGCCGACGGCCATGAAGCCGACGATACCGATGTTGAACAGCCCGGTGTAGCCCCAGTGGAGGTTCAACGCGAGCGACAGCATGGCGAACACGCCGATGAAGAAGGTCAACACCGCCAGCGAGTTCAGCTGTCCGCGGAGCGAGAAGCCGAGGATGACCCCACTGACGATGTACGCGAGGTAGAGTACGGCGAGGAGCAGAACGATGAGTCCCGCGTCGCCACCCGGGATTCGCTCGGTGAAGCGGTCGGCGACGCTCATGCGGTGGACCTCCCGGCGAAGATGCCCTGCGGTTTGACGAGCAGGATGACGATCATGACGAAGAACGCCGCCGCCCGGGCGAAGGCGGAGGGGATCCAGATGACCGACATCGACGCGGTGAGACCGATAATCAGCCCGCCGGCGATGGCGCCGTAGATGGAGCCGATACCGCCGAGGATGACCGCAGCGAAGATCAACAGCAAGAGGAGCCAGCCGTCGTTGAAGCCGAGCGTCCCCTTCCAGAGGACGAACATGTAGCCGGCGACCCCGGTGAGTCCGCCACCGATGATCCACGTCGACCGAACGACGCGCTCGGTCGGGATGCCCGTGATGCGCGCGAGGTCCTCGTTGTCGGCCATCGCACGCATCGCCTTCCCGAGCTTCGTCGTCTGCAAGAGCACGTGCACGCCGAGCATCAGTCCGCCGGCGACGACGACGAGCGCGAGGTCGTGTGCCGAGATGAACACCTGACCGTCCCAGAGATACGCCCCGATCTGGGGCGGCTGTGCCGTCGTCCCCCGGACGTCGGAGCCGAAGACGAACTGCATCAGGTACCGCAGGGCGAACGCGACGCCGATGCTGGTGATGAGGAGGGTGATGCCCCCCTCGTCCCGGATGGGCTTGTAGATGAACCGGTCGACGCCGAGCGAGAGGAGGATAGTGAATCCCCCCGCGACGACGAGACCGAGTACCACGGCGAGCGGCGTCCCCAAGACGCCGATACCCAGCGCGCCGCCGAACACCGACCCGCCCGCCCCGACCAGAAGGAGCGACCCGAGGTCGGCGTTGGGGCGGGCAACACCGGCGATGAGGTAGGTCGTCGCCCACCCCGAGAACGCGCCGGCGGTGATGTAATCACCGTGTGAGAAGTTCGCGAAGTTCAGAATGCTGTACGTCATCGACAGACCGATTCCAGCGAGGCCGATTACGAGCCCCCGCATCAGGCCGTCCCAGACGAGCGACCCGATGTCGTGGACCTGTACGTCGCCGGTGCTGAACTGCCGAGCGAGGTCGGCGACCAGCACCACGGCGACCAGTGCGACCAAGAGCACCCCGGGGCGCTCGATCGCGATTTTCCGGCCGCGGGAATAGGTGTCAGCGATGCCCATGATGATAACTATCCTCATGGGTCTGCGGTAGTGAAACACCCATAAACCTTTCTTCCCATGGCCAATCGTGTTGTCTCACAGATATGTTTCGGGGGCTCTCTTATGCCCATTCGTCGGAATATCCATCCGTTCGAGGCGTCATGTCCGATTATGCCACCCACCCCTCCCGGAGTCTCCATCGATTCTGCCGTCCTCGCCGACGTCGATACGCTCGTCGAGCTGTGGGTCCGTCTCGCGCGCGACCAGCGCGACCACGACTCACACCTCCGTCCCGAGGCGAACCGGACACCTGTGCGGGCGTCCGTCGCCCACCACGTCGTCGGTGATGGGCTGTTCGTCGCCCGCGGGGACGACGGGGGCGACATCGTCGGCTTCGTCATGTGTGGGCTGGAACAGGGCGACTACGAACAGACGGTCACCCGCGGCATAGTTCACAACCTCTTCGTCGTACCGTCCTACCGAGGCCGGGGGGTCGGGAGCGCACTCCTCGAACGTGCCGAGGCGGCGCTCGCGGCGTTCGGCGCCGACGTCTTCGCGCTCGAAGCGATGGCCGACAACGCCGACGCTCGTCGGTTCTACGAGCGACACGGCTACCGGACCCACCGCGTAGAACTGGAGAAATCGGCCCGAAACGATACACACTCAAAGGAGGACGGATAATCCCGAGACGCGCCAGGGGAGCATGGGCGGTTCATGCACTCGACTTGTAATCGAGACTTCACGGGTTCGAATCCCGTCCCTGGCTCTGTTCTGCGAGCCACCGCGGGCACGTTTGGTCGGTCGGTGCGTGGCTCTCGGCTCCCGCGAGCCGAGAACGGGAACTCGTCACAGCGCCGGGAGATGTCACGAGAGCGCCGCCGAGCGCCGGCTTCAGCACGCGCCCTCCGGCGACGAGCGCGTGGGTGCTCCGGTCAGCCACGCCGTCTGCGCACCAGGTACGACAGCACCACCAGCGCAGCGACCCCGGCCCCGACCTGGAACCCCGGCGTCGACGTCGCGGTCGTGTCCGTCGGCGTCGGCGACGCCGTCGGTGTCGGCGTCTCAGGTGGGGTCCGCGTCTCGGTCGGTGTGGGGGTCGATGTCTCCGTCGGCCGTTCCGTCGGGGCTTCGGTCAGCGGTCCCGTCACCGTCGCCGTGGGGGTGTCGGTCGGTGTCTCGGGCGTGGGCGTCCGTGGGGTCGTCGGGACCGCCGTCGCCGTCTCTCGAGGGCCCGTCCGAACCGTCACCGTCTGCGTCGCGCGGTCGAGGTCACTCCCCTCGACGGTGATGCTGAACGTCCCGACGGGCTCCTCGGAGAGGTCGAGCCGCACGGAGTCGCCGCTCGTCGCGATGCGGTCGTCGGTCGTGACCCCATCCGTCACGTCCAACCCGTCGGGGCTCTCGACCGTCACGTCGACGCGGTCGGCCTCGTCGAAGTTGTACTCGACGGTCACGGTGAGCGACTGCCCCGTGGGCTCCCAGCCGTCGGTCACGTTCGCTCCGTTCTGGTTTCGAACGACGACACTGGTCACGCGCGGCTCGGCGACGACGACATCCGCGCGGCCGTCGCCGTCCGCAGAGACGTCGTAGCCGCCGGTCTCGAACCCGTCGAAGTCGGCGTTCGTCGAGTCGGTGATGGTCTCGCTCGTCCCGTCCGCCGCGCCTGCGACGCCGACGAGCGTCACCGACCCTGACCCGATAGTCCCGCCGCCAGTCAGTTGGACGGTCGAGACGTCCAGCGTCTCGGCAACGAAGACGCGAACCGGTGGGGCCGTGTCGGCTGGTGCGTCACGGGGGGCCGGGACGGCACCGACGGTGCCCACGAGGACGAGGGCGACGAGGAACGTGGCGAGGAGTGTTCGGGCAGTCGACATGAGTGGGCGTACGGGACAGACAGACAAAAACATCGGCCGTCACGCGACTTCGTTCGGATGTCGTGACGGTCAACGACTGGGTGTGCCGGGTTGCGTGGGTTCGCGAACGGGACGGTCGTTCTCAGCGTACTCTGACCTGGTCGCCACAGGTCGGACAGTTCGGTCCACCCTGGCTGTCGTCCAGTTCGAGTACGTCGCCGGTCCAGCCACACCCTGGGCAGTGGGCGAGTCGGGTGGCACTCATCTCAATCCCTCACGTTCGATTATGAGGTATCGAAGGAAGTATCTGTCGTCGGTCGCGCCGTCGAGACGGATGTCTCTCCCCGTCGTTGTGTCCTGGATAATGTGCCGGGAGCCAGCGTCAGAGGCGTGTACCCCTACCCGCGGTCTGCCGCTGGACCTCCTCGGTCTACCAGCCACTACCGACGACGTAAGTAAATACTTTGTGACAGACGTCCGTCTGACGCTGCGTCGAACGGGGGGTCCTCAGGGCTTCTCGGCGGACGCATCGCCTGGGTTCGAACCGCGCGAGAGGAACTGCAGCGGTCCCGACTGTAACACGACGTCCGGGTCCAGTGGGCGCTCTTGCAGCGCGGTGACCTTGAGGCAGGCGACGTAGATGGTCAGGTGACTCGCCGCGTACGCGAGGACCACCTGAGCGAGCAGCGGCACGGTCAGTCCGGCGACCTCCAGCATCCCGAAGACGAAGAGAACGGCCGACGAGGTCGCGACGAGGCCCCCCAGCTGCAGCGTCACGCCGATGAACGCCGTGATGGTCGTATCGACTCTCGAGGTCGTGTACGGCGTGTACAGCGCCGCGGTCACCACGCTCACCGTCACGAGCACGAGACCGACGGGGAGCGCGATCACGGCGAACGCGGACTGCATCAGTCCCTTCAGACGAGTCGGAGCGGTATAATTGTATCTGCACAAAAGAGTAACACGATTCCGGACAGGTGTCGGTCCGGAAGACCGTATCGGACGGTCGACCGGGTGAGCGGTCAGCCCCCGGGAGGCCCGGACCCGGATCCCGAGCGCTCGGGGTCAGCGGCGCCGTTTCCACCGCCGCGGCTCCCGTCACTGTTTCCGCCGCGGTTCCCGTCGCCGTTCCCGTTGCCACGGTTTCCGTCTCGGCCGTTCGCGCCGTCGGCCGATTCACCGCCGTTCGGCCGGTCGCTGGCGGTGGCCGTCTCGTTCTGGGCCCGAGCGTCATCGGGCGCAGCGCCGGCCGGCTCGCCCGGCGCGCTCGCGTTCTCCGCCCGTGCGTTCCCGTTCCGCCCGGGAGCGTCCGCCGGTGGCCCTGCCCGGGCCGGGCCTTCCTGACTCGCGTTCCCCGCCTGTCCGAAGCCATTGGCGCGGGCGGCCCCCGGCCCTGCGACGCTCCGAGCGATGGCGGCGCGTTCGGGACCGGTGAGCCGGTCGGCACCGGAACGAACCGCCTCGAGTTCCGTCAGGTTCACACCGTGTCGCTGGAGCGCCGCGGCCGGGAGCGTGCCCGCCGTCTCCGAGGTGCTCTTCGACAGCCGCTGCAGCGCGGCCGCTCGCGCACTCAACTGTGCTGTCCGGACGCGATAGGCGGTCTCGGAGACGGTTCCGTTCTCACGGGCGGCCTCGAGTTCCTGCAGGTCGGTTCGGAGCGCGTCCAGTCGCGCCTGACTCTGTTCGGCCTGGTGAGCGACGACCTGCGCCTTCGACGCGTCGGAGTTCGAGCGGCGCAGCTGGTGTTCGAACGAGCGGCTCTCGAGTTCGCCGCCGAGTTCGGCTCCCTGCACCCCGACTGACCCGGCCAACCGGGTCCCGGGTGCCGGCTCCGACGCCGTCTCGTTCCCCGCGTCAGCCGTCTCGGTCTGCGCCCAGACCGTCCCGCCGCCGATGCCGGTCGTCGACGTCGCCGCCTGCACCCCGACCACCGGCACCGCGACCCCGGCGACGACGGTGAGGACGACCACGAGAACGGTCCCGATTCGTCTCATCTCGTCTTCCTGTTCGTGTGGGAGCTGTTTATAGCTCCACGACTATCAGGCCGGATTCACCCCGATTCACCCGGGTTTAACGACTCGTTGAGGGGCCGGGTTGCCGCGTCGGGGTCACGTGAGACCACTACCGGGGAGCGCCACCACGTTCTCCCGACCGAGGCGGAAGGTCTCGACCTCCTCGGCGTCGCGGAGCTTCCCGATGACCTGACTCGTCTTCGCGTCCGACCAGTCGAGTTCGGCGGCGACCGCCTGCTGTTTCATCCGTCCGTCGTGGTGGTCGAGGAGCGCGAGCACCCGTTCCTCGTTACTGAGGAGGTCGTCCTCCCACGGCGCGGCGGTGTCCTCGCTGTCGCGTTCGTCGTCCGCGGTGTCCGCACGCTCGTCCTCCTCGGTATCGGCATCGGCGTCGGCGTCGGTGTCGGTGTCGCCGCCAGCCGCCTCGACACCGTGGGGCCGTGCATCGGCTTCGGCGGTGGCTGCCGCTTCGCCGCCGGCATCCGGGGCCGTTTCGCTGGCCGACGTGACATCGCCGCGGCCGCCGTCTACGGACCCCTGTGACCGCCGCCACAGCAACGCTCCGGCGACCCCGACCGCGAGGAGGAACACCCCAGCGAGGAGGGTGAGCGACGACGGGCCGTCGCCACCGCCCGCTTCGTCGGTCGCACCGTCGTCCACTCCGGCGGTCGCGTCGCCACCGCCGACCGCCGTCTCGGAGGCGGTCGTCGACAGCGAGACGGCTGGCTCTCCGTCCGCGAAGTCCGTCGGGCCGACCCACACGACGGCGTCGTCGCGTCGCTCGTCCGGGGTCGGCTGGACGGCTGTCGTCGCGTAGGCGTCGGGCCACCCGACCACGAACGTGGTCTGCCGGTCGAGGAACAGGCCGGCGAGCGCGTCTCCGGCCTCTAGCGTGTTCGCGTCGGCGACGGCGAAGCCGGTCCACTCGAACTGGTAGGTGACGACGCCGTACTCCTGGGGGAGGTTTCGACGCGTCGCGCGGACGGAGACGTTCTGGATCGTCATCTCCCGGCCGGTCGCGTTCGCGGCGGCCCGCGCCGTCGCGCGCATCCGGTCGGCGAACGTCGACGTGTACGCCGTCTCGTTGGTCTCGATGTCGTCCCGAAGCGACTCGAACGCCGCCGTGGTGTTCTCGTCGTTCAACCGAACACGGTACTCGACCGTCCAGCGGGCGTCGCCGTCGGCGCGCACGTCCGCACGCATCAGGACGCCGTCGGGTTCGATACCTGCGTCGCCCAACTGACCCACACCCGGAGCCAGCGAGCGGTGTGCTGTCGCTCCGGCGGGCGGGACCGTGAGGCTGCCGAGGACCAGCACGGCGACGAGGAGTGTGACACCGACGCGACGAACACGACACATGCTATCCGGTCGGTTGGTCGGGGGTGGCTTAAACGTTGTACGACTCGCGCCGGGTCGCGGTCGTGATTCTCACGCTCGGTGTCGGCCTGTCGCTTCGGGAAACCGCCGCGCCACGACGCCGACGTTCGCCGACGACGGACAGTTCAGCGTATCAGAACTCGATACTCGGGTCGGTACGGTTATATCCGAGAGTGGACGACGACACGCTGTGTCGTTCGAAGACCCGATCGCAGAGAAGCTCCTGAGTGATTCCCCGTACGAGCGACTCCGCGCACGACAGCTCAGCTACTTCGTCCAGCCCATCGATCGTAAACTGGCGTGGCAGAGTTATCTGCTCTTCGCGCTCGCCGCGCTCCTCCCTGTGCTCTCCGTCCTCCCACCGAGTGTGCGTGACTCGTACGTTCCGGCGGTCGCCTCGAGCACCCCGAAACTCGCGTTCGTCGCGCTCGTCGCCGTCGTCTTCGTCGCCGGGACCGGTGTCGGCCACGCACTCGTCGAACACGCTCGACTCAGACTCCGCCCGCTCGACGAGCGACAGGCACGGGAACTGGTGACGTTCGAGAGCCTCTGCTCGATGCTCGGCTTCGGAACGGGGGGACTCGCGACTGCCGTGACCTACGCGCTCGTGCTCGTGGGTTTCGGCGGCCGCGACCTCCTCGACACCTTCCTCGCCGTCGGCGGTGGAAACCCGTTCGCCCCCTCGTCGCTCGGTGTCACCGTCGGCTTCGTCGCCGTCGTCGCACTGTTGAGTGCGGTGGTGCTCCAGACCCTCTCGGCGTATCTCCACGTCCGGGCGGCCCTCGCGGACCACTCGTAAGCGCGACGACGGTCTGCGGGCCGGAAGGCGGCTGGATTTATGTGTTATCGAGAGCAACCGAGCGTATGGACGGTCCAGACCTGTTCTTCCTCGTCGTCTCGCTCTTGGTGTTCGCGCTCATCCTCGTCGGGGTCGTCATTAGTCTCGTGTGACTGAGAGGTGAAGACCCCGTCTCGACGCCGGCGTCAGCCCTCCGTCTGACAACCGGGGAAAAGTTTATGATATGTGTCTCATATTTCCGTCACGTTATGCCGGAGTGCCAGAACTGCGGTTCTTTCGTCACCCCCGCGTATGCGCGCGTTTTCACCCCTGATGGTGTCGAGAACCCCCGTGTGTGCCCGAGCTGTGAAGACATGGTCCGTGACGGGGCGGACGTCAGGAAGGCCCGCTCCCCACGGAACACGAACTGACCTCGTACCGACCCTCCACCTCTTCGACGAGTCCCCGCTCGGCGAGCGCTCGAAGGACCCCGTACAACGTCAACTTCGTCATCGCCAGCGCGGCCTGGAGTTCTTCCACAGTCGCCTCCCCGCCCGTCGCGAGCGCCAGATAGACGAGTTTCGCTCGCGGTGACCGTACGTCTCGTGGGACCTCGATGTGTGTCGACTGCGCTGGCATCACTCCGTCGGATGGGTACGACAATACTAAAACCCCGATTCAACGATCGTCGAACAGCCGGCGGGCGCGAGTCCGATCGGGAACCCGACGGCTCACGGAGCGCGCTCACGAGACGGACAGTGGAAGGGGCGGGAGTCGAACCACGCGAAGCCAAATATCCACCGGGCGACAGGCGTCGGACCCGGCGTGCTCTACCACTGAGCCACCCTTCCAGTAACCGGTAGTCGCGGGGGAAGCAAATACCCGTTGGTAGCCCGACGAGAGGTGGGAAGAACGTGAGAACGAACGGTGGAACGCGGACGGGGGCAGCCGCTCAGTAGCTGCGGATCTTCGGCTCGTACGTCTTGTCCTCGCCTTCGAGGATGACGGGCCGGAACCACACCTCGGGCGTCCCATCGTTCCACGAGAGCATCGTGTGTTTCAGCCACTTCTCGTCCTTGCGCTCTTGATGTTCGGCCCGCCAGTGCGCGCCACGGAACTCGTCGCGGACGAGCGCGCCGAGCGTGATGGCCTCGGCGAGGTCGAGGATGTTCCGCGTCTCGATGGTCTGGATGAGGTCCGTGTTGAACGTCCGCGACGGGTCCGAGACTGCGACGTCCTGGTACGCCTCACGGGCCTCACGGAGGTCGCGAAGCGCCTGCTTGAGGCCCTCCTCCTCGCGGAAGACGTTGACGAACCGCGTCATGGACTTCTGGACCTTCGCGCGGATGTTCGCGTGGTTGGTTCCGTCCCGCGACATGAGCGCGTCGACGCGGGTCCGCTCGTCGGTGACCGCCCGCTCGACGTACTCGCCGGGGGTGAGCTCGGCGGCGGCCCCGCCGTCCGTCGCCGTGCCACCGTCGGCGGCGACGTCGCCCGGTCCACTGTCGAACACCTCGCCCGGTTCGACCGGCGTGTCGACCTCGCCGACCTCGTACTCGCCGCGCTTGCCCGTCTCGATCTTCGCCGTCCCGAGGTCGCGACCGGCGGCGTGCTGGCCGGCGCGCTTGCCGAAGACGATGAGTTCCGGCAGGGCGTTCCCACCCAGTCGGTTGGCCCCGTGGACCGACGCACAGGCGCACTCGCCGGCGGCGTACAGGCCCGTGATGCAGGTCTCACCGTTCTCGTCGGTCTCGACGCCACCCATCGCGTAGTGCTGGCCGGGCTTGACCGGCATCGGCTCTTCGAGGCCGTCGACACCCTCGAAGTCCTCCGCGAGGTGGAGGATGTTCTCCAGGCGGTCGACGATGCGTTCCTCGCCGAGGTGGCGCATGTCGAGGTGGACGTACTCGTCGTCGATGCCACGTCCCTCGTTCACTTCCGTGAGTTCGGCGCGGGAGACCACGTCACGCGAGGCGAGTTCGCCGGCGTTGTTCGCGTAGCCGTGTTCGTACATGAAGCGCTCGCCCTCCGCGTTGTAGAGGATGCCCCCTTCGCCGCGGACGCCCTCGGAGATGAGAACGCCCGTGGAGGGGAGCGTCGTCGGGTGGAACTGAATGAACTCCATGTCCTCGATGGGCGCGCCGGCGCGGTAGGCCATCGCCACACCGTCGCCCGTGTTCGAGACGGCGTTGGTGGTGTGGTCGAACACCTGGCCGGGTCCGCCCGTCGCGAGGACGACACCCTTGCGGGCGCGGAAGCCAGCAATCTCGCCCGACTGGATGTCGTAGGCGACGACGCCGTGACACGTCCGTTCTTCGGGGGCCTCCTCGTCGGAGACGGCGAGGCGCGTCGCGTACCACTCGTCGTACACCTCGATGCCGCGCTTGACCAACTGCTCGTACATCGTGTGGAGCAGCTGGTGCCCGGTCTCCGCACCCGCGTAGGTGGTCCGGGGGAACGAGAGCCCGCCGAACGGGCGCTGGGAGACGCGGCCGTCCTCGTCGCGCGAGAAGGCCATCCCCCAGTGTTCGAGCTGAATCGTCTCTTTGGGGCTCTCCCGACAGAGCGTCTCGACCGCCGGGGCGTCTCCCAGGTAGTCCGACCCCTTCATGGTGTCGTAGGCGTGGTCCTCCCAGGAGTCGCCCTCGCGGAGGGCGGCGTTGATACCGCCTTCGGCTGCGCCGGTGTGACTCCTGACTGGGTGGAGCTTCGTGACGATCGCCACGTCGGCCCCTTCTTCCTGTGCTGCGATGGCCGCGCGCAGGCCCGCACCGCCTGCGCCGACCACGATGACGTCGTGTTCGTACATTGTATGAGTGAGTGTCCGTTTGGTTCCGCGTTCCTTTTTAAATGCTCGTCCGTGAGCGTCGGTTAGGACTGGGTGAACTTGAGCGTTTCCGCCGTGTTTCACCCCGTCCTCGCCCGCCGTTACCAGAACTTCAGATTGTTCTTGACCGCCTCGCGCTTGAGCTCCTGGATGTGCTCCGTGAGCGGGATGTCCTTCGGGCAGACCTCGGTACACGAGAACTGCGTCTGACAGCGCCAGACGCCGTGTTCCTGCTCGATAATCTCGAGACGCTGCTGCTTGATGTCCTCGCCCTCGCGCTCGTCCATCGCGAACCGATACGCCTTGTTGATGGCCGCCGGTCCGAGGTACTGGTTGTCCCCCGCGGCGATGTTACACGAGGACATACACGCGCCACACCAGATACAGCGCGTGGACATCTTGACCTTCTCGCGGTTCGCGCGGGTCTGTCGCTGCTCTTCGAGTTCGCCGTCGGGGAGCTCGTTCGTCTGGAAGTACGGCTCGACGGCCTCCATCTGGTCGTAGAAGTGCTCCATGTCCACGACGAGGTCTTTCACGACCTCCTGGTGGGGGAGCGGTTCGACGCGGACCGGCTCGTCCAGGTCCGACAGCTGGGTCTTACAGCCGAGCCGCTGTCGACCGTTGATGAACAGGGCGTCGGACCCACAGATCGCCTGCCGGCAGGAGTGCCGGAAGGTGAGTGATGAGTCGTAGGTGTCCCGGGCGTACATCAGCGCGTCGAGCACCGTCATCCCCTTCTCGAACGGGACGTGGAACGAGTCGAACCGCGGCTTCTCCTTCTCGGGGACTTCGGGGTCGTATCTGAACACCTTCAGCTCGACGGTGTTCTCGTCCTCCTTGGCGCGCTCGGCTTCCTCCGCCTGCCGTTCGCGCTCGCGCTCTGCGGCCTTGCGCCGGCGCTCGGCGCGGCGTTCGTCGCCCTTCGAGGGCGCTTGCTGTTCGGTCTCGGGTTCCGCTTCCTGGGTCTCTGGGACTTGCGTGCTCATGGTGTTAGAACGTCGGGAAGCCCGCCCACGCGTTCGCCGTGCGGATGCCCTGGATGATGAGCACCGCGCTGGCGAAGATGAGCGTGCCTTTGACGACTTGGAGTTTCGTGCCGGTGAGGCCCTGGTTGACGAGGGCGTTGTAGACGCCGTTGACCCCGTGGAACGTCGCCGTCACGAGGAACAGGACCATCAGCGAGTAGTACGAGAGCTGTTCCATTCTGGCGGAAGACAGCGCGAACGTCACCTCGTCGGCGTGGTAGACGAAGTGAAGCAGGAAGAAGTGGAACGCGAGCACGATGACGAGGAACGCCGCCGTGATGCGCTGCCAGAGCCACCGCCGGCCGCCCGGCTTGAACGAGGAGTAGCGCTCCGCCATCGCTAGAACACCCCCGCCATGAACGTCGGCACACTCGCGACGACGATCGCGCCCGTCAGAACGAGCGACGCGTAGAAGCTCTTGTCCTGTGCGTCCAGTCCGACACCGAGGTCCACGAGGAGGAGACGGAGCCCGTTGAGGATGTGGAACACCGCGACCGCGAGGAGCCCGACCTCGAGGATGCGGACCACGAGGAGGCTCTCGAGCGCCTGGATGGTACTGGTGTACGCCCCGGCGCCCGACAGCGCGGTCGACAGGACCGCGATGTGGGTGAACAGATACCCCACGAGCACCCAGCCCGTGAACTTGTGGAACACCCAGGCCCACATCCCGGCAGAGAACTCCCGCCACCGGCCGAAGTCCTCGACGAGGCCTCGACTGTGATACTTACTCATGCTCTTGTGAGGCTGTGTACCGGGGTGGTATAGAAGTTACGCGTTTGCGGAGACGCCTGGGGGCAACGTCACCCAGTGACGGGTGGCGTCCGCGGGCGTCGCGGTCGAGTTCGGACGACGAGTGGCGGCAGCAACGGGACGGACACGGCCTCTCGCCGACTCACCGACGCCGACGGCATCCACCCCGGCCGAGAACCGGCTCACCGGCCCGGCCGCTCGGCGACGGATACAAATAGCCGAACGGCGACAGTCGCACTGACGCGCGGGCCCCTCTTCGGGGCCCGCGCCCCCTCCTCATGAACACGGACGACTGGAAACGGGTCCTCTCTCGGGACCCGGTCATGGCCGGCCTCGTCGAGACACACGGTGCGGTCACGCTCACGCCCGCCGAGAACGCGTTCGAACGCCTCTGTGTCTCCATCATCAACCAACAGCTCTCGACGGCGTCGGCCGAAGCCATCCGTGAACGCGTGTTCGGGCTCTTCGACGGCGACCTCACGCCCGCTGGCGTCCTCGCCGTCGACTCCGAACCCCTCCGCGACGCGGGGCTCTCGCGCACGAAGGTCGAGTACCTCCGAAACACGGCCGTGGCGTTCCGCGACCGCGACCTCTCACGGGAGCGGCTCTCGTCGCTGTCGAACGAGGCCGTCGTCGACGAACTCACACGGATAAAAGGAATCGGGGAGTGGTCCGCGGAGATGTTCCTCATCTTCGCCCTCGGCCGTGAGGACGTCCTCCCGCTGGGTGACCTGGCGATTCGCCGGGGGCTCGCGAGCCTCTACGACGTCACCGAGCGCGACGAGATGCGGACGGTCGCCGAGCCGTGGCGGCCGTACCGCTCGTACGGGACGCTGTACGTCTGGCGCGCGTACGAGAGCTGAGCTACTCGTCGCGCTCGGCGGCGGCGACGCGCGCCCCACACGCCGTACACCGCACGACGCGACGCCAGCCCCCGCCGGTCTCGCGGCGCTTACGCACGTCCGCCGACCCACACGCGGGACACTGCCGGCGGTCGTCCGACACCTTACTCGAGGAACTCCTCTTCTTCCTCGTCGAGGTTGCGGTCCTCGCTGTCGGAGCGGCGGCGGACGTCGACGCGGTAGTGTTCGAGGATGTCGCGTCCGAGGAGGACGGGGTAGTCCATGTGCGAGCGGTCCTCGACGCTCGCAGTGACGGTGTGTTGCCGCCCGCCGATGCCGATGACGAGGTCGACGACGGGGCGGGCCTTCCCACCCTTGACCGACCCGCTCTTCACGCGCGTCATGCTCTTGATCGGGCCGGCGCCGATTTCAGCGGCGAGCGACGTGTCGATGCTCGTCCGTGTCGCGCCCGTGTCCGACTTCGCGAGCGTCTGGGTGGAGCCGCTGGTCCCCGAGACGACGACGTCCTCGATGTAGCCGATGAGCGGGGTGTCCTCGAGCTGGCTCAGCGCCGAGCGCGGCTTACACGACGGCGTCGAGTCGTCGAGCGTCGAGGCGAGCTCTTTCACCCGGCCGTCGTCGACTTCGCCGCCGGCGGTCTCGATAGCGAGTTTGGCGATGTGCGGCCCGGCGCTCGTCCCCGTCGCCTCGTGGAGCCCTTTGAACCCGGCCGTCGGGTTCACCTCGAGGACGAACCAGCCGTCTTCTCCCTCGACGAGGTCGACGCCGACGTAGTCGAGTCCCATGACGTCTGCGGCGTACAGCGCGGTCTCGCGGGCTTCGGTGGGCATGTCGTCGGTCGCGTCCTCGACTGCGCCGCCGAGGGCGACGTTCGTCCGCCAGTCGCCGTCGGGGGCGTAGCGGTACATCGCCCCGATGATCTCGCCGTCGACGATGTAGACGCGGAGGTCGCGGTGGCGCGTCTCGTCGCGGTCGATGAGGTCCTGCAAGAACGCCTGTCGGTTGCCGACTTTCGGGTTCACGGGGTCGGTGAGGTCGACCTTCCACGTCCCGCCGCCGTGGGTCCCGATGGCGGTCTTGTAGACGCCGACGTCGCCGAAGCGCGCGCGCCCCTGGTTGAGCCGCTCGTTCGAGAGCGCGAGCAGGGCGTCGGGCACCTGGATGTTCCAGTTCGCCAGCGTCGCCGCGGTGGCGAACTTGTGGATGGCAGTCAGGACGGCGTCGGGCTCGTTCAGCATCGGCCGGATGCGGTTGAACGTGGTCGCCAGGCCGAGCAGTTCGGCGGGCTCTTCGGTGTTCGAAAGCAGGAGGCGGTTGGCGATGATGTCGACCTCGGGTTCGACGGTCACCTCGCTCCCTTCGATGTTGATGGCGGCGTTCTCACGGCGGAGCCACACCGGCGTGTGGCCCAGGTCCTCGACGGCGTTGAGGATAGCCTTCGTCTCCTTGCTGTTGTGGAGGCTGAGAACACCGACGCGTACGTCGTCCTGCTCGGTCATAGGACTGGATTTCGGACCGGGCGAAAAAGTGTTGACGATTGGTCTCGCCCCGTGGTCAGCAGTCACAGGCACGAACGGCGCTCACACACCTGATTGAGAGGCACAGTCGGCGGCGGCGACCGTCGCACTCGTGACTCACCATTTAAATACGAGGGGAGATAGTACCGGACAATGACCAGCGACGGGGCGTTCACGTACAACGGCGGACGGGTCGACCCCGGAGAGACCCAGAACATCCGCTACGGCATCTCCGAGACGTATCTGGGCGACCCTGTCCGCATTCCGGTGACCATCATCAACGGCGAGCGGGCGGGACCGACGGTGTTTCTCACCGCCGCCGCCCACGGGGACGAACTCAACGGCATCGAGGTCGTCCGTGAGGTCGCGTTCGAGTGGGACCTCTCGGACCTGGCGGGCACGCTCGTCTGCATGCCCGTGCTGAACGTCCCGGCCTTCCTCGCACAGGAACGGTATCTCCCCATCTACGACCGCGACCTGAACCGGTCGTTCCCCGGTCACGAGGACTCCACCTCGGCGAAGCGGATGGCCCACCGCATCTTCCAGAACTTCATCGAACCCTGCGACCTGGGACTCGACTTCCACACCTCCACCCGGGGGCGGACGAACATGCTCCACGTCCGCGCCGACATGAAGAACAAACGCGTCGCCCGCCTGTCCCGCGCTTTCGGCTCGAACGTCATCATCGACAGCGAGGGACCGGAGGGCACTCTCAGAGGCGAGGCGACGAGCGCGGGCGTCCCGACCATCACCATCGAGATGGGCGAGGCTCACCGGTTCCAGCGGCGACTCATCGACGACGCGCTCGCGGGCGTCGAGTCGGTGTTCGCCGAGTACGGCCTCCGTGACACGAGCCTCGTCCGATGGCCCGGCTGGCGGACGGTTATTACGGACAACCAGGAGAAGACGTGGATTCGCGCCGACGTCGGTGGCATCGTCGACATGCACTACGAAGTGGGCTCGCTCGTCCACGCGGGCGACCGCATCTGCACCATCACCAACCCGTTCAAGGACGACAACACCACCGTCGAAGCGCCCTTCACGGGCGTGCTCGTCGGCGTGCTGGAGAACCCAGTCGTCTACCCGGGGAACCCACTCTGTCACCTCGTCGAACTGGACGAGAAGACGCTGGGCGTCGTCGAACAGCAGCAGTCACCCGACCGACACGCGCACGTCTGAGGGGCCGACGCCACGCCTGCGAGCGACGACCCACGCGCTGCCGGCCGTGACGGGGAAAGGTTGAACCGACGACCTGCCGACGAGCGCGTATGGACACAGCCGACGCGGCCACGGGAACGGGCGCGATACGCTCGGTCGACGACATCGCCACTATCGCGGTCCTCGGTGCGGGGAACATGGGCCACGGTATCGCCGAGGTCGCCGCGCTCGCGGGGTTCGACGTCTCCCTGCGCGATATCGACGACGACCTCGTGCAGGCCGGGTACGACCAGATCGAGTGGAGCCTCGAGAAACTCGCCGAGAAGGACCGAATCACGTCGGCGGACGCCGACGCCGCCCTGGAGCGAATCGACCCCGTCGTCGACCTCGCGGCCGCCGTCGACGACGCCGACGTGGTCGTTGAGGTGGTCCCCGAGAAGATGGAGATCAAGAAGGACGTCTACGCCGCCGTCGAGGAGCACGCGCCCGACCGCGCGCTGTTCGTGACCAACACCTCCTCGCTCTCTATCACGGAGTTGAGTCGAGAGACCGACCGCCCCGCACGGTTCTGCGGGATGCACTTCTTCAACCCCCCCGTTCGGATGCGACTGGTCGAGGTCATCTCGGGAGCCGACACCGCAGCGGAGACGCTCTCGACGGTCGAGGCGCTCGCCGAACGGCTGGGAAAGACGCCCGTCCGCGTCCACAAGGACAGCCCGGGGTTCATCGTCAACCGGGTGCTCGTCCCGCTCTTGAACGAGGCCGCCTGGGTCGTCGAATCGGGCGACGGCACGCTCGCCGAGGTCGACTCGACGACGAAGTACGGACTCGGTCTCCCGATGGGGAGCTTCGAGCTCGCAGACCAGGTGGGAATCGACGTCGCCCTGCACGTCCTCGAGTACATGCACGACCGACTCGGCGAGGCGTACGAGCCGTGCCCGCTCCTGCGCGAGCAGGTCGACGCGGGCGACCTCGGACGGAAGTCCGGGGCCGGGTTCTACGACTACGACGACGGGGGGGCGGAGATTCCGACGGACCAGGTCCGCGCGGACCTCCGCGAGCGACTCCTCGCGGTGATGGCCAACGAGGTGGCCGGCCTCGTCTCCGCCGATGTCGCCGATGCCGACGCCATCGACCGTGCGATGCAACTCGGGGCGGGCTTCCCCGACGGGCCGGCGACGCTGGCCGACAGTGCGGGGCTCGAGACGCTGGTCGCGCGTCTCGACACGCTTCACGACGAGACGGGCGCGGCGCGATACGACGCCGTCGCGACCCTCCGCGACCGCGCCGAGACCGACGGCGCGTTCCGCGAACGCACGGAAAGCGAGACCGCGTACGACACGCTTCGTGTCGACCGGTTCGACGGTGTCGGCCACCTCGCCATCGACCGTCCACACCGACTGAACAGCGTCAACGTCGACCTGCTGGCAGACCTCGACGCCGCCCGCTCCACCCTGGAGGCCGACGACGAGACGCGCGTCATCCTCCTCTCCGGCGCGGGGGACCGCGCGTTCTCGGCCGGGGCGGACATCCAGCGAATGGCCGCCGAACTGGACTCGCGGTCGGCGGTCGAGCGCGCCCGCGAGGGCCAGCGCGTGTTCGGTCGATTCGAGTCCTCACCGCTCCCCGTCGTCGCAGCCATCGACGGGTTCTGTCTCGGCGGCGGGATGGAGTTGGCGACCTGCGCCGACCTCCGACTCGCCACCGCCCGCTCGACGTTCGGGCAACCGGAGCACAATCTGGGGCTCATCCCCGGGTGGGGCGGGACCCAGCGTCTCCGCCACATCGTCGGCGAGGGGCGCGCGAAAGAGATCATCCTCACCGCCGCGCGGTACGACGCCGAGACGATGGCCGACTACGGCTTCGTCAACGAAGTCGTCGAGAACGGAGCGCTCGACGACCGGGCGCTCGAACTCGCTCGGGACCTGGCTGGGGGCCCGCCGGTCGCGCAGGCGTACACCAAACGTGTGATGCACCGCGGCCGTGACGACACGGACGCGGGGCTCGAACTCGAAGCCCAGGCGTTCGGGCACGTCTTCGGGACCGCCGACGCCGCCGAGGGAATCGCGGCGTTCGACTCCGACCGTGACCCCGAGTTCAGCGGGGAGTAGCGCGTGGGTCTCACACCCGGACCGGTCGGAAGACGGAATCCTTAAATCGGTCCCGCGGTCACGTTCGAGTGTCGCTCGGTTGGTGTAGTCCGGCCAATCATCTTGGCCTTTCGAGCCGAGGACAGGGGTTCAAATCCCCTACCGAGCACTCCTACTGCCCCGTTGTCGCGTGGTTCCGACTGGTTTCCAATGACCAATAGCGATGATCAGATTTTGCCAACGAAAGATTTCGGAGCCCCGCAAAGCAACTAACCGCACCCTGGAACCCCATCCTGAGACCCGTAGAAACCCCGGTTACACCAGTCGGTGTGACGCCAACAAGATTTCTCGGATGAACGACCTCAGACTCAGTTAATCACGTGTCGGATATACCATTCTCCCACCTCTCTGAATCCGAGAATCGCTTCCATCGCTTGATCCACTTGCTTGTCTTCTAGCTTCAGTCGGTCCTCATTCGAGAGGCTCTCCAACTCGCACCATAGATAGTCCTCCTTTCCTTCCTCTTCAATTACAGCCAATTGAACCATCTCAGTCGGCTTTTCGTAGAAATCAAGGATAGTGCACCTCATTCCATTCGGCTGCATTTTGAGAGCCATTTCTTCCTCAGCTCTGCTTACATTTGTGTCAAAGAGTCCCTCTACTTCATTTTTGAATCTCATGGCCCACTCATAGTCGCTCCAACTAACCAACCAAGGTCCGTCTCGATCCAGCGTACGATCAGAGTATCCAGATTCGCTATCGGGGATCTTCAGTTCTACCGTGAATTGGTCGCTCACATGGAGATGGGGTATGTATTTCAAATTCTCGGTGACATCTTCATTGACCTCTTGCTGCCTCGCTTGTAGATCGGGATAATCATACTGGATAGGGTCGACAAACGCTTCGTTCAATGCATTTCTCGTCCATTCAGCCACTTCCTGATCACTAGGAGTATCGGTTTCGACCTTCTGATACTCTCTGGCGTTCGCAGTGAACCACTCTCTCCAATCTTCTGCAATCTCATAGGCATCAGTCAGGCGCTTCTCATTCGGTCTATGATCAAATCTGTGAGCTACCGAATCGCGGGTATCCTTTAGTCGGTTGATGATGTCATTATACTCGTCCGGGATGTCTCGAATCACTCCCGCAGACTTCAGACGTCGATGCGCGGTATTCCACTGTGGCCCGATATTTTTCTCTAGGAGATTTTCGTCAAATTCCATGTACTCACCACCGACTTCGGCAAGTACAGTGACATAGTAGTCTTCTAAAGCGTAGGTGGCGAGGCGACTCTCACGAACGTCACTCAGGTCAAACTGCTCAAACAGCCTGAGACACTTGTCGAGCGAGTCGACCATACGCTATGAACAAAATCTACGAGTTAGTCTTTTTCGGGCAGACAAGGGGTCCAATTTATCTATCAGAATTTTCCAGTAGATAGTCAAACACCTCGAGCGACCGCGTCGTGTCGTTCGGGTCGACTCCGCGGCCGACCCTCAGTCCCCGTCTCCCACCGCCCATCGCCCGCCGCCCGCCGACTCGGTGCAGGTAGTTGTAAGTAGGTCGGGTTCCCTACTCGCGGACGTACCCTGGAGTAGCCCCCAACGATGGCCATCCACAGCCGACTCGGCGACGACCCGACGCCCACCGAGCTGACACAGGACACCGTCTTCTCCGTACTGAGCAACGAGCGGCGACGCCGGGTCCTGCGGTTCCTCAACGAGGAGCGTGCGGGCTCGGACATCCGTGAGCTCTCCACACAGCTCGCGGCGTGGGAGAACGACGTGCCGCCCGAGGCGATCACGTACAAACAGCGAAAGCGCGTGTACACCTCGCTCCACCAGACGCACCTCCCGGCGCTCGCCGACGCGGGCGTGGTCGACTACGACCGCGACCGCGGGACGGTCAGTCTCACAGCCCAGGCGTCGGTGCTCGACGAGTACCTCGCGACCGGCGAGACGACCTCGATTCCCTGGCACTTCGTCTACCTGGGAATCGCTGCCGTCGGCACCATCGCGACGCTGTTGGCCGCCGTCGGTGTGCTCCCCGCGGCCGTCCCCGACCTCGCCATCGCGGGTGGTCTCTCCGTCGTCCTCGCGGTGGCCGCCGGCATCCACAGCACTCTCGTCGCCGGCGAACCGTGGGAGGACCTGTATGACCGCTGACCGCACCCGACCACGCCGATTCGGCCGCCGACAGCCGTGACCGAGTCGCGCGCATCCCTCGGCCGTGGCCTCCTCGTCCTGTTCACGCTCGTAGCGGGCGTCGCGACTGTCGGCAGCCTCCACTTCAGTCTCGGGCTCGGCCTCGTCCCGTGCGAGCTCTGCTGGTACCAGCGTGTCCTGATGTACCCGCTCGTCGTCGTCGGGGGTGTCGCGACCCTCGAACGGCGGTTCGCCGTCTGGAAGACGACGCTCCCGCTCTCTCTCGGTGGTGCCGCCGTCGCGGCGTACCACGTCTTCTTGCAGGTGACGCCGGCCGCGGCCGGGTCGTGCAGCATCGGTGGGGGGTGTGCGGCGGTGCAGCACCCGATGCTCGGCGGACTGCTCACGATTCCGCGGCTCGCGCTGGTCGCGTTCGCGCTCCTCTCCGCGTTCGGCCTGGGTCTCGCGTGGCTCGCTCGCTCTCACGAGACGCCCGCGAACCCGTGACCGTGAGCCGTCAGCGGAGCTTCTGGTAGGACTGCTCGAGGTCGACCATCGGCTCGGGATAGTCGACGCCAAGTTCGACCCCGTACTCGGCCTGTTCGTCGCGACTGAGCGTCCACGGCTCGTGGGCGGACTCGGGAGGGAGCGGGTCGAGTTCGGGGAGCCAGTGGGTGACGTACTCGGCGTCGGTGTCGTACTTCCGCGCCTGCTTGACGATGTTGAAGTACCGGTCTCGGGAGTCGTTCCCGACGCCCGCGATGTACGCCCAGTTGCCGTAGTTCGAGCAGGGGTCGTAGTCGACGAGTCGCGTCTCGAAGTACGCCGCGCCCCGCCGCCAGTCGAGTCGGAGGTTGTTCGCGAGGAACGAGGCGACGTTCTGTCGCCCCCGGTTGGACATGAACCCCGTCTCGTTCAGTTCGCGCATGTTCGCGTCGACGAACGGAATCCCGGTCTCGCCCGCCGCCCACCGTTCGAACGCCCCCTCGTCCGTCCGCCAGTCGATGTCGTGTCGACCACGGATGCCCGGCCGGGTGAACAGGGTCGCGCCGTGTTTGGCCGCCTGGAACTGGAAGAAGTCCCGCCAGATGAGCTCGAACAGCAGCCAGTACGTGGAGTCGTTCTCGACCCGGAGCTCCTCGTACCGGCGCACCTCGTCGTGGACGTACCGCGGGGAGAGACAGCCCTCGTTGAGCCACGGCGAGAACTTCGAGGAGTAGCCCTCGCCCAGCAGTCCGTTGCGCGTCTGTTTGTACTCGCGGAGACGGTCCGCGTCCCAGACGTACGACTCGACCCGGGCGAGCGCCGCCGACTCGCCGCCTTCGAACGGGAGAACACTGCGCTCGTCGGCGTCTGCCGGAGAGACGTCCCCCCCGAGCAACGCGACAGGGGTCGGGACGCTCCCCACGTCGACTGCGTCGACCGCGTCGGGGAGCGGCGGAAGCGTCGGCGTGTTCACCTGCTCGCGGACGCTCGCGTCGCGCTCGACAGCCTTCCGAAAGGAGGTGTAGGTGTCGGAGATGTCGGTGTACGGTGTTGGAAGGTCGTTGATGTGGTAGAGGGTGTGGCCCCATTTCCGACGAATCTCGACACCCGCCTCGCGGAGGCGAGCCTTCACCGCCGCTTCGACGCCGCGCTCCTCGGGGGTCGGCCACGTGTGCATCGAGACCACGTCGGCACCGACCGCCCGTGCGAGTTCCGGCAGGACGTCTTCGGGGAGCCCCTCGCGGACGACGAGCTCCGAGTCGCGCTCACGGAGCGACGCCCGCAGGTCCGAGAGCGACTCACAGCGAAAGCGCGCGCGATGCGCACCCGTCTTCTCGAAGCGGAACGAGTCACGTCCGCCGTACGGACGCTCGCCGTACTCGCGCGGGTCGACGACGTAGACGGGGAGGAGCGAATCCGCGGCCGCGGCAGTCGCCAGCGCCTCGTTGTCGTGGAGTCTGAGGTCGCGCCGGAACCAGACGAGGGCAGTCGTCATGGCTCGGCTAAGGAGTGGGGTGACTTGAACCTGGTCGCCGCCGTCCCGACTCAGTCGCGAAACCAGAGCGCGGCGTCGCGCTGTGTGAGGTGGTGGTACACGGCGGAGAGACAAAGCACGGCGAAGACCGTTCCGCCGAGCAGCGTGGCGTCGACGGTCGAGAGACCGGGCACCCCGATACTGTGAGCGACGAGGACGAGCAGTCCGAGGAGGCTCACCGTGAAGTAGTACGACGCCCACGAGAGCGCGTTCTTCGGGACCACCTCCATGTAGACGGCGACGTCGTCGGCGTGTTCGGCCCGTTCGACGGTCTTCGCGTTCGCGTCGTACGTCACGATGCCGAGGTCGTCGAGTTTCGGGAGATGCGTCTGGTGGAGGGAGACGTAGACGCTCTGCCGGACGTTGCGTGGGGGCGGTTGCTCGCCGGATTCCACCGCCGCGATGTGCTCTGCGAGGTCGCTCACCGCCTGACGTTCCTCCGTCTCGGCGAGGCGCTCGAGGACCAGTCGCCGCCGGTCGTTCCGGAGGACGTCGTGGATATCCGTCTCCGCAAGCGAGGAATCACGGTGTGTCTGGGCGGGACCCGGATTCATCCATCTGTCCGTCGCCAGCGGCGGTATATGAAACTATGTCGGTAATTCTCGAACACGATAGCGTCCGGCGGTACCGGCCGTCGAATGTTACCACAGCTGAGAACGAAACCGGGGCCGAAACGCCTCACCGACGCGGGTCGAACTCAGGCGAGCCACTCCTCCGGCTTGGTGTCGTAGTCGACGTCCGTCGCCTGGATGCGCGCCTCGAGGTCGGGGTCGAGGTCGTACGTCTCGAACCCGTCACCGTCGTAGCGGATGCGCTTCCCGCGTTCGACCGGGGTGGGCTCGCGGTTGCGCCGGCGAGCCACCTCCACGTCGTGGTCGTCGTACTCCTTGACGATGGTCATCAGGTTGACCGGTCGACCCCACAGGTGGTACACCCGTTCGAGCACGGCCTTCGCCTGCGGGAGGTCGAGCATGATGCCGTTGTACTGGTGACCCAAGAGGAGCTCGCCCCGGTTGTCGAAGTTCCCGTCGTACACCGCGATGGTCGGCTTCCCGAAGTTGGTGAACTGCAGGAGGAGCTTCTTCTTGACGTCCTCGTACTGGTCGGAGGTGACGCGGAAGTCGCCGCTCGTCTGGGTGTACTCGTAGGTGAAGTAGTGGTTGTCCGTGACGAACTCCTGAGTGAGGAACTCGTCGAGGAACGTCACGTCGTTGTGGCTCTCGCGCACCTCGCGCATCCGCGCCCAGCCAGCGCCGTAGTCGACGTCGTCGAGCGCCTCCGCGACCGTGTCGTACTTCTCGTCGTCGAACATGTACCTCGAAAGCTGTTCGAGCTCCGACCGGCGGACCCGCGAGAGGAAGCCCCGGTTCTGTGGCTTCACGAGCGAGAAGTGGCGTTCGGCGAGCCCCTCGTACGTGAGCACCTTCCACGGGTACGCCTCGACGTCGACATCGCCGGCGAGCGCGGCCGCCAGCGCCTCGCTGTCGACGCGCGGGTCGTCGTCGGCGGCGAGTTCGTGCAACGACTCGAGCGTCTCGGTCGTGACGGCGTCGATGACGGGATGCGGCTGGAGATGCTCTTGGACCTCGTCGAAGTCGACGACGTCGCGGAAGTTGCGCCAGGTGATGCCGCGGACGCGGAGGAGTTTGTCGGCGACCTCCCGCCGGTTGGTGGTGTTCTCGACGTACTCCCACAGCTCCTTGCCGAGCTTGTACGGGTTCAACCCCGGCGAACCGAGCACCCGCGACTGGTGGTCGGCGTACGTGACGAACTCGTCCGTGCCGGCGAACCGTTCGTCACCCATCATGAGCGACTCCCAGTAGGCGGCCCACCCCTCGTTCATCACCTTCGTCATCTTCTGGGCGGCGAAGTAGTACGCCTCCGTCCGGAGCATGTCGAGGACGTCCTTCTGCCACGGCTCCATCTCGACCGCGCGACCCGCCTCCTCGTCGTACTGCATCCCGTGCTCGCGGAGATACGCCGCCACGTCCTTCCGTGGGTCGGTGAGCTTCGCGGCGCGCTCTTCGGCCTCGGCGAGGGTGTCGAGCCACTCCTCGTCGAACACCTGTCGACGGACCTCCTCGGAGATGTTCATCTCGTCGAGGCGCGTGCGGAGGTCCTCCGGTTGCGTGCGGGTTCGACCCTCCCCCGCCTCCTCGAACGCGCGGTGCTGGTCGATGGTGTCCTCTAAGGTGAGCACGGCGTCGATGAACGTCTCGACCTCCTCACGGTCGATGTCGGGGTCGTTCATGTACGCCGCGATGGCGTCCGCGTGGCGTTCGAGCATCGCCGCGGCGTCGGGGTCGTCGCCCTCGCCCAAGAACAGCCCGAACCACTCGTTGTTGGCGAAGAAGTCCGCGTGCGCCTCGACGTGGGTGATGACCGCCTTCTGGTCCGTGAGGCTGTTCGAGAGCTGTAAGAAGGCGTGGGAGGGGTTGTCGTTGTTGACGATTTCGAACGCCTTGCCCATCCCGAACTGGCCCTGCTTGCGCTGGCGGTCGTACGTCATTCCCCACCGCCAGTGGGGGTAGCGGCGCTGGAAGCCGCCGTAGGCGATGAGCTCGTTCATCTCGTCGTAGTCGACGATCCAGTAGTTCACCGGGTACGGGTCAAGCCCGAGCTTCCGGGCGAGGTTCCCCGCCTCGTGGACGGGCTCCTCCAACGACTGTGCCTCGCGTTGCTTGTCGACTCTGTCTGAGTTACTCATTGTCCGTCCTCCGTGCTGAGGATCTCGTAGATGGCGTCGACCACGTCCGCCGGGGAGGAGACGTAGGTGACGACGACGTTGCCGGTGTCGCCGAGCGCGCGGTCGACCTCCTCGGCGTGAGTCGCGTTGATCGCGGTGCCGCCCGGCTGGGTCTCGACGTACGCGTGGAGGTTCGCCGGAATCTCCTCCATCAGCGGGATGACGTTCTCCGTCGTGTCGTTCGACGAGTTCTCGGAGTCGCCCGCGGCGAACACGTAGCGGTTCCACTCGCTCCAGGGGTACTCCTCCTCCAAGACGACCTTCGCGAGTTCGTACGCGCTGGATATCTTCGTTCCACCGCCCGAGCGGATGCCGAAGAACTCCTCGCGTTCGACTCGCCACGCCTCCGCGTCGTGGGCGATGTAGACGAACTCCGCGTTGTCGTACTTCCCGGTGAGATACCAGTCCAGCGGTGTGAACGTGCGCTCGACCAGTTCGCGTTTCTTCTCGCGCATCGACCCGGAGACGTCGCGGATGTTCACCACCACGACGTTCTTCTCCTTCTTCTCGATGATCTCGGGGTGGCGGTAGCGCTCGTCCTCGCGCCGGAAGGGCACTTCCTTGAGCCCGTCGCGACGGATTCGCTGGATGGCCGTCGTCCGTTCGACGTTCTCCGCCATCTCCTCGAAGGAGGCCCACGCGCCGCGTTCGTCCGCCACCTCGGCGAACGCCTCTTCGACCCACGGGAGGCCGACGAGAATGTGCTGTTCGCGGCACCACCGGAAGACGTCCCGGGCGTCCGTCCCCGCGACCTTGCACGCCTCTCTGACGTAGTCCTCGTCGAAGTCCATCGAGAGCTTCCGCTTCAGGCCCTCCTTGAACAGCTTCTCGAAGTCGAGCGTGGAGTTGGGCCCCGACCGCGTGATGTCGGTGAAGTCGCCTTCGATCTCCTCGACGACCTGTTTCCCCTTGGGCTCGAGGTCGAGGCCGAGTTCCTCGTCGAGTTCCTCGGCGAACTCTTCGGGGTCCATCTCGTAGTACTCGTGCTCACCGCCCTCCTCGCCGGGTTCGCCGTCCTCGTCGCCGTCGCCCGGCTGCGGCTGCGGCTGACCGACCGGCTGGCCCACGTCGGGCGTGCCGCCCTGGCCCTGGCCGACGCCCCCCTTGTCGAGCTGGTCGTACTCGAACGACGGGAGGTCGACCACCTTGATGGGAATCTTGATACTGTTCGGGCCGCTCCCACCCAGGTCACCGTACGTGATGAACTCCTTGAGGTCCTCGCGGCGCTCTTCGCCCACTTCGCGGAACCGTTCGACGTCGTCTCTCAGTCCCATTGGTAGCTCACCTCTCGCATCACGTCGCGGCTCACCAGTTCGGCGGACGCGGCCGTGTATCCGTTGTCGGTCATGTGCTCGATGGTCCGTGCTTTGATCTCCTCTGTGTCCGTGTTCGCCGGCGGGTCGGCCCACTGGTTCGGGTCGAGGTCGGGGAACAGCCGGCGGACGTCCTCCCAGTCGTGGGTGTCCAACACGGCGCGGATGACGGGGATATCCGAGAAGTCCACGTCCGTGATGGAGAAGTCCTCGTCGCGGTTCTCCCACGCGTAGCGGTTCAACGCGCTGATGACCTTCTCGCGGCGGAAGTCGACGACGTCTTCGGAGGGCTCGTTCCCCTCGTAGTCGCCCTCGCGGAACCGGCCGAGGTGTTCGGTCTCGAACAGCCGCATCAAGAGCGGGTCCGGGTCGACGGGCCCGTGTTCGGTCTCGAGTTTGTCGTCGCTCGCCCACGCGTACACGTGTTCGATGTACTCCTCGACGGTCTCGGCCTCGACACCCTTGTCGGCGAGGAGCGCGTCGAGGACGTCGGTCTCCTGGCGCGTGTAGACGTGGTCTTTGACCGTGGCCAGCCGCGACTCGTACTCCGTGGTCTCCGCGCGCGAGAAGACCGGCGCGTCGGCCAGGCCACTCGCCATCGCGTCGAGGACGTCCATCGACGTGATGACGCGCTCGACCGGGAGGGACTCGTGTCGTCTCCCCGTGTCCTCGTGGAGCAGGTCGGCGATGATGTCGCGCGTGTAGGTGACCGGGATTCCGTGGGTGCCGTCGCCGGTCCCGACGAAGTCGAACGCGTCGGCGTCGACTCGCTCGTCGCCCTGCTGGAGGTAACCCTGGTCGTACAGGAGCGCCTTGTCGACGAGGTCGAGCCCGGCCGAGAGGTCCTCGGCGTCGAGTCGGGACACCACCGAGTACATGGCGGCGGCTTCGACCGCGTGTGGGGCGAGTTCGCGGTCGGTGAGGTCGCCGGCACTGTCGCGCACCTCGATGACGAGGCCCTCGCGGATCCGGTCGGCGACCTCTTCTTCGGATTCGCTGTCCCACACCGTCGTCTCGTTCGTCAGCTCTCGGCGGATGAGTTCGGCCTCGAGCGAGTAGTTCGTCAGATAGCGGAACTCGTGTTTGTTCAGCCGCCGTTTGAGCGCCTTCAGCGGGTCGCGCCCGTTGCGATCGGCGTACTTGTCGAGTTCGGCGTCGAGGTCCGGGTTCGAGATGATGACCAGTTGCGTGTCGATGTCCATCCCGATGCCCTTGTCCAGCTTGACGTGGCCCTCGTCGGGCACGTTCAGCAGTTTCTGGAGCAGGTCTGCGTGCTGAGCGGCGTCCTCGACGATGGTCAACAGGCTGTTGCCCTGCGAGAGCACGCCGTCGTAGGAGAACGCCTGCGGATTCTTCCGGCCCCGTGAGTCGAGTTCGCGTAACATGCCGGGCATCCACGACCCGACGAGTCGCTCCTTTGGGCTCCCGTCGTCCTCGGAGTGGAGGATACCGATTCCCCGCCCCACGTCGACGACGTAGTTCTTCACGCGCAGGTGCCGTTCGTCGGTCACCTCGCTGAAGAGGTTCTGTTTGCCCGCACGACGGTACTGCTCTTCGAGGTGGGTGTACGCCTCCCGGCAGAACGGGTCGAGTTCCTCGTCCAGAGAGAGCGGGATGTGGTCGCCCGAGGCGTCGTTGAGCGCCTGCACCACGTCGCGGCGCACCTCCAGCGGGAAGACGGTGAGCGGATGCGACTGCACTGGCGACTCGTACCAGTCCTCCTCGTGGTCCACCTCGTCGCCGTAGGAGAGTCCCCGGGTGTCGGAGACGTTCGCGATGTTCCACTCGACGGTGTACCGTCTCCCGGCGTCGGTCTTCGAGTACTCGCGGAGGCCGTTGACGAGACACCGCTTGAGTTCTGACTTCCCGGTCGCCGTCGGCCCGTCGAACCAGATGAGCTTCTCGGCTTTACCACGGTCCGCGGCGATGGTCCGCAGGTCGTCGACGAAGTCGTTGAGGATTTCGGTGTTCCCCAAGACGGCGTGTTCGCCCTGGTTGGCTGGGTCGTCGAAGAAGCGATAGCGCTCGCGCTCTTCGCCCTCCTCGACCACGGTGCGCGTCCCCATCGCTTCGATGGCCTCCAGGAGGTACTTCGAGGCGTGCGAGGCGATGGAGGGGTGCTCGAACGCCCGGTCGAGGTACGTCCCGAGGCTCATCGGCTCCTCGTACGTCCCTCGGAGCTCCTCGTCTGCGGCGCGGATGAAATCCGGCCGGTCGGTCGGCGTGTTCTGTCGCATTCTGGTCAGGTCACTCCTTCTCGAGTTCGCTCTTGGCCACCTCGGCACCGGCGAACTCGAGGACTTCCCGCGCGCCCTCGCGCGAGTAGCCCTGGTCGACCAAGGCGTCGACCCACGCGTTGCGTTCGTCGTCGTCCAGTTCGTTCGCGCTCACCAGCGCCGAGAAGTTGATGTTGTGCTTCTTGTCCTCCCACAGCTTGCGCTCTAAGGCGCGGCGGAGCCGGTCGTTGTCCTGGGGGTTGAACGACGTCCCCTCGCGGGCACGACGGGAGACCCAGTTGGAGACCTCCTGGCGGAAGTCGTCCTTGCGGTCCTCGGGGATGGAGAGCTTCTCCTCCACCGACCGGAGGAACTTCTCGTCGGGCTCTTGCTCCCTGCCGGTGAGTTCGTCCTCGACAGTCGCGTCGTCGATGTACGCCATGACGTGGTCCATGTACTTCTCGCCCTGCCGCTGGATCTCGTCGAGGTCGTACGCCAGCGCGTGGCGGACGTCCTCGATAGCGCGCTCTTTGTACTCCTCGCGCACCATCTCGAGGTAGCGGTGGTAGCGCTCGATGTTCTCTTCGAGGATGGAGCCGTGCGACTCGAGGTTGCGCTCGAAGTGGTTGAACACCGTGAGCGGCGAGAGGTAGTCCCGACCCCGGTGGGTCGAGTCCATGATGGCCTCGGCGATCTCGTCGCCAATGAAGCGCGCCGAGACGCCGTCCATCCCCTCGGCGATGTCGGCCTTCGCCTCGCCTTCCTCTCGCAACTTCTTCACGTCGAGGTCGTCGCCGTCGTCGACCTCGCCGTTGTAGGCCTTGGCCTTCTGGACGAGGGTCACGTTGCCGCCGTCGGGTTCCGTGATGCGCGTGAGGACGCCGAACAGCCCCGCCATCTCCATGGCGTGCGGTTCGATGTGCATGTCGGGGACGTCGGCGTTCCGGAGCATCTTCCGGTAGATGTCGGCCTCCTCCTCGTACTCGAGGACGTACGGGAAGTCGATGCGCTTCGTCCGGTCGTTGAACGCCTCCATCTTCTCGTCGCCCTTCTTCTCGCGGTACTCGGGCATGTTCGTCCGACCGACGATGACCTGGTCGATGTCGATGCGTGGGTTGTTCTTCGGCTTGATCGTCTGTTCTTGCGACGCGTGCAGGAAGTCGTAGAGGAACTCGCGCTGGAGCTTCAGTAACTCCTCGCCCGAGAACAGCCCCCGGTTGGCGTTACAGAACGCGCCGGAGTAGTCGAACGCGCGGGGGTCCGACTCGCCGTAGACGGCGAGTTTCGAGTAGTTGACGTCCCCGGTGAGTTCGGTCTCGTCCTGGTTCTTCTTGTCCTTCGGCTCGAACGTCTCGATGCACTGGCGCTTGTTCTCGCTGGCGACGAGACGGATGACCTCGATGTGGTTCTCCATCACCGACTGGAGGTCGTCGTCGTAGTGCGCCAGCAGTTTGTCCATGTAGAACTCGCTGGCGGGGTCGAGCGACTGCTCGTTACGGATGGTGTACGGCGCGTCGAGGTCGCCGTTCAGCCGTTCGAGGACGATGTCGCGCTGCTCCTGGGGGAGGAGCACGATGGGGTCTTGGTGCATCGGCGAGGTGACGGTGTCGTCGGCGGGGTCTTGGTCGCGGATGACGTCGCCGAGGTTGGTCCACCGGAAGGTGTACATCCGCCCCTCGTCGCGCATCGTGTAGTCCTCGAAGTAGCGTCGGACCATCCAGTCGAAGTGGGACTTCCCGGAGCCGACGGGGCCCAAGAGGAGTTTGATGCGTTTCTCGGGGCCGAGCCCGCGAGCGCCCGACTTCACCTTGTTGACGAACTCGTGGATGGACTCGTGGACCTCTCTCCCGTAGAAGACGTTCTCGCCGTCGTGTAACGGGTCTTCGGAGGCCATGAGATACTCCACGATACCGGCGGTCTCGTCGTAGGTGGTCCCGTAGTGGTCGAACATGTCCGCGACGCGCTGGTGGGCGTTGCGGGCGACCTTCGGGTCGTCGTACACCTCCGAGAGGTACCAGTCGAAGCTCTTCGCCTCGCGGAGGTCCGCGGGCACGGAGTCTTGATAATGCTTGCTCAGGTCTGCTAGTGTTTCGAGTTCACTGCTCATTGTTCGATAATCGGAGTCTCTGGGCGTCGTGCGCCGAGAACGAGGGACGGTAGCTGTGCGCGGCAAACGTCGAGCGCGGCCGTCTGTGGGGGTTGTGGTTCGTTCGTGGCATGCGTATTCATACCACCCGTTCCGCGCGGCGACACAGGTCCTCGGCGGTTCTCTCAGAACGACGTAGCCAGCTGACAGTGCACGGGGGCGGCGACTCGGCCCGGTATCCGAGACTACTTGAGTGGTGAGGTTCCGATACAAATAAGCCTTCTCCTAAAATGTGAATCCAAAATCATTTTTTCGACGCACAGCGCTGACTCGCCCGCGTCGAGGCGGGCGGGGACCGCCGCGCTCTTGACCCGGGACGGCCTCACGTCGAGTATGAGCTACGACGCCCTCCCGGAGGGGTGGCAGGTCTGGGCGGACGAATCCGAGGGGCGGAGCGTCCTCACGTACCGGCCGGACGTGTTCAACACGAAGGACTTCCCCGCGCCGTGTCTGCCGACCATCTACGTCACGAACGGTTCACGGAAACGGCGACCGGGCGCATCGCAGATTCCCACCGACACCTGGCACGTGTCGCTCTTTCTCGAACCCGAGGTCGAAGGGACGGTCGAGCGGTACGACTCGCGCGCGGCGGCCGTCGCCGGCGCGGCCGACCTCGCCGCCCGGTTCGTGTCGGGCGAGGTCGACTATCGGGGCTTCTATCAGGTCCCGCGTGCGGACTACCTCGACCGCCTCGACGAACTGGTCGGGGGAGAGGGCACGGGCCCGGACGAGTGACACGGCGCGGTCGGTGTCGGTCGCCCCACGTCCCGTGGTGTCGTGTCCGTTAGCCACCGTGACCGGGTCGACGAGTACACCCGCCGTCACGCGCCTGTGAGCCCTCGGCGCGACACTTAACCGGCGGCGTGGCGAAGACGGGGACATGTCACAGGTCACACTCGTCGGTTCCCGACTCGCGACGGAGGGCCAGGAGTTCGTCTACGAGGGGGAGTCGACCGCGTGTGAGGGCTGCCCCTATCGGCAGCAGTGTCTCAATCTCTCCGAGGGGACCCGGTACCAGGTCACCGACGTCCGCGAGAACGCCCAGACGCTCGACTGTGCCGTCCACGACGTCGGCGTCCGCGCCGTCGAGGTCGAACCGGCCGCAATCACGGTGAACGTCGCCTCGAAGGGCGCGTACGCCGGGAGCAAGGCGCAACTGCCGGGGCCCTGTCCCCACACCGAGTGTCCAAGCCACCCCTACTGCGTCCCCGACGGCGCGGAGTTCGACACCGAATACCGCATCAAGACGGTCCACGGAGACCCACCACACGACTTCTGTCTCCTCGACCGCGCCCTCACGCTCGTCGAAATCGAGCCGCCGGTGGAGTGACGGGGGCCGTTCCGCCCGACTGCCGGACCGTCCAGACGCGTCAGGAGAGGGTGCCGACGTGCTCGGCGACGTACCCGAAGATGTCCTCGTAGCCGTACGCCGAGAGCAACACCGGGTAGAAGTGTCGGTCCGCCACCAGCGGCGTGCCGTCGGTGGCGGCGAACGGATCGCCCACTTCGACGGGTTCGAAGTTCGTGGCGAACACTTCGTGGTCGCCCTCGGGAGCCTTCGGAATCGGGTCGAGGAGCCGGTAGACGGTCACCGTGTCGGCCTCGTGCGTGGTCGCCCGCGACGCCGTCGGGAGGCGCTCGTCGTCCGCGTCGAGGACGTCCGTGGCGTCGAGGAACGCGCGGACGAGGTCGTAGGCGTTCTCGGCCGCCTCGTCGCTACCCTGCAGGCCACACTCGACCTCGACGGTGTGGGCGTGCTCGATGAGCCGTCCGTCGGTGAACCGGTCGGTCTCGACGACGACGTCGATCGGCAGGTGTGGACAGACGGCGTGTGTGACGGCGTCGACGCGGTCGACGAGGGCGAACGGTTCGGCGAACGACTGCGTCGAGTGAAGCGAGAGGGTCGTACAGCCGCGGAGCTCCCGTGAGAGGTGCGCAGCGAGGCGTCGCTCGTGTGAGTCTGCGTCGGGGTCGCCCGGGAACGCCCGGTTGAGGTCCTCGTCGAGGTACCGCACGCCCGCGTCGAGCGCCTCCTCGTTGGCGACGACGAGCTTCACCGGGCGGCGCACCGCCGGGGATTCGGCGACGAGCCGCTCGATAGCCACCGGCCCGCAGGGTTCGTCGCCGTGGATGGCACCGACCACGGCTACCTCGGGGGTTCCCTCCCCGAGTTCGTAAATTCGCATCGTCACAGGATGGGCGTTCGGGACTCAAATCGGTTCGGAATCGGCGGCGTGAACGAGAGGGAAGACGGCGCGGAGAGCGACGTCAGTCGCGAACGAGAGGGAGGGCCGCGACGACCAGCATCGAAACGGCACAGACCACCGCCCAGAGGGTGGGCGACAGCAACGCGAACCCGGGGACGCCGGCGACACCGGCGAGCGCAGCCACGCCGATGCCAGCGAGTGCCGCCGAAGACCGACGCTCAGCCGCCTCCGCCGTTCCATCCCCGGTGCCGGCGCTGCTGGCGGCGTCGGCGGCCGAGTCCACCTCGAGGTATGGGTAGAGCTGTGCGGCGAGGTCACGGAGTTCGATGGTCCCCCGATTCTTGTCGTAGTCGACGACGCCGGCGTCGGCCATCTTGGGGAGGTGACACTGGTAGAGGCCGATGTAGACCCGCTTGCGCTGCTTCGAGTTGATGCCCTCAAGCGGCAGGTCGTTCTCCTTCGCGGCGATGTGTTCTGCCATGTCCGACAACGTCGCCCAGCCGTCGTTGTCCTTCAGATACTGGAGGGCGTCCCGGCGACGCTGGTTCTTCAACAGTTCGAACAACGTGTCGCGGGCCAACTCGGGTTCGACGTCGTCGGGGAGGACGGCGACGACGGACTCCGTCCCGTTCTCGGGTTGGGGAGCGGTGACGACGGTCGTGTTCGTCCCGGTCTCGTCCATGGCATCGAGGGCGTCTGTGAGAGTCTCTGCGGTCATGATTGTATCCGAACGGAGCACGGCTCGCAGTGGAGCGCCCACCCGCCGGGGTCACCGCGATGCTGCGTGTCTGAACTACCTACCAATTACCGTCTAGATATATAAACTTTCCAGATACTGTAACCTTACAGAGCATCTCATACGCGAGAATAACGTTATTTCGAAGATACCGACCGTTCGGGCACTCTCACCCCCTCCCCACGTCGCGTCAGTGGTCGTGTTCGAGGTGCTCGACGTAGTCGAAGTCGGCGGGGTACGCCTCGGGGCGCTGGTCGTCGAGCGTGATCCGCCACCCGTCGAGCGCCGTCGGGTCTGACAGCGCCGATTCGAGCGTCTGCCGGACGTCGACGACGTCGACACCGTAGAAGTCTCCCGGCGTGCCGCGGAGATACTGAAGCGCCGTCCGGAAGAGCGACCGCATGCCGCCGTCGTCGTCGAAGTCGACGTGTTTGTAGACGCCGGCGGCGACCTGGACCATTCCGTGGAGGAACGCGCTCTCTGTCGTCCCCGCGCCGTAGTTGTACCACTCGTCTTCGAAACAGTCGTGAGCGGCGTGGTACTCGCCGGCGTTGAACAGGCGCACGCCGTGTTCGGTGGCGCGCCGGAGCGTCGCGTGCTCCCACTGCCGACGGTCGCGGTGCCACCCCGTCGGGTCGCCGAGCGGCGGCGCGACGCTCGGGTCGCGTGTGTGGTCGTCCATCCGACCGCTACTACAGCCGACCGCGGCCTGAAGCTGTCGGTGGGCCACGACCACGCCCCGCGACGACGCGACGAAACCGGTGATTTAAACCCGCACGGAGCGGTAGCGACGTACTGCGCGAGGGTGGCCGAGTCTGGAAAAGGCGGCGGACTCAAGATCCGCTCTCGTAGGAGTCCGTGGGTTCAAATCCCTCCCCTCGCACCTTCTGACGACGAACGCACGCGCGGAGTCGACACTGCAGACAGAGAGCACGTGAACTCGGTCAGTCGCGCGCAGCGTCAGCGAGCACGGTCACCTCCACCGACCCCGAATTCGGGGACGTCCGGCACGTCGCGGCAACCTGTTACTCGAACGAAAAGATTATGTGGGTTGGTACCGTACCCGTAGGTCCGCGAGAAGCGGCAAGGGCTTACCGGACGACCGGACCCGTCGCGAGACGGATACGGTGTCGGTGCAACCACCAAGCGTCCCGTAACAGGGAATCGAGGTCAACGCGCCGACGGAGAACCGAAGCAGCCCAGAACCGTCCCACGAACGGTGTAAAGGCCAAGTAGCGAGGAACGCGAAAGCGGGCCGAGCGAACTCGACGGCAGTCGAACTGGCCGTAAGGACTGGGGAACCCACAACCAGTCCGCACCCGTTCAGCGAACGGCGGAAGGCCAAGTACCGGGTCACGTGAGAACGGGGCCCGCGAACTCGACGGCAGTCGAACTGGCCGAGAGGACCGGGGAACACACACAACCGAACCGGTCCGAATCCGTTCCGACAGCGGGACAAGGCCAAGTACCGGGCAACGCGCAAGCGGGGTCCGAGAACTCGGCGGCAGCCGAACGGGCCGTAAGGAGCGTGGACAACACGCAGACCGAAGCGCTCCGAAACCGCTCACGGAACGGGAGAAGACCAAGTAGCGGCCCACGCGAGAGCGGGAGTCGTGAAGTCGGCTCTACGGAGCCGAGAAAGGTCGTGAGGTCCGGGGAAAACACCAACCGAACCGGGCCGAATCCGAGCGCAGAACGGCGGAAGACCGAGTACCGGGGTCACGCGAGAGCGGGTCCCGCGAAGTCGACCCTCACGGGTCGAGAAAGGTCGTGAGGCCCGGGGAAAACACACAACCGAACCGGGCCGAAGACGTTCGACAGGGCGGCGAGAAGGCCAAGTACCGGACGACGCGAAAGCGGGGTTCGGGAAGTCGACGTACCCGGATATCCGGAATCTGGGGCAAGTCGAACGGGCCGAACGGGCTGTGGAAAACGTTTCCCGGCCGGGTCCAAATTGCGGTTTCTCGCTTCCGTACAACGACCCGAGCGACGGCGTCTCCCGTACGATTTTTGTGACGACCGATGATTGACGACTGTCGGCGCGGTCAGCTCGTGTCGACGAGTCGTTCCATCGCTTCGAGGTACGCCGCCGCGACGAGCGGTTCGTCGCTCGCGAGTCGGTCGACGCGGCGACAGCCGTGGAGCAGTCGCTCGCGGACCCGTCCTGCGGGGACCTTGTTCCGGGTGACGGTCTCAACGGTGTCCACGATGGCGGTGACGTCGTCGACGTCGCGGCGGCGTGCCGCGACTGCGGCCTCCGAGAGCAGTTGCGTCAACGCGGCCTCGACGTCCGCCGGGAGGTCTCCGGCGACGCCGTCGCTACCGCTATCGCCGTCGTCGTCGTCACCGTCACCCGGACGTGGCACGCCTTCGAACTCTCGTTCGCGTGCGCAAAAAGCCGACGACTATACCCCGGTGGGACGAGGCAAGCCCGTATGGACACGGACTTCGACTCCGACGCGGCGGCGCGCGCCCACGTCGCGGAGCAGGCCGCTCGCGTCGGTGCGGCCGTCGCCGCGGGGCAGTTCAGGCGGGAAATCGCCGTCGAGACGAAAGGCGAGCAGACGGACGTGGTCACCCAGGCCGACCGCGACGCGCAGTCGCGGGTCATCGACTGCATCCACTCGGCGTACGAGGCGAACGCTATCGTCGGCGAGGAGGCGGACGAACTCAAGTCGGTGCCCGAGGAGGGTCCGACGTGGGTCATCGACCCAATCGACGGGACGAGCAACTTCGTCCGCGAGTTCCAGGTGTGGTGTACGGCCGTCGCGGCGGTCCGCGACGGTGACCCCGTCGCGTCAGCGATTGTCGCCCCCGAACTCGGCGACGTCTACGTCGCCGACGACGAGACGGCCACCAGGAACGGCGAACCGATCTCGGTCAGTGCGCGGACGGACCCCGAGGGGTGCTCGGTCGTCCCGACGATGTGGTGGGGGCGCGACCGACGAGACGAGTACGCCGCTGCCTGCCGTGAGGTCGTCGAACGCTTCGGCGACCTCCGCCGTGTGGGGAGCGCGCAGGTGACGCTGGCGATGCTCGCCGCCGGGACGATAGACGGCGTCGTCACCAACGTCTACGCGAACCCGTGGGACACCGTCGCGGGCGTCCACCTCATCCGCCTCGCCGGCGGCACCGTCACGGACGTCCACGGCGACCCCTGGCGACACGACTCGCACGGACTGGTCGCGTCGAACGGCGAGATTCACGACGAACTGCTCGCCGCAGTCGGCGAGGTCGAGGCGGTGGCCCGTGACTGACGTCGAACTCGACGACACCGACCGGGCCATCCTGCGCGCGCTGCAGGAGGACGCGCGGACACCCTTTAGCGAAATCGCCAGACGAATCGATATGTCGTCGGCGACGGTCCACGACCGGGTCAATCGACTGAAAGAGGCCGGCGTCATCGAGGGGTACCACGCGAAGGTGAACCCGCAGGCGGTTGGATACAGCGCGTCGGCGTTCGTCGGTCTTCGCGTCGAACAGGGTCGTGACGACGCCGTCGAGGGGTTCGTCGACCACCTCCGCGAGGTCGACGGCGTTCAGGAGGTCCACCTCACCACCGGGGACTGGGACGTGCTCATCCGCGTCTACGCCGAGGACACCGAGAGCCTCCGGGAACTCCTGTTCGACAACGTCGCCAGCACCGAAGGGTTCGGGCGGTCGTACACGATGGTCGTCCTCGGCACCGAACACGACGACCCGGTGTTACCGGTCTGAGGAGACGCCGCGACGACGTGCGGTGTCCGCACGGCGCACGAGACCAGAAGGGTATTAATCGGCGGGTGCCGGATTTCCCCACATGGCAACAGTCGCCGAGCGCGTCGGACTCGACCCGGAACGACTGTGGGGTGCGGTAGTCGCGACGCTCGCCCTCGTGCTCGTCGGCGGCTCGGTCGCGTTCCCCCGCGCCGTCTACGACGGATTCGTGTGGCAGTACTTCTGGGGGCCCGTCGAAGCGGACGCCCAGTCGGCCGTCTGTGCGGTTCGGGGCGGAGCGGGGACCGAGTATCTCGGGAGCGCGACGGCGTGCGAGGCCGCCACGGGCGTGGTCGCGTACCCCGGCTACACGCTCGTCTCCGAGGTCGGCTACATGGTCACACTGCTCATCGCACTCTCGGGCGTGGTGTTCCTCATGCGTCGGCTCGATATCGGGCGCGAGCGGCGGTTCTTCTACTCGCTCATCCCGTTCGTCTTCTTCGGCGGTGCTCTCCGCGTCGTCGAGGACGCCAACGACACGCCCGGCGCCGCCGACGCCCTCATCACCTACCCGCTCAACACGCTCTTCATCAGCCCCGTCATCTACTTCACCGTCTTCTTCGTGACGCTCGGGGCCATCGTCGTCACCGTCCTCCTCGAACGGTCCGGCCGGGTCGACGACTACCAGAACCCGCTCTTCGTCCTCGGGACCGCCGTCCTCGTTCTCACGCTCGGCTACCTCGCGGCCCTCGCTGTGGGTGGCGACAACAGTGTGACCTTCTACCCACAGGTCATCCTCACGATGCTCGTCGGATCGACGGTCGCCGCCCTCGTCACCTGGGTACTCGTCGAGCGGTTCGCCCCGCAGGTCAACGCCGGGACCGGACGCATCGGCTTCGTCATCATCTGGGGCCACGCGGTCGACGGCGTCGCCAACGTCATCGGGCTCGACTGGATGACGGCGCTGGGAGCCGGTCCGAACCTCGTGCCCAAACACCCCGTGAACCAGTTCGTCGTCGACTTCACCGCCTCGACGCTGCCACCGTCGATGCTCGCCGTGACGGGCGACGCCTGGCCGTTCCTCCTCGTGAAACTCGTCGCCGCGACGTTCGTGGTCTGGGTGTTCGAAGACGGCGTCTTCGAGGACTCTCCCCGCTACACGATGCTACTGCTCGTCGCCGTGCTCGCGGTCGGTCTCGGCCCGGGCACACGCGACATGCTCCGGGCGACGCTCGGCGTCTAGCCCCCCCGCGACTCTCCGCGTCCGGACGCTCACGTGCGGTCGTTTTCGGCTCCGAGAGTTCAAACCGGAAGCCGACGCCACACGGGGCGTGCGCTGAAAACCACCGGAGGGCGTCACGCGGCCGTGCGACACACCGCCCTTCGTCACCGTCGGTGTCGCCTGTTCGCACTCCGGACAGAACGTGCGGGAACCGCTACGGATAGGGGTGGTACTCCCGGTCCAGTTCCGGCTCGAAGCCCAGGTCTCTCGGGACGCGTTCGGCCCGCCGAGTGAAGAACGGCTCGCCGGTGAAGAGCGGCTGTGCCTCGGGGACGAGGACGCGAACCGCCTCGAAGCCCAGTTCCGCGACGTCGCGCGTCGTCGTCCGTGCCGCGTACGCGTCCAGTCCCGCGTCCGTCACTCGCTCGACGGCCGCTTCGAGTTCTGCTTCGCCTTCGGGGACCGGCTCGGGGCCGACCGACGACGCGGGAACGGTGGCGTCGACGTCGACGAATCGCCGTGCGTGTGAGGGGAACTCGGCGTAGTCGCCGATGGCCGCCTTCTCGTCGGCGGCCCGTTCGGGGCCCATACTCCGCAACTCCATCCAGTTCTGCAACGCCTCGGCGAGCGCGCTCCGTGCCGCGGTGACGGGGGCGAGGCTCGCTCCAGAGCCCATCGCGAACCGTGGCCACGCACCCGGCGACTCGTGGCCGGGGTCGCGGTGAACCGCGACGGCGACCACCGGGATGTCGACGTCCTGTGTCACGAGCAGCGGTGTCACGTCCAACGCTTCGGCTCGCGCGCGTCGTTCGAGCGTCGCGAACCGCTCGTCGTCGACGTCGAGACCGAGCGGCTCGAACGTCGAGTACCACGCGAGCATCGTCGCGTCGCGCTCGACCACCTCGTACAGTCCCGAGAGCAACGCCTCCACGCCGGAGTTCCCGAGCCCCAGACCCGTCGTGATGGCGGGCCTGTGTCGTTCCTCGGGTGGGGGATAGTGGACGAACTCCGCCGGCAGGGAGACGTCCTCGCCCGTCGCGAGGTGTTCGCCCTTGACCCAGGGGATTCGCTCTTCGGGGTCGGCGTGCCGGTAGCCCGCGGGGCGGGCGAACCGTGCGGGCGAGACCGGTCGTGCCCGGTTCGTCTCCGGGGCGACGACGAACTCCGACTGTCGGTAGACGCCGGCGCAGTAGCGCTCGAGCCCCTCACCGAGTGCCTTCATGAAGGCCCGGTCCCAGTCGGGGTCGGCACCGGCAGCGAACGCCGCCGCGCGGGCGTCGCTGTACGTCGTCGTGTCCGCGGTGCCGGCCAGGTAGTACGGAATCGGAAACGACTCGCGCTCGCCGACCTGGGTGAGCAGTCCGACCCGCTCGTCCATCGCCCGCTCTGCGCGGTCGAGCGAGTCGTCGAGCGAGACCGACCGCCACGAGCGGTCGAGCGTCCGGTCGCGCGAGCCGTCGGGAACCGGGAGGAACCGTCGCTCCTCCCCCGGAACCTCGACGACGGTCCCGCCGAGTGGTTCGCCGGCGAGGAGCCGAACCGCACGCCGCCCCGCGACGGCCCCCGCGAACCGAACGGCGCTTCTATCGCCGGCCGGACGGGACGCCGTCTCGTCGACCGTCGAGGCGACGCGACGTGCGAGATCCGAGAAGCGGGCGGAGTCGGGCGTGAACACGGACACCGCCGCGTCGACGCCGTCCAGTGCGTGCCCACCGACGCCGCCGATTTCACAGGTCACCAGTCGGTGGCAGTCCTCGTCGGCCCGGGTGAACTGCTCGGCGCCGACGGGAGCGACGACGACGGCGAGGTCCGTCTCAGGCAGTGCGTCCCGGTCAGTCGTCACGGCCGCGTCGATGTCCTCGAATGCAGCCCGAGCCGCCGCGACAGCGGGGCCCGAACCGACGAGTCCGACGTTCATACGCGGACGTCGGGGGAGGGGGAGAAAAGAGCGAGGGTTCGACTCGTTCAGGTCAGGAGACTCTGGGCGACACCGGCGAGCTGGTCCGCATCGGCCTGCCGGAGCCGGTCGTCGCCGAGTTTCAGTCGGAGCCGCGGGCGGCCGACGTCGATGGGTACTTTCTCCGTGTCGACGAGGCCGAGGTCTTCGAGCTTGGTCTTCGTCCGCGAGAACGTCGCCTTCGACGCGATGCCGATGTCCTCGCCCCACTTCGAGATGTCGTAGAGCAGGATGTCGTTCTTCGCGGCGACGAGGAGACTGATCGTCACCTCGTCGAGCCCCTGACCGTCGCCTCGTGCGGTCTGCAACGACGAGAGCACGGTGTCGAAGTCGGCCTGGACGTCCTCGGAGAGGTCCGTCGCGAGCGACTCCCGGACGACGGAAATCGATGGCGTCCGGAGCTTGAACTCCGGTGCCTCCTCCCACGCGGTGGTGTACGTCTCGTACGTCGACTCGACGAACTCGTCGTCGTCGGTCACCAGTGCGGCGACGCGCTCGCCGGTCGTCACGAGCGACAGGACGGCGTGTTCCGTGACGATGAGCGAGTTCTGGTCGCCGGCGTTCCCGGTCGTGAGCGAGAGCGTCCCGGCCTCGACGAGGTCGGCGGCGTTGCTCGCCACGATGAAGTCGTCGACGACGTCTTTCAGGAGCGATTCGTCGGCGATAACCCGAACCGTCGGGAGCGTCTCCTCGGACACCGTCGCGACGGACACGAGCGACTCGAGTACGTCAGCCGTGGGGTTGACCACGAGCAGCTCGGACTCTCCCTCCGAGAGGACCTCGCGCAGGATATCCTCAATCCCCTCCGCTATTAAATTTGAGGCGATAACCATACTAGAAATATTGGACTGTACCTATTTAATCTTACCGCATATCGACTATGACAGTACGGCCGCCTCAGGGTGTTTTAACGGCCTTGTAGGCTAAAAACAAGATTTCCATCTCAGAAACCATACCATTATAATTCAGGGTGGTTTTTAACGTGGTATCTGCCCGACGAGGTCTGTCGACCACTGAATGTCCCCGTCGAAGATGACCGGGATGTCGACGCTCCGGACGAACCGTTCGGTCTCCGTCGCCGAGAGCGTCATCTCCGACTCCGCGCCGAACAGCCGCGGCTGTCCGTCGAGCGGTTCCGGAAGCCGGAAGACGTCACCGGTGACCCGTGGCGAGGAGGCGTCGAACGTCACGCGGTACGTCTCGTCGTCTCGGGGCACGATCGTCGCCGCCAGTGGCACCGTCTCCGGCGCGCCGCTGAGCTTGTGTGTGCCGTCTCCGACGACAGTGTAATCGTTCCCCATGATGATGCGGCGTCGGGCCAAGTCGAGCGCGCGCTCGATGCTGAAGCCGTTGACCAGCAGGCGAACGAACATCGTCCCGACGCGGGCGGCGTGGCCGTCGAGTACCTTCTCGAAGGTGACTGCACCGGCGACGCTCCCCTTCCTGACGAGGTCGATACCCTCGTAGTACGAGCCACACGCGTTGAGGAAGAACGTCTCCGCGGCGGAGTGGTCGAGCGTCGACGTCGAGAGCGCGCCGTCACGACACTGGAGGCCGTCCTCCTCGCAGTGGCCGATGTAGTGGACGAAGTCGTGGTCGGCCTCGAACACTGCCGCCAGTTCGGCCCGACTGAGCTGTTCGCGGACCGAGACGTCGATGTCGAGGTCTGCCGTCCCGCGGCGGTAGATGTCGGCCGCGTCGTCGTGTTCAGACGACATCTCGGCGTCGTTGAGCACGGCGACGACGGAGGTCGACTGGGTGTCGTGGTCCCCACCGGAGCGGTGCTCGTACGCCTCCGAGAGCGTCTTGAACACGTCGATGGGGATGCCGTCGGCGAGCCACCCGTGCGCCCGTCCGGGTCCGAGGATTGGTTTGACCGGCTCGATTCTCGCCGAGTCGTCCGCCGGCGCCCGGTAGAAGTCGTCGAGCGAGCGCCGGAGCCGTTCGTTCCCCTCCAGCGGCTGGGACTTCGGCGCGAAGATGTTGGGGAGGTTCGAGATGACGTGCGGGAGCGTCCGGACGTGGTCGTACGTCGGCTCGACGTACATCGACAGGTGCCACTCGGGGAGGTCCGGCGAGATGAGGTCGAACGGCACGTCCAAGTAGGTCTCGACACGCTCACCGATGGACGCCGTCGCGACGGCGTCGGAGTCGAGCGGGAGCCTGTCGAGCAGGTGATGTTCGGCCAGCCGGTCGTTCCCCGGCACCGCCTCGCGGACGAGACAGTCGAGGAGGAACACGCGCCGCAGGAGCTCTGCCGTCTCGTACTGGTACCCCGGCATCTCGTCCAGTCGGTGTTCGACGTCCGGCGTCCGCAGCGTCGGCGTCGCCCCCTCCGCGACTTCGAGGGTGGCGTCGAGGTAGTGAGCGAGCGACGACGTAGCGAAGACGTACTGCAACGTCGGGGGGACCGTGATGGTCACGTCGCTCTGTGCCCGCCGGTCGGCGAACGCCGGCGGAATCTCCGTCGCCTCCCCGAACTCGATGAGCGGCGGGTGCCGGCGCATCCGCGAGTGTGAGCGGGCCGCCGTCGTCGTGAGCGTCGACGTCGAGAGCGTCGACACCACCGTCGCGACGCTCTTGGGGGTCCGCGCGGCGGTGAGCGTTCCCGGCGGGCGGTCGTCGCGTTCGGCGAAGCCGACTCGAACCGACGTCGGAGCCGAGAACGTGAGCGACGCCCGCTCTTGGGTCTTCGACACGCGGGCCGCCGCGGTGAAGGCGACCTGAGCCTCGACGACCGAGTCGACCTGGAGGGCGTACGTGCCAGCGGTGAGCGTCTCTTCGCCGGTGAGTTCCCACGTCCGGCCGGTGTCCTGGTGCGTGACGGTCACCCGCCCCAGCGGGAGTTCCAGGCCGGTCGCTCTCCCGACTGCACTGTCGGCGACTGATTCTCGAATCGGTGGGGGAGCATCCCCCGGGGTCGACCCCTCGCCTGCCCGCCAGTCCGTCGCGCGGACGGTGACGGACGGGCGCAACCGGCCGATGGCAGCGACTCCATCGGCCGTGGCCTCCGCACGGAGCATTCAAAACAGGGTAGATGTACTCACGTATATATCTGTCGTGAATGTGAGTAATTACCTTTTGTTTACCGACCAGTCCGTCGTAAGTTGTGGAGACGACACTGTGATATCATCTAGCTGACGGACGGAGTCTGTCACGTTCGTCCCGCTGCAGCCCCGTGAACGTCCGCCACCGACGCGGGGGACAACGACGGAGTGAACAGGCTTATGTCCGACTCACCCGGCACCTCAAGTATGAACGACGAACACGTCCGGGTCGTCGACCCCGAGGTGGCCGACGCCCTGGCCGGCGAGGAGGACCGACAGGAGCGGACGCTCGCGATGATCGCGAGCGAGAACCACGCCTCGAAGGCAGTCCTCGAGGCGCAGGGGTCCGTCCTCACGAACAAGTACGCCGAGGGCTACCCCGGGTCGCGCTACTACGCGGGCTGTGAGTACGCCGACGAGGTCGAGACCCTCGCTATCGAGCGCGCCAAGGAGCTGTGGGGGGCCGAACACGTCAACGTCCAGCCGCACTCGGGCACGCAGGCGAACATGGGCGTCTACCTCGCGATGCTCGACCCCGGCGACAAGATCCTCTCGCTCGAACTGAACCACGGCGGGCACCTCTCACACGGCCACCCCGCGAACTTCACGGGACAGCTGTACGAGGTCGAACAGTACCAGGTCGACGCCGAGACGGGCTACATCGATTACGAATCGCTCGAAGAGACGGCCGAGTCGTTCGAGCCCGACATCATCGTCTCGGGCTACTCCGCGTACCCCCGTGCGGTCGACTGGGAGCGCATCCAGGCCGCCGCCGACAGCGTCGACGCGTACCACCTCGCCGACATCGCCCACATCACGGGCCTCGTCGCCGCCGGCGTCCACCCGTCTCCCGTCGGTATCGCGGACTTCGTCACCGGCTCGACCCACAAGACCGTCCGCGCCGGCCGCGGCGGCATCATCATGACGCAAGAAGAGTACGCCTCCGACATCGACAAGGCCGTCTTCCCCGGCGGGCAGGGCGGTCCCCTGATGCACAACATCGCCGGCAAGGCCGTCGGATTCAAGGAGGCGCTCCAGCCCGAGTTCACCGAGTACGCGGAGCAGGTCGTCTCGAACGCGAAGACGCTCGCCGACACGTTCGCCAACCACGGGCTCGACGTCGTCTCCGGCGGGACCGACACCCACCTCGTCCTCGTCGACCTCCGCCCCTCGCACCCGGACCTCACCGGGGGCACTGCCGAGGAGGCGCTCGAAGCGACGGGCATCGTCCTCAACGCCAACACGGTTCCCGGCGAGACGCGTTCGCCGTTCAACCCCTCGGGCATCCGCGCGGGGACGGCGGCGCTCACGACCCGCGGGTTCGAGAACAGCGAGGTCCGCGAGGTCGGTGAACACATCGTTCGCGTCGTCGACAACCCCGAGGACGAGGGCGTCCTCGGCGAGGTGAGCGACAGAGTGACCGAACTCTGCGCGGCCCACCCGCTGTACCGATAGGCGTCTCCGACGCACGACCGCCGGCGGATTTATTCTCCGGGCGACGCACGACTCGGGCATGCCGCCGTCCGCCCTCTCCCGTCGACGCTTCCTCTCGGGCACCGTCCTCGCCGTCGTTCTCGCGGGCTGTAGCGGCGCGCCGAGCGACGGGTCGGACGCTGCCACGACGTCCACGTCCACCACGCCGACGGCCGACGAGACGACGGCGACTGCCGCCCCGACCACTGGACGGGAGACGGCGACTGCCGCCCCGACGACGGCATCCGGGACCGAGACCGAACCCGCCGGCGAAGCCGACGCGACCAGGACGGCCGTCACCTCCGCGAGCGCGGCCCTCGACCTGCGTGAGGCGAACGTGGTCGGCGTCGAGGTCGAACCGTCGGGGGACGCCGCCCGCTTCAGCGTGACACTGTATCACGACGACGACGGCGAGGACGGCTACGCGGACTGGTGGCAGGTCGAGACGCTCGACGGCGACCGACTCGGTCGTCGGACGCTGCTGCACGCCCACGGCACGGCCCCGTTCACCCGGTCGGAGCGTCTCTCGGTCCCGGACGGGGTACGACACGTCGTCGTCCGCGGCCACGACCAGACCCACGGCTACGGCGGACAGGCGATGGTCGTCGACCTGGAGACGGGGGCGACAGCGCCGGTTCGCCAGGGTCCGGAGCCGCGTGACCTCTCGTCGTTCGAGCCGACCTCCTGAGCCGGCGGGTCGCACGTGCGCCGACCGCCCGACCGTTCGACCGCTCGACAAGACTATTGACGCGTGCGGCTGTAGGCGAGGACATGGCAGCAATCCGCCGACTCGTCCTCGACATACTGAAGCCAAGCGAGGTCCCGACAATCTCGTTCGCACGGGATGTGAGCGACCTCGCTGGAGTCGACGCGACCACCGCTCGACTCGTCGAGACCGACCGCGAGGTCCAGAACATCGTCCTCGTCGTCGAGGGTGCCGACGTCGACGACGACGCGGTCGTCGACTGTCTCGAGGACCTCGGCGGGACGCTTCACTCGGTCGACGAGGTGGTCTGCGGCGAACACACGCCGATGACCCACGAGGCCAGCGCCGATGCCACCTGGCTTCGCTGAGCGCCTCCGCGCGGTCGAGTTCGGGTCACTGTCGCGGCGGTACTTCGTCTCCAACGGCTTCGACGGGGCGCTGACGTGTGTGGGGCTCGTCGTCGGGGCGCTCCTCTCTGGCGTCACCGACGGCGTGACCGTCCTCCGGGTGGGTCTCGGCGCGGCGGTCGGTCTCAGCACCTCGGCCGTGTGGAGCGTCTGGGAGATCGAGCGCGCCGAGAAACGCGCCGAACTCCAGGAGCTGGAGGCGTCGATGCTCGCCGAACTGCGCGGAACGGGGCCCGACCGCCAGCGGCGGCGTGAACAGGTCGTGAACGCCGTCGCCAGCGGCTTCGGCCCGGTCGTCGGCATCCTCGTCCCGCTCGTCCCGTTCCTCGTCGAAGGGACCACCCTCACCATGTTCGAGGCGACGCTGGCCTCGGTCGCGACGGCCGTCGGCGTCCTGTTCGCTTTCGGCGCGTACCTGTCGGGCGGGTCGGACCGACGGTGGTACGTCGCCGGAATCAGGATGGGGGCCGCGGGGGTGTTCGTCGCGCTGCTCAACGTCGTCCTCCCCGGCTGACGACCGAGCCGATATACACGAACGTGCTACTCCACTCGACCCCGAACCACGAATCAATACACGAATCCGAATCTTTCAAGCGTCGGCCGCTCCCCACTCCGACTATGACAGACGTCATCGACGGCAACGCCGTCGCCAGCGAGGTCCGCGACGGCCTCGGCGACGCCATCGAAACGCTCGACGAGGCGGGCGTGACGCCCGGTCTCGCCACCGTACTGATGAGTGACGACCCCGCCAGCCAGACGTACGTGTCGATGAAACAGCGCGACTGCGCCGAGGTCGGTATCGAGGCGTTCGACTACGAACTCGACCCCTCGACACCGGCAGACGAACTGTACGACCTCATCGACGAACTGAACGGCAGGGACGACGTCCACGGCATCCTCGTCCAGATGCCCGTCCCCGACCACGTCGACTCCCGAGCGGTCCTGCGGCGCATCGACCCCGCGAAGGACGTCGACGGCTTCCACCCCGAGAACGTCGGCCGCCTCGTCGCCGGTGACGCGCGGTTCAAGCCGTGTACGCCCCACGGTATCCAGAAGCTCCTCGACTCGGCGGGCGTCGACCCCGAGGGGAAGGAGGCGGTCATCGTCGGTCGCTCGGACATCGTCGGCAAGCCGATGGCGAACCTCCTCATCCAGAAGGCGGCGGGCGGCAACGCGACGGTGACCGTCTGTCACTCCCGAACGCAGCATCTCGAAGCGCACACCCGCCGAGCGGACATCGTCGTCGCGGCCTGTGGCGTCCCCGAACTGGTCACGGGCGACATGCTCTCTGAGGGGACTGTCGTCATCGACGTGGGGGTGAACCGCGTCGACGCCGACACCGAGAAGGGGTACGAACTCGTCGGCGACGTCGACTACGACTCCGCCGAGTCGAAGGCACGCGCCATCACACCCGTCCCCGGCGGCGTCGGTCCGATGACCCGGGCGATGCTGCTGTGGAACACTGTCAAGGCCGCGAGCGAGGCCGCGGGCGTCGACGTCGCGCTCCCCTGAGCCGGTTCGTTCTCGCGTCGATTCAGTCCCCTCGGTCCGTCTCGTGGGTAAAGAGGAGGAGTCGCTCCGTCGTGTGTGCGACACAGAACTCGACTCGCTGGGCGGGACGGAACGACTCCGCCGCACTCGTCGCGTAGAACTCGTCGAACGGGTCGTCACAGACCGGACAGGCCACGCCGTCGCGGTTCTCGTACAGGGTCGACGTGCCCGTATCGGTGACGAGTTTCAGTCGGTGTCGAACCGCGTGTTCGTCGAACGACATCAGCTCAGCCGCGCCAGCCGTTCTCGTGCCGTCACGAGCGCCGCCTCGTCGCCCATCCTGAGCGCTCGGGACACGTCGTGGGTCGCCGCGAGGAGCGTCTCGCTCTCGCCGAGTGGGACGTCGCCGCCGAGCGCCCGCGTCCGCTTGACGAGTTCGGAGACGGTGCCGAGCACCCGTCGGACGTCCGGGTCGGGGTTGTCGTCGAGCCACGACAACACCTCGCGGCGGTACTCGTCGACGGCCTCTGTGAGTGCGAGTCCGCGCGCTGCCCGCATCGACGCCGGGACGGTCGCCACGTCGGGACGGTCGCCGATGTCGGCACCGCGGAGGAGCGAGAGCAAGTAGAGCTCCTCGTCGTCGGTCCGCTCGCCGGCCCGAACGAGCACGTCGACCGCGTAGAGGAGTTCGGTCGCCGCGAGGTAGGTCTCGTCGAGCGGGAGGAGTTCGCCGCCGCGGATGAACCCACGCTTCGTGCGATAGCGCCGGAGGTCCCGCTTGAGGTCGTCAGCGGCGTCGGCGAGGGGACCCGCGTCGACGGCGCGGCGGTGCGGCGAGAGGTCCAGCGAGGTCGGCGTATCCGTGTGTCTGGTCCGGTCGTCGACGCCGACGCTCCGGAGGCTGCCGCAGGCAGGACAGTCGACGGCCCCCGTCTCGTAGTACGACCACTGGTGGCCGCAGTCGCGACACTCGCGTCGGCCTCTGACTTTCATGCCGACTCGTAAGCAAGGGGTGGAAAAAAACACGGCGGAGCGGTGAAGGCAGCGGCGTCCGAAGAGGGCCCATGCGCTCCGAAGCCGAGGTCAGAGAGCAGTACGACTTTCTCACCGAACAGCTCGACTCCGAGGAGATGAAACACGAGGGCGTCCGCGAGATGTTCACCTACTACCGCCGAGCGCTCGGCTGGGTCCTCGAAGAAGAGCACATGTGATGGCCGCCGTCGAGCAGCGTGTGAACGGTCCGGTCACGTTCGAAGGGGAAGTCACACGTTACCGGACCAGTCAGTGTTCGGTATCTTTAAGTGACCGACGTCGCTACGTGGAAGTGACGCTTCGCTTTGGAGGGCCGAAGCGTCAGCGGGGACCAATTCAGGGCGGCAAGCATCACGCGATTTTCGCGTGACTTGCTACCTTTTCGACGACGCATCGACACCCCTCGAGTGACGAGTCCGTTCTGCTCACCTCTGCCGCGCTCGACGAGGACGCTCCTCGCCGCCCGTGGTCGACCCGAACAGCGGTTCGTGTGGCCCCGCGACGCTCGTGTCGACTGCCGTCAGGGGTGTGACCACCCCGTCGGCACCGGGCGGTCCAGAGTCGGTCGAACGCAGACGCCGCGCCCCGACGTCCCGGATTCGATGGGCCACGTCCCGTTTCCCACGTGACCTGACAGGTGAGTGGTTCACCGATATCGCGGAATAGTCATCTGACAGACACTGGTTCGGTAGGAGGGAGGGCGGCGGTCTGAACGGCGTCGGACCCCCGGACACTCGGGCGTATTCGATGTCAACCGTCCGTGATATGCCAGACATTCGATACACTTATTTATATCGAACATAAACTGTTTCACCGAACGTAATAATGTACGATCTGACAGGATTTCAGCGTGACCTTCTCTATGTGATTGCTGGGCTGGACGAGCCCCACGGGCTCGCGATCAAGGAGGAACTCGAGGACTACTACGAGAAAGAGATTCACCACGGACGACTCTACCCGAACCTCGACACGCTGGTCGAGAAAGGGCTCGTCGAGAAAGGCCAGCGGGACCGACGGACGAACTTCTACACGCTGACGCGTCGGGGCCGTCGGGAGATTCGCGCCCGGAAGGACTGGGAAGTCCAGTACGTCGACGAGTCGTTCGACGAGTGAGTCACGTTCCGGGGACCTCAGTCACGCTCGTCGGTCCCGTCTGATCGGTCACGCTCGTCTCTCTTCTCGCTCGCTGGTTCGGTCTCGTCTCCGCTCGCGTCGTGTGCTGTGGGGCCCTCTCCGTCGGCCGAGACGGGTGGTTCGGGGGAGGCCACGGCCGGGACGGACGCTTCGACCCCCGGGTCGACGGCGAACGGCCGGATGTCCTCTCCCCGCACTAGCTCCGGCAGGACGATGCGTGCGAAGTGGAAGACGAGGACGAGGAGCATCGGCATGAGGAAGATGCCGTACCAGCCGAACAGGAGCGGGCCGAAGGTGTACGCGATCATCACGCTCCCGACGTGGAGACTCCGGCCCGAGACGTAGGGACGGAGGACGAGGTCGGGGATGGTGTCGACCACGACGAACGAGACGGCGACGAAGACGAGGACGAACCACAGCAGCTGTGGGTCGACGAAGAACGTGACGACAGCCATGTAGAGCGCGACGGGGACGTAGACGAGCTTCATCCCGACGACGGGGATGATGCTGGCGACGCCCGCGAGGAGCCCGACCAGCGCGGCCGCAGGAATCGACACCTGCGATGCGGGGGCGAAGACGTTGAGGACGGTGTAGGCGATGACGCCGATCGTTCCCGTGAGGACGGCGTTGAGGATGTTTCCGAAGAAGATGGCCTTCAGGTCGTGGTCGACTGCCGTCCCGTACGCGAGGACGACGCCACGTCCGTCGCCGAACGTCGAGACGGCCCAGTCGGTCAGTCGCCTGTCGTCGCGGAGCAGGTAGAACGCCAGGGCGATCATGACGAACAGGTGGACCGCCCCGACGCCGAAGAACGCGATGGTGTCGACCGCCGAGGAGAGCGACTGCGTGAGCTGGCCGATGACCTCCGCGGAGAGGTACGACGACAGGTCGAGTTCGAGCAGTCGCTCCGGGTCCGTGATGGCGTCCAGCAGCTCCTGGTCGATGGGGTACTGCGAGAGGTCGAACAGGCCGCTGTTCGTGTACCTGACGGCCTGCTGAATCACGATGGCGAACGCGTACAGGACCAAGAGCAGCGCCGGGAGCGCGAGCGCGAACAGCGAGACGGCGGCGGCGAGGCTCGGCGGGCGGATGCGACGGCGGAGCCGACGGTAGATGGGCCGGGTCGCGTAGTAGAGGAAGACGCCGAACACGAAGGTGCCGACGAACGCGTGGACCACGAAGACGAGGGCGCCGCCGAGGGCGAGGCCGAGCACCCACCACCCGAGACGAGCGCGCTCGAGGCCGAGGAGGGACATACCGACCATCCGCTTCGATGACACAAGAAGCTACTCCCCCGGTTCGTGCTGCGGTCGGTCGTCGACGCCGTCTGCGAGAACACAGGGCGAACTATATAGGCAAGCCAATCGCACCGACACGTCGTGGTGTCACCGCTTCAGTTCGACCCGGTGTTCGAGGCCGCGCTGGTCCAGCCGGCGGTACGGCTCATCCTCGCCGCCCTGCTCGGGCTCTTTCTCGGCCTCGAACGGGAGTGGTCGGACATCGACGCCGGGATGCGGACGTTCTCGCTCACCGGGCTCGCCGGCGGCGTCTTCACGCTCGTCGCGACCGAGACCGGGTTCGAGAGCGCGCTCCTCGTTGGCGGGCTGTTCGTTCTCGTGCAGGCCGCGTTGCTCTCGCTCGCGAGCCTCCGTGACGAGGGGGCGCTCCACCTCACGACGTCGGCCTCGCTCCTCGTCGCCTACGGCGTCGGCGCGCTCGTCGTCATGGGGTTCGTCTTCGCCGGTGTCACCGTCGCGGTCGTCTCGTCGCTCCTCCTCGTACTGAAACGGGAACTACACGACTTCGCGGGCGCGCTCTCGCGCGACGAACTCCGCTCCGTCTCGGAGTTCGCCATCCTCGCGTTCGTCGTCTTCCCGCTCCTCCCCGCTGAGCGTATCACCATCCAGACCGTCACGCTCGAACCCCGTGTCGCGTGGCTCATGGTGGTCACCGTGGCCGGCATCGGCTTCGTCAACTACACTGTCGTCCGAACCTACGGCGGAATCGGCGTCGTCGTGACGGGCTTCTTCGGTGGGCTGGCGTCTTCGACGGCCGTGGTCGGGAGCGTGCTCGACCACGTCCGCCGCCGCCCAGAACTCGAGTCGTTCGCCGTCGCGGCTGTCCTCCTCGCCGACGCGGCGATGGCCGTCCGGAACCTGGCAATCACGCTCGCGTTTTCGTTCCCGTCACCGCTTCTGGCGGCCGTCGTCCCGCTCGGCACGTTCGTCGTCGGGGCGGTCCTCGTCGCGCTCTGGACCGCCGGGCAGCGTGAGTCGGTCGACCTCGACCTCGACAGCCCGTTCTCGCTCCGAAACGCGCTCGGGTTCGGGGCGGTCTTCCTCCTCATCCTCGCGGTCGGCACCGTCGCCCAGACGGAGTTCGGAACGGCCGGCCTCTACGTGAGTTCGTTCGTCTCGGGGCTCGTCTCGTCCGCCGGAGCGACGACGACGGCGATTCTCCTGTTTCGTGGCGGCAGCATCTCGGGCTCGAACGCGGTGGTCGCCGTCCTGCTCGCGACGGCTGCGAGCGTCCTCGTCAAGACGGCGTTGGCGCTCACCGGGCCGCGGTCGTTCACCCGCGCCGTCACGCGGTGGTCGGTGCTGCTGCTCGCCGTCAGCGGTGTCGCGACCCTCCTCGTCACACTCGTGTAACCGTCGGCGAACAGCTTTTCAGCGCCCTCGGCGTAGCACCGGCATGAATCGAGACACGGCGGAGCCGCAGGTCGACGGCTTCCCCGGGACGCGGGCGAAAGAGTGGGTCGACTATCACCAGTCGACGGCCGCACTGAGCACCTACGTGTACGACTTCGTCTGGGACCGAACCGCACCCGCCGAAGGCCCGTTCTGCACCGACGTCGACGGCAACGTCCTCATGGACTTCACCAGCCACGTCGCCGCCGCCCCGCTGGGGTACAACAACCCCACGCTGATGGAGCGCCTCCGCGAGTTCGACCTCGTCGACCCCCTGAAGGTGGCGGGACAGGACTTCTACGTCGCCGGCGGCCACCACCTCCCCGAGAGCCAGGACGTCCCGGGCCCCGCCGGACTGATGGACCGCCTCACGCGACTCACCGAGCACTACGGGATGGACACCGTGTTCCTCTCGAACTCGGGGGCAGAGGCGGTCGAGAACGCCATCAAGGTCTCGTACGACGTCTCGGGAGGGGCGAAACACGGCGTCACGTTCGAGGGGGCCTTCCACGGCCGGACGCTCGGCGCGCTCTCGCTCAACCGCTCGAAGGAGAAGTATCGCCGGCACTTCCCGGAGGTCGCCGGCATCGTCGACGTTCCGTACTGTGACGACCGGACCTGCACCCCCGAGACGTGTTCGTGCGGCTTCTTCTTCGGGGCGGCGGGTGACGAGCGCGAATCGCGCCTGCGCCGGAAACTCGACCCCGACCGGGGACACCTTCCCCCCGAAGAGGTCGCGTACCTCGTCGTCGAACCCGTCCAGGGCGAGGGTGGCTACCGGTTCCCGAGCGGGGCGTTCACCGACGAGGTGGCCGCCCTCGCCGACGAACACGACCTCACCGTCATCGCCGACGAGATTCAGACGGGCCTCGGTCGGACGGGCGAGTGGTGGGCGTCGGACCACTCGGCGCTCGAACCGGACCTCATCTGCTCGGCGAAGGCGCTCCGGGTCGGCGCGACCGTCGGCCGCGAGGAACTGTTCCCCGACGAGGAGGGTCGGCTCTCGTCGACGTGGGGCGCGGGCGACCTCATCGCCGCTGCACAGGGGGCGCTCACCATCGACATCATCAAGGAGGAGGGGTTGTTGGCGAACGCAACCGCCCGCGGACGGCAGTTCGTCGAACGCCTCGAAGACGCCGACCGCGCGGTCGTCGAAGACGTCCGGGGGCTGGGGCTGCTGCTCGCCGTCGAGTTCGACACGAAGGACAGACGCGATGCGGTTCAGGAGGCGGCACTCGCCCGCGGCCTGCTCACGCTCGGCTGTGGACACGAGACGCTCAGAGTCCTCCCGCCGCTCGACGTCACCGCCCGCGAGGTCGACCTCGGGGCGGACCTGCTGGTTCGGGCCATCGACGACGCCGCCTGACCGGCGTCATCGCCCGGCCCACCGACCGAGTCCCTTCTCACGCGTCGAGAAGGGCCACCCGCGTTTTACGCGTGGAGCCCCGACCTGTCGCTGTGATGTACGAGACGATCCTCCTGCCCACCGACGGGAGCGCCGGGTCGGAACTGGCCGTCGACCACGCGCTCGACCTCGCGAGGAGGTACGACGCGACCCTCCACCTCCTCTACGTGGTCGACACGGACGTCGTGAACCACTACGCCGGCATCGACGCGATCGAGGGCGTCGAGCAGGCGCTCCAGTCACGCGGCGCGGATGCACTCGACGCGGCTGCCGCACGGGCCGCCGACGGGGGCGTCCCCACGGAATCGCACGTGGTCGAGGGGGTCCCCCACGAAGCGATCCTCGACGCGATTCCGATGGTCGGTGCGGACCTCGTCGTGATGGGGACCGAACGGCGGGACGAGGGGTATCACCGGCTCGTCGGGAGCGTGACCGAACGCGTCGTTCGGCTCGCCGACGTCCCCGTCCACGTCGTGAAAGCGGCGGTGTGAGGCCGCGACTCGGACGCGGACGCGGACGCAGACTCAGGTCCAGCGGTCGAGTCCGGTCTGGACGAGCGAACTCTCGATGCGCGCAAAGCCCGTCTCGACCTCGCTCGCGTCGACCGCCCACTCCTCGACCACGTAGCGCCGCGCGGCCTCGAGGTCCGGGTCGATGTCGGGGTCGAACTCGTACTCGTCGGTCACCGGCGGGTCCAAGAAGAGGTCGCGGACGCGGTCGGCGTTCGGGACGTGGTCACCTCGCGCCTCCAGGACGCCCCAGAGGTCGCCGTGTTCTTTGACCGCCTTCACCGCGGTCTTGGGACCGACGCCTCTGATTCCCTCGTTGAAGTCGGTGCCACAGAGGATGGCCACGTCCACGAGTTGCTCCCACGTGAGGTCGTTCCTCTCCAGGGTGGCCTCGAGGCTCATCAGCTCCGGGTTTCCTTTGCTCGTCAGGCCGCGCAGCGTGTACGGCGCGCCGAACAGCAAGGTGTCGTAATCCTCGCTGCCCACGTAGTCGACGTCGCCCGTCCGCGCCATGTACGACGCCTGCGCTTCCCCCTCGGCGGGCGCTTCGAGGTACGGCACGTCCAGGAGCGAGAGGAGGTCACGCGTCGTCTCCTGGATGACGGGCGTGAGCCGCTGGGTCCGGGCTTCGAGTCGGGCGGCCTCGACGGAGTCACCTCGCTCTCGGGCCTGTTCCATCCGTGCTTTCGCCTCCTCTTTCGCCTCGCGGCGTTTCTCGACCTCGTCGTCTTTCAACTCCGTGACGCCGCCGTCGAAGACGAACACGGGCGTCAGGTCGTGCTCGAAGAACTTGGGGAGGCCCTGGACGAGCCCCACGAGGTTCGCGACTTCCTCGCCCTCGGGCGTCGTGTACACCTCGTCACGGGTCCACTTCACCGTCGTCGTCAGATATCGATACAGCCAGTTGTGCGCGTCGACGGCGACCACGCTGCCAGCGAGGTCGTCCCACGCGACGTCGGCGAGCGCCGCGAGGCTCCGAAGGTCTGCGTTTCCCATTGGCGGACTCTCGGGGTGGAGCGTCTTAACGACACGGCGTTTAGCCGACGCGCCACTGCAGACCGTGCAATCGCCTCACTCCTCTACGGGCGGGTCGATTCGCTCCGGCGGCCCCGCTCCGTCCCTCGCCTTCAGAAACGCGCGTTCCGCGTCGGAGCAGTCGCGGCCGCGGAAGACGTCGAGCCCACGCTGGTAGGTGTCGGTGTCCACGCCGGAACCCCCGCGAAGGTCGCGGTCCAGCACCACCTCGGCCAGACCGGTCTCTCTCCCCGTGAAGGCGAACCCGACCTTCGCGAGCGCCTCGTAGGAGAAGACGTTGTTCACGGCGATGCGACACCGCGCGTAGCCGCGCTCGCGGGCGTGCTCGCAGACGAACGCGACGAGCCGCGGGCCGATACCCTCGCCGCGCCGGTCCCCACGGACGGTGACGTACCGAAGCCACAGCGTCTCGGGGTCGGTCCGGTCTTCGTTGAACGCGACGGCGGCGACGACGGTCGGGTCGCCGAACTGGGCGGGCTCGTCCGCGCCGACATCGAGTGCCAGCGGGTCGCGCTCGTCGCGGACGAGGGCGACCCCCGTCGCGGACATGACGAACTTGCCGGCGTAGGCGAAGGCGCGGTAGTCGAGGCGCACCTGCGGGCCGCCTCCGTCGTCGTCGTCGTGCCAGCCGACGAGGTCGTACTCCATGTGGGAAGGGGGTCGGCGAGCGGCCTGGGTCTTTCCCTCCGCCGGGTCGCTCGGACTGTCGGCACGCCGGAAACCAAACGCTCTCTTGTGTCGCACCCGACTCACGGGTATGCTCGACCACGGCCCCGGCGACGTTCGCTTCTTCGACCGCGTCGCGCCGCTGTACGACCGGCTGATGCCCGCCGCGGACGAGGCGGCGCTGTCGGAGGCGCTGTCGCTGTCGCGCCGGCCCGTTCGGACGCTCCTGGACGTCGCCGGCGGGACTGGGCGGGCCGCGCGGGCGCTGTCTGGCCTGGTCGACGACGAGCCCACGGCACCGGGCGTCGTGGTAGTCGACCAGTCGCTGTCGATGCTCGCCGCCGCCCGCCGACGCGGTCTGGCGGCGCTGGGTGCCGACGCGACTGCCCTCCCGGTCCGGACCGACGCGGTCGACGCCGTCGTCGTCACCGACGCGCTCCATCACGTCCGCGACCAGCGCGCACTGGTCGCCGAGGCGCGGCGGGTCGTCGCCCCCGGTGGGGTGGTCGTCGTCGCCGACTTCGACCCTGCCACGCTGCGAGGGCGGGCGCTCGTCGCCCTCGAACGGCTGGTCGGGTTCGACTCGACGTTCTCGACGCCGGACGACCTCGCGCGGTTCTTCGAGCGGGAGGGTCTCTCCGCGCGCGTCGTCACGTCGGGCTTCGGCTACGTCGTCGCCGGGCGCGTTCCCGAGTCGTGAGCCGGGCACGGTGAGCGACCCGAACCGAGGAAGCCAAGAGGCACCCCACAGAAGGGGCGCGTATGGCAACCTCGACAGGGTCGTTCCTGGACGGGCGCATCGACACGGCCGCGTTGCCCCTGGCGGTGGGGGACGTGCTGGTACTCGCGCTGTTGTTGTCGTTCGGGACGGCGCGGCACAACGGCGTCGCGTACCTCACGGAGAACCCGGTCGGTCTCGGACTGACACTGCTTCCCTTCTTCATCGGGTGGGTCGTCGCCGCGCCCCTCGTCGGCGCGTACTCCGCGGGGGCGGCCGAGTCGGCGAAGGCCGCCATCCCCCTCGCCATCCGCTCGTGGGTCGTGGCCGACCTCATCGGCGTCGTCCTCCGGGTCGTCCTGCCGTTCGATGCGACCGGCGGACTGGTCTCGCTCGCCGTCTTCTTCGGAATCACGCTCGTCGTCGGCGTCGTCGGCCTCGGCGTCTGGCGATACCTCTACTTCAAACTCCGCTGACGACGCGTCGCCCGTCTCCCGCCGGAACCGGAACAGAAACAGGCTTTTTACTCGTCGGGGCCGTCGACCGCTCGTGAACGTTCGCGGTCGGGTCCTGGATGTCGGCGACGTCAAGACGGTGAACACGAGCTACGGCGAGCGCGACCTCGTCGAGGTCACCGTCCGCGATGACGAACACGGTCCCGTCAGGGTGACGCTCTGGGGGAAGTGGACCGAGACCGCCGACTACGCCGAACCGGGGATGGAACTGCTCGTCACCGACGCGGAGGAAGACGAGTTCCGCGGCGAGACGACCTACTCGACCGCGAAGGGGTCGTACGTCGTCGTCGAACCGGACTTTCTCGTCGACGTGACCGACGTCCGCTCGTGGGTACAGTGCCCGCGGATGTACTATCTGAACAAGCTCTCCGGCATCCCGCTGAACTACCCGGTGGTCAAGGGGACCATCGTCCACGAGGTGTTCGGCGACCTCCTCCGCGGGGTCGACCTCGAAGACTCGATTCGAGACCGCGTCGCCGAGGCGGGGCTCGACATCGGCCTCCTGGGTCGGGACGCGACCGAAATCGCGGACGAGGTGCGGCGCAACGCCGCCGCCATCGAGGGGTGGCTGGCGCAGGGCACGCTCACCGACGAGGACGAGTGGCGGTCGGAGTACACGCTCATCTCGCCGACGTTCGGGATGAAGGGTCGGGCCGATGCCATCCGTCGCGGGTCGCCCGTCGAACTGAAGACCGGCAAGAACCTCAAGCGCGACCCGCGCTTCCAAGACAAGATTCAGGCCGCCGCCTACGCGCTGATGCTCGCCGACGCCGGCGAGGAGACCCCCGACACGGGGACGCTCCTCTACACCAAGAACACGGCGCTCGAACGCACCGAGGAGAGCGGCGACCTCTCGCCCGCGAAGGACTTCTCCATCGGTCCCGGCCTCCTGCAGTACGTCGTCCGCACGCGAAACGAGATCGCGGCGATGGAGTTCGAGACCGGCGTCCCCACCGGCTACGAGGGCAACGCGAAGTGCGAGTACTGCTTCGAGCAGGACACCTGCATGGTCGTCTCCGGCCGTCTCGACCAGGAGTCGAAGGCCGGTCAGATCGGCGTCGCCATCCCCGACGAGGAGCGCGCGTACTTCGACCGCATGTACGGTGACCTCGAAGCCGAGCGGCGGGAGGTACACAGCGAGTACCGCAAACTCTGGGAACAGACCCCCGAGGAACGCGCGGCCGACGACCGGGCGCTCGTCGACCTCGACCCACTCGGGCAGACCGAACGCGACGACGGCCGGTGGGAACTCCGCGCCCGGAAGGCAAGCGACGCCGTCTCCAAACTCCGCGAGGGCGACGTCGCGCTCGCCTCGGACGGCGACCCGGTCCGCGGGCACGCCGAACTCTGCCGTATCGAGCGCCTCGGAAGCGATGTGGTCGTGACGACGGACGAACCAGTCGAACTCCGGCGTCTCGACGTCTATCCCTCCGAGATAACCATCTCGCGGCTCCTCACCGCGCTCCACGACGCCCTCCTGAAGGGCGACGAGCGCCGGAAAGACGTCCTGTTCGGGCGGGCCGCCCCCGAGTTCGGAGACGAGGACCGAACGTACATCGACAACAACGAGTCGCAGAACGCAGCGGTGAACCGCGCCGTGAACGCCGCCGACCTCGCGCTCGTCCACGGCCCCCCCGGCACCGGGAAGACCTACACCATCGCGCGGACCGTGCGTGCGCTCGTCGAGCGGGGCGACCGCGTCCTCCTGTCGGCCTTCACGAACCGAGCCGTCGACAACGCGCTCGAAGCCCTCCGGGACCAGGGCTTCGAAGACGCGGTCCGCGTGGGGAGCGAGACGGGCGTCCGCGACGACATGCACGACATCCGACTCGAACAGCGCGGCGACCCCGCGACGCTGGCGTCGACGTTCGGCGACGCGCCCGTCGTCGCGGCGACCACCGCCGCCTGCGGGTCGCGCGCGCTCCGCGAGCAGTCGTTCGACGTCGCGCTCGTCGACGAAGCGTCACAGCTCACGGAGCCGGGAACCCTGGCGGCCATCAATCTCGCGGACCGGTTCGTCCTCGTCGGCGACCACGAACAGCTTCCACCCGTGGTCCGCGCCGAGACCGACCTGCAGACATCGCTGTTCCAGCGACTCATCGAGCGCTACCCGGAGGCCGCCGTGATGCTCGACCGACAGTACCGGATGGCACAGCGTATCCAGGCGTTCTCCTCGAAGCGTTTCTACGACAACAAACTCCGGCCCGCATCGGGAACCGTGGCGGCCCAGCGACTCGCGGACCTCCCGGGGGTCGACCCGGGGCGACTCCCACCGGAACTCCGAGACCAGGTGTCGTTCGTCGACCCCGGCGGACGCCGCGAGGGAAACGCCAACCCCATCGAGGCCGACCGGGTCGCCGACATCGTCGAATCGTTCCTCGCCGCGGGCGTCGATGCGGACGACGTCGGCGTCATCGCCCCGTTCCGCGCACAGGTCGCCGAACTCGGCCGGCGGGTGGACGTGACGGTCGACACCGTCGACCGTTTCCAAGGCTCCGCGAAGGAGGTCATCGTCATCTCGTTCGTCGCCACTGGCACCCTCGACGGCCCCATCTTCGAGGACCCGCGCCGCGTGAACGTCGCGCTGACGCGGGCGAAGAAGGCGCTCGTCCTCGTCGGCGACGCGAGTGCGCTCGACTCCGAACCCTTCTACGCGGAGATGCTCTCGTGGGCGCGACGGGGGCAGCCGGTCGGGCAGGCGGACTGACGAGTCGTCCCACCCGGACTCAAGACGGTCGGGGGCGTTCGACCACCACACCATGACCGACACCCCGCTCGCCGAACAGTGTGCGACGGAGGTCGACGACCTCCACGCCTTCTTCGAACTCTGGTTCGTCGGCGAACTCCCGCAGCGACGAGAGGAACTGGCGCGCTTCGCGGACGTCCTCGCGGAAGACTTCCGGATGATTCAACCCTCGGGGCTGACGCGGACGCGCGAGGGGATCACGACGGACGTCTTCGACGCCCACGGCGCTCGGTCGGACGTCACCATCGAGACCTCCCCCTTCGAGCCACGGCACGTCGGGCGGGAGACGTGTCTCGGGACGTACGAGGAGTGGCAGTCGACGGGGGACGACCGGACGGGGCGTCTCGCGACGGTGCTGTTCCGTCGCGCACCCGAGACCCCGAACGGCGTCGAGTGGGTTCACCTCCACGAGACCTGGCTCGAGGACTAGGTCGCCGCCTGGCGGATGCGCTGGTCGATCTCCGCCTTCAGTTCCTCGCGGTCTCTGAGCGACGCGGCCCGGCCCGAGACCAGTTCGAGGAGGTCGTACTCGGCGAGGACGTCGCGCGTCGTCTCCTGGTCGAGGTCGAGCGCGCGCTGGACGTCGTACAGCGTGTTCGCCTCCTCGACGGCCCGCTGGAGGTCCGCCGTCGAGAGCGAGCCGGGAAGGTCGAGTTCCGGGAGCCTGTCCGCGACGGTGTCGGCGTCGTCCGCCTCGGAGGCGGACTCGCTCTCGTCGTTCGTCTCATCGGACGCCTGTGAGCGCGGCTCTCCCTCGGCACCGTCGGCGTCCTCACCGTCCTCGCGATGTTCGTCGGGCTCGTCCTCGTCGATGCCTGTGGCTGGTGCTCCGTCGTCTCTCGGCTCGTCGGTGTCGGCGTCCACATCGGCGTCGGCGTCCACATCGGCGTCGGCGGCCTCCCGCTCGGACGTCTCTTCGTCCGCGGGCTCGGCGCGGCTGGGCGCTCCCGTCCCCGGCTCGTGGATGCCGTGGCGAATCATCTGCTTGCGGACCGCCTGCGCGCCGACGTCGACGTCGAGCGCCTCCGTCATCTCCGCGAACGTCTCGTACTCCTCGTAGACGCGCGCGAGGACGTCGGGGTCGTGGTGGACGGTCCGGTCGCGTTCGTCGGCGGCGAGTTCCGAGAGGGGATGTGCCTTCGTCCGGTGTATCTTCATCCCCCGCTCCGTCTCGAACGTCCGGTCACAGTCGGGGTGTGTACAGGAGACGATTCCGTTCGGGTCGTTCCTGTCGTTCCCGTCGGTCCCGTCGGGTTCGTCGGCTTCGACGTCGGCGCGTCCCCCGGGCGAGTCGGCTTCGACGTCACGCGCGTCGGTCGCCGCCGCCTCGACGTCCGCGACGGCGTCGGCGTCGCCGTCGGCACTGTCACCAGTGTGCCGGTCGTCCCCCGCGCTCGCGCTCTCGTCCCGTGTCGTCACCGAACGGGAGCCGGCCGTGTTCGCACCGACGGGTTCCGACGGCGTTCCCGCCGACTGCTCGGTCGTTCCGGGCCGGTCGACGTCGAGGGGACCGACGTCCCCGTCGGTCGGGAGGTCGATACGCAGCTGGACGGAGAAGCTGTCGTCTCCCGAGGGACCGCCCTCACCGTCGTCGAGGGGCTTGGCTTGCTGTACGCTGATTCCGTTCGTCTCGAGCGTCTCGATGAGCGTCGCGAGCTGCCGATACCTATGGCTGAGTGACATATCGTAGTGGTCCCCTGACCCTCCCCGGGCCTGCTTCGTTAGAAGAAATGTAATCCAAACGATTACATAACGCTTTGGTCTACTACATCAGAATCGATAAGCAAGGACGTGTTTGTGGGGGTCTCGACCCGTCACGTGGCCCGCGACCGCACCGGGACGTTGATACCGGCTAGCGCCGAACGTGGTCGACATGGGACTGCGATCAACCTGGCAGAACAACCAGCAGGTGCGGCGTGGGGTGATGGGAGCCATCGCGGGCTCCGTTGCCGGCATCACGGCGGCGGGCCTCGAAGGCGGTATCCTCCAGCGCTACGGCGTCGCGATCTTCCTCGGCATCGTCGTCTTCATCGCGCTGAAGCTCCTCCTCGAGTAGTCTAGTCGAGGTCGCCCGGTGAGTCGGCTGTTGCGTTCGCGCCCTCGTCGAGCGCTGTCAGGACCCGCTCGTGGAACTCCCGGAGGACCTGGTTCTCGTCCTCGGCGAGCACGACGTCGCTCGCCATGAGCGTGGCCAGGCCGAACGCCCGCGGCGACGGGGTCTCGGCTTCGCGGACCGCGACCGACACCTCGTCGCGCTCGACCGCCTCGATGAACGCGACGAGGCCGTCGAGGTTCAGCTTGTCCTCGAGGATCTCCCGGTAGGTCTCTTCCATCACCGCGAACGACTCCAGCCCCTGTGCGAACGACAGGAGCATCTCGCTCGACACCTGCTGTTGGGCCGCACTCTTCTCGTACCCCTTGTACCGCTTCAGAATCATCAGCGAGCGCGTCGCGTTGATGCGGAAGTACCGCTTGAGGAGGTCCGTCCCGTCGAGCGCCGCTCGCAGGTCGGTCTCGACCGCCGCGGGGTCGAGGCGCTCGATGAGTCCCGCCACGTCGACCTTCCGGTTGAGCGGCATCGAGACGGTGAAGCCGTTGTCCGCGACGGTGACCTGCACGTTGGCGTTCGCCCGCCGTGAACAGTGGTACGCCACGAGCCGAGCGAGGCCGTCGTTGAACCGCCGACCGAAGAGCGAGTGGACGTGGTAGTGTCGTCGGTACTCGCCCCGGTCTCTCACCTCCTCGACGCTGAGCCGTGTGTCGGTCGAGACGGAGTCCGAGCCGGCGTATCTGACCTGCTCGTCGAACATGCGGGCGATGGCGCGAACCGAGTTCTCGTCGAGCGGGAACGTCCGCAGCCACTCGCGGACGGCGGGCTGGCCGCCGCGCTCGAGGCGTTCGACCAGTTCGCCCTGGAACGATGCGACGGCTCTCCCCAGGTCGTACGAGAGGGGCAGGCGCTCGGAGAACCACGACGGGACCGTAGGTCGTTTCGACGTGGGGTCGACGTAGACCTTCGACCCCCGGCGGTAGCGGTACTCGTAGTTCGAGCCCCCGAGGACGAACACGTCGCCCTTCTCGAGGGTGTCGAGGTAGTTCTCGTCGAGACTACCGACCCACTCGTCCCCTCCGCGGGTGACGACGTCACAGGAGAAGGAGTCGGGGATGGTCCCGATGTTCGTCATGTAGATGACCCGCGCCATCCGCCCCCGCTTGCCGACGAGCGGTTCCCCGACCGGGAACTCCTCGTAGTGGTGTTCGCCGTCGGGTGGGTCGTTGGTGTCGCGCCACACCTTCGCGTAGACGTTCTTCTCCTCGAGCCCCTCGTACTCCGCGGTGAGGTAGCTCATGAGCCGCTCCCACGCCCCGTCGGAGAAGTCGCGGTAGGGGTACGCGCGTCGGAGCGTCGCTTTCACCTCCGCTTCCCGCCGCACGCTGTTGATGGCCATACCGTACACCTGCTGGGCGGCGACGTCCTGGGCGTTTTCTGGAATAAAAACGCGGTCGACGAACCCCTCGGTCGCCTTCTGCAGCATGACGGCACACTCGACGAGTTCGTCGCGGTCGAGCGCGATGACGCGTCCCTCGACGACCTGGCCGAGGCGGTGTCCGGCGCGGCCCACCCGCTGGAGGAGGCTCGCGACCGACTTGGGCGACCCGACCTGCACCACGAGGTCGATGTGGGGCATGTCGATGCCGAGTTCGAGCGAGGTCGACGTGGTGACGACGTCCAGTGCCCCGTCCTTCAACTGCTGTTCGACGGCCTGTCTACGCTCTTTCGACAGCGACCCGTGATGACAGCCGGAGTTCTCCTCGTCGTAGTCGTACCGCTCCCGGAGGGTGTGTAACACGCGCTCGGCCCCGGACCGGGTGTTCGTGAACACCAGCGTGTTCGTGTGGTCCGAGACGAGTTCGTGCAGGCGGTCGTAGAAGCGCTCGTGCACCTCGCCGGCGGGCGTGTCGATGAGGTCGTCCGTCGGACACTCCAGCCGGAGGTCGAAGTCACGGACGAACCGTGTGTCGACGATCTCACACTCCCGTGGCTCACCGGCCTCACGACCGACGAGAAACTCCGCCATCGTCGAGAGCGGCTCGACCGTCGCCGAACAGCCGATGCGGGTCGGCGACCCCTCGGCGAGGTTCTCCAGTCGCTCGAGCGACACCGACAGGTGGGTCCCGCGTTTGTTGTCGGCCAGCGAGTGAATCTCGTCGACGACGACGTACTCGACGGTTCGGAGCTTCTCCTTGAACTTCGGGGAGTTGAGCAGGATGGCCAGCGTCTCCGGCGTGGTGTTGAGGATGTGCGGCGTCACCTCCAGCATCTTCTGTCGCTCCGACGAATCGGTGTCGCCGTGGCGGATGGCGTGGCGGATGTCGCACGTCTCCCCGCGCGCGGCCAGCCGCTCCGTGATCCCCTCCAGCGGCTCGGTCAGGTTGCGGTGGATGTCGTTCGCGAGGGACTTCAGGGGGGAGACGTACAGGCAGTACACCGAGTTCTCGAGCCCCTCGTCGCGCTCGCGCTCGCGCCGAAACAGCTCGTTGATGATGGCGGTGAACGACGCGAGCGTCTTGCCCGACCCCGTCGGCGCGCAGATGAGCGCGTTCTCGCCTCGGTGGATGAGCGGGACCGCCTCGCGCTGTGGCGGGGTGAAGAAGCCGCCGTTCTGGGGGAGAAACGCGCCGAACTGGTCGACCCACCACTCCCGCACCACCGGTTCGAGCAGTGAGAGGACGTCGCCGTCGCCGATGTCGACGGTGTCGGGGTCGAACGGGACGTCCGTCTCGGCGTCACAGAGCAGCGCACGACCCGGCTTCCCCTCGCCGTCACTCATTGTGAGGGCGTAGGACTGTGCGGGTAAGTGGGTTGCGGGCCACGAGACGTGGTCGACGGGCGCGTCGAGCGATCGGGCCGGGTCAGACGCGAGTGACGTCGTACGAGAGGTTCACTGACGACGCCTCGGACCCCTCGGCGTTGAACTCGATTCTGAACCACGACTCCCCGGTGTCACGGCTGTAATTAGGGGGACTGGGGTCGTCGTCGAGATACCACCGGTCGTCACTCTGCCACTGGAAGAACTCCTCGTCGGCGTTCAGCCCCTTGTCGGCCTCCCAGAACGTCGCCTCGATGTCGATGTACGCCGCCGACCGATCGATCTGCTGGGGGTTCGGGAAGACGAATTCGACCGGTGAAAAGTCGAGCGACAGGGTCCGCCCGGTGTTCTCTCGTATCTCGCGGGCCTCGTCGTCTTCGACGTCCCAGATTCGGCTGTGGCCGACAGTGGTCTCGACGGCCGCCTCGCCGTCCGTCGCCGAGACGTCGATCTCACCGTAGAGTTCCTCGGTGTTCGGCCCGTCGAACGCCGCGTCCGAGGCGCTTTCCACGTAGAGGTAAGAAGTTTTCCAGCCGGTAGCGCTCCGGCTCCGGTTCGACCGCCTGGACCACGACCGGCTCGACCTCCGGCTGGACCGTGAGGACGACGAGCTCCGGCTCGGGGGTCGCCGTCACCGTCGCCGTGGACGTCTGAGTCGGGGTCGCTGTCGCCGTCGCCGTTCGGGTCTGTGTCGCCGGCCGAGGGGCCGCGGTGGACTGCGACGGTCCGCCCGTGCCGCCGACGTTGACGTTGAACGTACAGCCCGACAGTGCCGTGAGTGCGGCACCGGCACCCGCGAGGAAGTGTCGTCGGCCACGCCGTCGCGACGACGGCTCCCGGTCGGATGACCCGTCGACGGTGGCCGTCGGCGTCGCCGAATCGCTCTGTGGCCCGGGTTCGTCCCGGTTCGTTCCATTTCTCATGACACTCATCTACGTCGATAGGTAATCAAGATTGCTCCCGCGTGTTCGAATCTCGAATCGCCGTCGCTGCCGAGCGCGCGCAGCCAGAACTTCTTTCGGGCCTCCCCGCAGACCGACCCCTATGCGCGTCACCTTTCTCGGAACCGGGAGCGCGATGCCGACGCCCGAACGGGTCCAGACGGGCCTCCTCATCGAGTCCGACCCCACGGGCGAGGGGGACGGCGAAGACGACGAGGGACACCGTCGACAGCTCCTCGTCGACTGTGGCAGCGGCGTCCTCAACCGGCTCTCGTCGACCGATGCCGGCTACGAGTCCATCTCGACGGTGCTCCTCACGCATCACCATCTCGACCACGTCGCGGACCTCCTGCCCCTCCTGAAAGCACGATGGCTCGCGGGCGAAGAACATCTCGAAGTCGTCGGTCCCGTCGGGACGAAGGCGCTCGTCGACGGCCTCCTGGACGTCCACGACTACCTCCAGGGGAGAGTCGACCTGCGCGTCAGAGAGGTCGGTGCCGAACCGTTCGAGGTGGCCGGGTTCGCGGTCGAGGGGTTCGAGACGCGCCACTCGATGCCGTGTCTGGCCTACCGCTTCGGCGACGAGTTCGTCTTCAGTGGGGACTCGGAGGCCTTCGCGGGACTGGCGAACTTCGCGTCGGGCGCGACGGTGCTCGCCCACGACTGCTCGTTCCCCGACGAGGTGGACGTCTCGAACCACCCGACGCCCAGCCAACTCGGTGACTCCCTCGCCGGGTCGGCTATCGGCCGCGTCTACCTCACACACCTCTACCCGCACACGCGCGGGAAACACAGCGAGATGATAGAGAGTGTCGAGCGACACTTCGACGGCGACGTACGGATGGCGAAAGACGGCCTCCGCGTGAACATCTGAGCCGCCTCGGTCCCGTGTCGGCCCCTACCCCGACTCCTCGATTCGCGTCCCCGCGTCGGCCCCCGCCAAGAACGCGTCGACGGCGTCGGGTCCGAAGACGAACGCCGGCGCGCCCAGGTCGAGGAGTGCCCGGACCTTCGCGGCCATCCCCCCCGTCACGTCGGTCGCGTCCGACCCGCCCAGCGCGGCTGCGACGTCCTCGAACGCCTCGATTCGGGGGATGACCTCGTCCTCGGCATCGAGCACGCCCGGCACTGTCGAACACATCCCGACCCGGTCCGCGTCGAGGTGTCTCGCCAGCGACGTGACGAGTTCGTCGCCGGAGACGACGGTCGTGCCCTGCCCCGCGTGGGCGACGAGGTCACCGTGAAGGACGGGGACGAACCCCTCGTCCAGTAACGTCCGAACCGCGTTCGGCGGGAGCGTCAACGACCCCGCGGCGTCCCGCGCACCGAACGACAGCGGGTGGACCGGGACGGCGGGGACGTCGCGCGAGAGCAACACGTCGACCACGCGGCGGTTGAGCGTCTTCATCGCCCCGTGGATGTCGGCGACCGCCGCCGGGTCGTGGGTCCCCTCGGTTGTCGAGACGCCGTGGGTCGCGGCGTGGTGGTGGCCGAACGAGCCGCCGCCGTGGACGACGACGAGCCGCTCGACCGCCGCGGCGGCGATGGCGTCGGCCATCCGCGCGAGCGAGACCTCGTCGACCTGTTCGGGTTCGTCCTTCTCGGTGACGACGCTCCCGCCGAGTTTGAGCACCGTCGTCATCGGTCGTCGCCCTCGGTCGCGTCCTCCGCCCGGACGCCCTCGGGCGCCAACTCGGCCCGGAACGCGTCCTCACACCCCGGCGTGAATCGGAGCGCCGTGCGGCTCTCGGGCGTCGGGTCGAGCGCGACGATACAGCCGCCACCGCCGGCCCCGGTGAGTTTTGCGCCGTGCGCGCCGGCGTCCCGCGCGGCCCACACCATCGCGTCGAGCGACCGCGAGGAGACGCCCAGCGCCTCCAGGAGGCCGTGGTCGAAGTCCATCAGTCGCCCGAGTTCGGTCAACAGGCCCTCGGTCGCCGGCTCGGTCGGGTCCGCGCTCTCGAGGAGCGCCTCGCCCCGACGGACGATATCGCCGATGCTCTCGACGGTGTCGGCGGCGAAGTCGTACTCCTCGCGCAGTCGCCGAACACCGGCGACCAGTTCACCCGTGTCGCCCGCGCCGCCGTCGAACCCGACGACGAACGGGAGCGCGGGCGTGTCGATGGCGCGGCAGTCGTCGCCCTCGACGCGGACGGCACCACCCATCGCCGAGCAGAACGTGTCCGCGCGGGAGGCTTGCCCCTCCTGCACGTCGTACTCCGCCCGGAAGGCGCGGTCGGCCAGTGCCTCGGGGGCGAGTTCGTGACCGAGTTCCCGCGTCGCGGCGTCGATTCCCGCGACGACCACGGCAGCCGAGGAGCCGAGGCCCGCGCCGAGCGGGATATCGCTCTCGACTACGATGTCGAAGCCGGCGTTCGGGGCGTCGGCCGCGTCGCGCGCCTGGTCGACCGCGGCGTCGACGTAGCCCATCGCCGCGTCGACGAGCGACCGGTCCACGTCGACGTCCGGTCTGTCGTCCGTGGAGCCGTGGTACTCGACGGTGAAGCCGTCGAGGCTCAGGTCCGTCGCCTGCACGCGGACGTGGTCGTCGTCACGCTCCGACACGTGGACACGCGCCCGTCGCTCGATGGCACAGGGAACCGCCGGTTCGCCGTAGACGACGGCGTGCTCCCCGAAGAGGTACACCTTGCCCGGGGCGCTCGAGACAGTCATGTGCCGAGGTTGCGGGCAGTGGATAAAAATGGTGTCCGATACCGGCCGCCCGACCGCTCGACCGTCCAGTCACCCGGTCAGTCGACGCGCTCGGGCGGGTGCAGCGTCGCCTCGGCGTGCGACGCGACGAACTGCGCGTAGACACGGGGCCGGACGCCGAGGTCTCGGAGGACCGCCGCGTAGCGTCCGTGCCCGCGTGCGAGCGAGACCCCGTCGCCAGTGGTCGCGACTCGGGCCTCGGCGTCGAGGTCGACCGGCGTCCGGACGAGGCGGTCGTCGAGGTGGCTGAACGCGGTGAGTCGCTGGCGGACCCGTCTGGCCCGCGTCGGCCCGGGAGCGACCGAGAGTTCGACGTCGCGGTTGCCCGCATCGAACAGCGAGACCGAGAAGGAGTCGGGCGTGCCGTCGAGCGCGATGTCGGCGACGGACTTCGGGAACCCCCAGAGTTCGTCGCCGAGCGCTCGGGCGGGTGCTGTCGTCACCGGGAGGTCGACGACGTAGCCGCCGATGCCGTCTAGGGAGGTCGGCATGCCCGCGACGCCCGCCGCCGTGACGGGGACGACGACCGCGAACTCGCGGTACGGCTCCAGCGAACCCACCGCACGGTAGTCGATTCCAACCACCGTGACTGCGCCGCGGCGCGCGCCGAAGCGGAGCGGCGTCAGGTCCGCCGGGAGCGCCGCACGGAGCGGGGCCCAGTCGGCCGCGAACACCGCGCCGCCGAGACGAGCGCGACACGTGAGCGGAACGGTGACCTCGTGGCCCGTCGACAGCTGTCGGGGTGCTGGCCCGGTCGCCATCCGGGCTAGTGCTCGGCTTCTTCCTCGTCGTACGCGTCGGTGAGGTCGTCGAGTTCGGCGATTTCGAGGTCGGCGTCGGAGCCGCGGAGCTTCCGGACGGCGACGGCGACCACGGCGAGGGCGACGACGCCGAGAAGGAGGGCGAGCGGGCCGACGCGACGGCCGGACGACTCGTCGGCCGTGTCGTCGGACTCGGACGCTGCCCCCTCGCCGGCGACCGCCTCGAGTTCCTCGTACGCCTCGTCTTCGTCCTCGTCGGCCGAGCGGCCGATGGCGGGAGCGGTGTTCGTCGCGCTGAACTCCAGACCGTCGTGAACGTGCAGTTCGAACAGGGTGAACTTGTCCATGGCGCAGTAGACGACGACGAGCCGTATCAACGTTGTGACGACTTCTCTCCCCCCGCGCCGAGAGCAACGTATTTCGGCGCGGTCGCCCGAGACGGCGTATGGACGACACACCACGGGGGTTCCTCGAAGCCCTCCTCGGAACGCACAGCCCGTCGGGGTTCGAGACACGCGGACAGCGCGTCTGGCTCGACTACGTCTCCGATATCGCCGACGAGGTGTGGACGGACGCCTACGGCAACGCGGTCGCCGTCGTCGAGGGGAGCGGCTCCGGGCCCGAACTGGCGTTCACGGGCCACGTCGACGAGATCGGGTTTATCGTCCGTGACGTCACCGACGACGGCTTTCTCAGGGTGGGCCCTATCGGCGGCGCGGACCGGACCGTCTCGAAGGGCCAGCACGTGACGATTCACACCGACGACGGGCGCGTCCAGGGTGTCGTCGGGCAGACGGCCATCCACCTGCGCGACCACGGGAGCGAGGAGTACGAGGACATCGAGGCACAGTTCGTCGACGTGGGTGCGGACGACGAGGAGACCGCGCGCTCGCTGGTCCAGGTCGGTGACCCGGTGACGTTCACTAGTGGCCTGCACGAACTCCACGGGACCAGGCTCGCCGCCCGCGGCGTCGACAACCGCGTGGGCGTGTGGGCGGCCGCGGAGGGACTCCGCCGTGTGGCCGCGACCGACCACGAGGCGACGGTGTACGCCGTCTCGACGGTCCAGGAGGAGGTCGGGTTACAGGGGGCGCGCATGGTCGGGTACGACCTCGACCCCGACGCCGTCATCGCGCTCGACGTCACCCACGCGACGGACTCGCCCGCCGTCTCGGGCGAGAAGAACACCCCGGTGAAGCTCGGAGCGGGGCCAGTCGTCTCGCGCGGGAGCACCAACCATCCGGTGCTGGTCGACATCCTGCGACGTGCCGCCGATGAGGGAGAAATCGACTCGCAGTTGCAGGCGACCGGCGTCCGAACGGGCACCGACGCGGACGCCTTCTACACGACGCGCTCTGGCATTCCGGCGGTGAACGTCGGCATCCCGAACCGGTACATGCACACGCCAGTCGAGGTGGTCGACACCGACGACCTCGACGCGACTGTGGACCTCTTGGCTGCCTTTGCGGTACGTGCTGGCGAGTACGACGACTTCTCCGTGCAGCTCTGAACCGGTCGTCGTAGTCTCCAGCCCCCCGCTGAACACGTCGTGACGTGCGTGCTCGCCACGAGCGAGGACCTGCCGGCCAGAGGCACCGAGGATGCGGCCGCCAGGGCGGTGAAGCCACGAGCCGCCTCAGCCGACTGCGCTCCTCGCCGCTCACATTCGTTCGCGGCGTCGGTGCTCATCCATCGCGCGTGCGGTGCGCGGACATACCGCGAACCGTCACGCGCTACTGTCTCAGTTCTCCGGCGCACGCTGCTGGCGGCACCGTCCGCGGCGAACAGCGTGTGAGGGGACGGCTCGCGGCTCCGTCCGCGAGTCGACGGCTGGGTCTGGCTCGTCCCCGTCCGTTCGGCCGCACCACCCACAGCGTTCCGTCGCACTCGGTCACTCGCCGTGGAGACCGGACGAGCACGACCGCGACCGGAGACAGTCATCTCTTTCCGCTCGCGTCCAGAACCGACAGTGAGATGCGGTGGCTCCAGAGCGGACTCCGGCGCGACATCTGTGTCATCGTCGCCGGACTCGACGACCCGACGGGACAGCAGGCGAAGGCGGCGCTCGAACGGCACTACGACGACCGGGTCCAGCCGAAGACGTTCCACGGCGCGCTCGAGGCGCTCGTGAGCGACGGGTTCCTCACGCGGCGGCAGGACGGCCTCGCCGACCGGTACGCGCTCACCGACGCCGGGGCGGAGCGGTTGTGTGCCCACCACGAGTGGGTCGCGTCGAACCTCGGTGGGCGACACGACGCGGACGCGCGTGGCGCTGACTCACACGGGAGCGACGGGAAAGAAAACCGTTAAAGGTCGCTGGAGGGTCCACACAGACATGGCCGGAACTATCGAAGTGCTCGTTCCCGGCGGGGAGGCCAACCCTGGCCCGCCGCTCGGACCCGAGCTCGGACCGACGCCTGTCAACGTCCAGGACGTCGTGAGCGAGATCAACGACCAGACCGCCGCGTTCGATGGGATGGAGGTCCCCGTCACCGTCGAGTACGACGACGACGGCTCGTTCACCATCGAGGTCGGCGTCCCGCCGACCGCCGCGCTCATCAAGGACGAGGCCGGATTCGACACGGGCTCTGGCGAACCTCAGAAGGAGTTCGTCGCCGATCTCTCCGTCGAACAGGTCCAGAAAATCGCGAAGCAGAAGCAGTCCGACCTGCTCTCGTACGATCTGAAGAACGCCGCGAAGGAGGTCGTCGGCACCTGCACCTCGCTCGGTGTCACCATCGAGGGGAACGACCCCCGCGAGTTCAAGAAGCGACTCGACGACGGCGAGTACGACGAACTCTTCACCGAGGAAGCGGCGGCGTAACCTCCGACGCTCCGACCGCGAACGGGCAGTTTTCCGTCCCGAGTTCTCGACCATCGAGCCACAGCTACGGCTACGGCTGTGACCGTGGCCACGACCGAGACGGCGGGTGGCTCCGGCAGTGACCTACGACACCGAATCCCTGTGAGTCGGTGTCACGCCGCGTACCCGACGAAATCGGGTTTTTCGCGCGCCCTTGCTTCGACGGGTTTAAGTCTCGCATCCTCCCACTTCCGGTGAGACAGGCATCGCCTGTTTCACTGACCCGTAGGAGCAGATCCTGCGTACTACGGAGGTGAATAATGGCAGATACGATAGTCGAAGCAGTCTCACGCGCACTGGAGGAGGCACCGGCTCGCAACTTCCGCGAGACGGTCGACCTCGCCATCAATCTGCGCGATTTAGACCTCAACGATCCAGCGAACCGCGTCGACGAGAGCGTCGTCCTCCCAGCCGGGACCGGACAGGACACCCAGATTGTGGTGTTCGCATCCGGCGAGACGGCGCTGCGTGCCGAAGACGTTGCTGACCAGGTTCTCTCGGGGGACGACCTCGAAGACCTCGGCGACGACACTGACGCCGCGAAGGACCTCGCCAACGAAACGGACTTCTTCGTTGCCGAGGCGTCGATGATGCAAGATATCGGTCGATATCTCGGGACCGTCCTCGGGCCGCGCGGCAAGATGCCGACGCCGCTGCAGCCCGACGACGACGTCGTCGAGACCGTCAACCGGATGAAAAACACCGTTCAGCTCCGGTCTCGTGACCGCCGCACGTTCCACACGCGCGTCGGTGCCGAGGACATGACGGCCGACGAAATCGCCGAGAACATCGACGTCATCGTACGTCGACTCGAGGCGAACCTCGAGAAGGGCCCGCTCAACATCGACGGCATCTACGTCAAGACGACGATGGGGCCGTCCGTGGAGGTGCGTGCCTGAGATGAGTTCCGAAGCACGCAAGACCGAAACCATCCCGCAGTGGAAGCAAGAGGAGGTCGACGAGCTCGTCGAGTTCGTCGATTCGTACCAGTCCGTCGGCGTCGTCCGCGTGACGGGTATCCCCTCGAAGCAGCTGCAGAACATGCGTCGCGACCTCCACGGCAAGGCCGCCGTGCGCATGAGCCGGAACACGCTCATGGAGCGTGCGCTCGACGAGGTCGACGACGGCCTCGAAGACCTCAACGAGTACATCGCCGGCGAGGTGGCGCTCATCGGGACGGACGACAACCCGTTCGGCCTGTTCAAGCAGCTCGAGGCGTCGAAGACGCCCGCTCCGATCAACGCTGGCGAGGTCGCCCCCAACGAAATCGTCATCCCCGAGGGTGACACCGGTGTCGACCCGGGTCCGTTCGTGGGTGAACTCCAGCAGGTGGGCGCGTCGGCGCGCATCATGGACGGCTCCATCAAGGTCACCGAGGACTCGACGGTCCTCTCCGAGGGTGAAGTCGTCTCCGCGGAGCTGGCGAACGTCCTCTCCGAGCTCGGCATCGAGCCCAAGGAAGTGGGTCTCGACCTGCGGGCCGTCTTCTCCGAAGGCGTCCTCTTCGAGCCCGAAGAACTCGCCATCGACGTCGACGAGTACCGCGCGGACATCCAGTCCGCCGCCGCCGCTGGTCGGAACCTCTCCGTCAACGCGGTCTACCCGACGGCGCGGACGGCGGGCACGCTGCTCGCGAAGGGTGCCGGCGAGGCCAAATCGGTCGGCCTCTTCGCCGCCATCGAGGACGAGGAGCTCATGCCCGACCTCGTCCGTCGTGCGGACGCGCAACTGCGCTCGCTCGCGACGCTCATCGACGACGAGGACGCGCTCCCGGAGGAGCTACGCGGTGTGGCTGCGCCGGCCGCGTCCCCTGATACGGACGAATCGGACGACGAAGACACGGACGACACCGACACTGAAGCCGACGAAGACGCCGACGCGGACGTCGACGAAGACGACGACGAGGACGACGGCGCAGACGGCCTCGGTGCGATGTTCGGATAACACGAGGTAAGAACAATGGAATACGTTTACTCAGCACTCATCCTGAACGAAGCCGGCGAAGAGATCAACGAAGAGAACATCACGGCGGTCCTCGAGGCCGCCGGCGTCGATGTCGAGCAGTCCCGCGTCAAGGCGCTCGTCGCCGCGCTCGAGGACGTCGACATCGAGGAAGCTATCGAGACGGCCGCCGCCGCGCCCGCCGCGGCCGGTGGTGCTGCCGGCGGTGCCGGTGGCTCCGACGACAGCGACGACGAGGACGACGGCGACGAGGCCGACGAGGCCGAGGCCGCCGAGGAAGAAGAAGAAGACGAGGACGACGAGGCCGGCGGCGAGGGCCTCGGCGAACTCTTCGGCTGAACCGCGGATACCACTCCGCGTCCTGCCGACCTCGCGTCCGACGCACGACCACTACGATTTCTTTCGACGCCGACACCGTCCGTAAGCGACGGCGCCGTCCGGGGTGACCGGTGGGCGTCCCCCCGCCACGAGCGTTCAAATACGAGGGCGTCACCACCTCGGGGTACGATGGCCGGAGACCTCTTCGCGGGGCTGTGGGTGGTCGACCGTGTCGGCGTCCTCCTCGCGTACACGCTCGGCGGCGTCGCCCTGGGGACCGTCTCCGGGCTCGTTCCGGGCATCCACGCCAACGCCTTCGCGCTCCTCCTCGCGGCGACCGCGCCGACTCTCTCGGGTCCCTCGGCGGGTGTCGCCGTCGCCGTGCTCGCCGCGGGCGTGACACACACCTTCCTCGACGTGGTGCCCGCGCTCGCGCTTGGCGTCCCCGACGCCGCGATGGCTGCCGGGTCGCTGCCGGGCCATCGGCTCGTCCTCGGGGGGCGGGGACGGGAGGCACTCAGGCTCTCTGCGCTCGGCAGCGGCGGGGCGCTGCTCTGTGCCCTTCCGGTCGCCGTTCCGTTGACGGCGCTCGTCCGTCGTCACGAATCGCTGCTCTCCACGTCGCTTCCATTTCTGCTGGTGGGCGTGTTCGTCCTGCTCGTGCTCGCCGAACGCCGGCCGTGGCGGATGGTCGCGGCCGCGTTTCTCGTCCTCCTCTCGGGTGCCCTCGGGCTGGCGACCCTCGACCGACCGTTCGACGGCTTCGTCGCCGTCGGGGGCGTGCTCACGCCGCTGTTCGGCGGGCTGTTCGGTGTCCCCGTCCTCGTCGACGCCGCCCGCGGCAGCGGCGTTCCAACACAGGACGGAGTGGAACTCGCGACCCGACCGTCGGCGGTGGGACGTGCGGCCGTCGCGGGCGTCGCCGGCGGCGGGCTGGTCGGCTACCTCCCGGGCGTCTCGGCCGGAGTCGCGGCGACGCTCGCACTCCCGTTCGCCGGGCGGGAGGACCCGGACCGCACCTACGTCGTCGCGACCAGCGGGGCGAACACCGCGACCGCCGTCTTCGCGCTCTTCTCGCTCGTCGCGCTCGACGCGCCCCGAACGGGTGTGACCGTCGCGCTCCGGGCGGTCGGTCCCCCACCGCTCGCGACGCTTCTCACCGCGACGGTCGTCGCCGGCGTCGTCTCGGCCGTCCTCGTCCCCGTGCTCGGCGACAGATATCTCGCAGCCGCCGGCCAGGTGGGACCACGGACCACGAGTCTCGTCGCCTGCGGCCTCCTCTGTCTCCTCTCGGGGCTGTTCGCGGGGGTCGGTGGTGTCGTCGTGCTCGCCGCCGCCGGGGTCGTGGGCCTTCTACCGGTTCGGCTCGGGGTCCGCCGCGTCCACCTCATGGGTGTCCTCGCAGTCCCGCTCGTGGTCGGATGAGGGCCCCCGTGTGAATCGAAAGACAACCGTTAAACGTCACGGCTGGGTTCGTTGGTGTATGAGCGAGAGCGAGCCAGAGCGGCGGCACGCCCGACAGTGCGTGTCCTGTGGCATCAACATCTCCGGCATGAGTGCCGCGACGTTCAAATGTCCGGACTGTGGCCAGGAGATCTCCCGCTGTGCGAAGTGCCGCAAACAGAGCAACCTCTACGAGTGCCCCGACTGTGGGTTCCGAGGTCCCTAACCGACTCCAACAATGGGAAAAGTAGCAGCCAAAATCAAGGTCATGCCGAACAGCCCCGATATCGACCTCGACGCGCTTCAAGAGCGCCTCGAGGAGTCACTCCCTGAGGGCGCGAAAATAAACGGGTTCGAGCGCGACAACGTCGCGTTCGGTCTCGTCGCGCTCCTCCCGACGGTCATCGTCCCCGACGACGCCGGCGGGACCGAAGCGGTCGAAGAGTCTTTCACCGGCGTCGACGGCGTCGAGAGCGTCTCCGTCGAGAACGTCGGCCGCATCTGAACAGCCCTCCTCTCGCGGGTCTTCACCGTCGGTGAGCGGCGGTGCTCGCGAGCGTTTAGTCCCGCGCTGCGAGGACGATCCCGACGACGGTCCCGAGGATGAACCCCCCGAACATCGCCAGTGGGAGCGAGTTGAGGAGGATGCCGATAATCCCGCCGACGAGCATCCCCACAGCGAACCCGGAGCCGAAGCGGACAGCGAAGGTGCTCTCGCTCGCGCCCGGCCCGGCCTCGGCGACCGCGGCCTCGGTTTCGTGAGCGACCGCCATCTCGGACTCGGTCTCTGCGGTCTCGAGCGTCGATTCCGTCTCCCCGGACCGCGAGACGTCGGTGACCGTGGGGGTTTCCTGACTCATGAGAGAGAGTGGTCCGCGGAGCCTGATAGGTTTTACCACGAGTCGCACCGGGCGGGAACGACGGCGTACCATGTGTCGCACTGCCGTGCGCGGACGGGAACGTGTCTTTTATAACGACGTCAGAAGTAGTACGTCCCACGACTATGCCGAGTTCCAACGGTCCGATGAAGGGGACGCGGAACAAACTCAAGAACAAGCCCCGAGAGCGTGGGACGTCGCCGCCCCAGCGCGCGATTCAGGAGTACGAGGTCGGCCAGAAGGTCCACCTGAAGATCGACCCCAGCGTCCGGAAGGGTCGCTTCCACCCGCGCTTCAGCGGACACACGGGTGAGGTCGTCGGCAAACAGGGCCGCTCGTTCAAGGTGGAGATCACCGACGGCGGGAAGGCGAAGACGCTCATCACGCGCCCGGCCCACCTCCGTGCGCAGAAGTAGACGTCGATGACGATCTTCAAAGAGAAGCTCGGGGAGGAGTATCTCACCACGTCCGAGGTGAAGCGGCTCCTCGAGGAGGTCGAGGCCGAACGCGCGGCCGACGAAGAGCGTGAGGTCCGGTACGAACTGGCCCGCGCCATCGAACACGTCAACCGGTTTGCGTTCCTCGACCCCGAGGATTCGCGGGCGCTCGCCGAGGAACTCCAGGAACTGGAGAAGGTCGACGAGGAGACGGCGTTCAAAATCGCCGACCTGCTCCCGCAGTCGCGCGACGAACTCCGCGCGCTCTACGCCCAGCAGCGCTACGCGCTCTCGGGCGACGAACTCGACGACATCCTCAACGTCGTCGCCAAGTACGTCTGAGCGAATCGACGCGCGCACGACCGATGGACACCGACTGTCCGGACACATCGGACGACGGCGAGGCGATGACCGGTGCCAACGTTTTAAATAATCTGTCAGCATAGAGTTGTGTATGACCACAAGCGAGAGCGGCGACGCAGTCGACGCTGGGGGCGGCGAGTCGAAAGAACGTGAGCTGCGTATGGCCGTCGTTCTCGACGTGTTGCCACACGGTCGCACCGACGACGACCGGCCTCGATACAAGAAATCACCGCTCGCGTACGCGCTCGGTGAATCGGACTTCCGGCTCGTCGAACTCAGACTCGACGACGACTCGGACGTGAGCATCGGCGACCGCGTCGTCGTCGAGCCGGCCGGCGAGCGGGTGGACGTCGCGGAGGTCCGCGACGTCGAGTACACCGCGCTCTCGAACACCGCCCTCTCCGAACTGGAGTACGTCGTCGACGAGATACTCACCGAACACGAGTCGCGGTTCGTCGACTTCTACAACGACGCCCAGCCCATCACCATCCGTCTCCACCAGCTGAACCTCCTCCCCGGAATCGGCAAGAAGCTTCGGAACAACATCCTCGACGAGCGGAAGCGGGGCCCCTTCGAGAGTTTCTCCGACCTCGAAGAGCGCATCTCGGGGCTGCACAACCCGAAGGACATCCTCGCCGAGCGCATCATGTCGGAGCTCCGCGATGACGACCTCAAGTACAAGGCGTTCGTCAGGTGGGACGCCGAGTCGTAGCGACCGGCCGCGACCGGCGCGACGAGCGAATAACAGACTTTAGGCCCGCCGAGTCGAATGTAGCGGTAATGAACGTGGACGGCACCGGCCGCCGCGACCCCGACCGTCTCATCCGCCGGGCGGGCGTCCGCGGCGACCCGGACCGCGACCAGCACTTCCTCGTCGACGACCGTGTCCTCGACCGGATTCCGAGCCACCTCCCCGACGGGGCTGACACGAGCCACCTCCTCGAGATCGGCGGCGGGACCGGCGCGCTCACCGACCGCCTGCTCGCCGTCGGCGACCGCGTGACGGTCGTCGAACGCGACGCCGACCTGGCGGCGTTCCTCCGCGAGGAGTTCGCCGAGGCGGTCGAGTCGGGCCGACTGACCGTCGTCGAGGGTGACGCCCTCGCCGTCGACCTCCCCGACTTCTCCGCGTGCGTCTCGAACCTCCCGTACGGGATCTCCTCGGAGATCGCCTTCCGACTCCTGCCGGGCGGGAAACCGCTCGTGTTGATGTTCCAGCTGGAGTTCGCCGAGCGGATGGCCGCCGAGTCGGGAACGAGTGAGTACGGCCGCCTCTCCGTCGGCGCGCAACACTACGCGGACGTCGACGTCGTCGAGCGAGTCCCCCGCGAGGCGTTCGACCCCGCGCCGGCGGTCCAGAGCGCAATCGTTCGGACGACGCCACGCGACCCCGACTACACCGTTGCGGACGAAGCGTTCTTCTTCGACTTCGTCAAGGCGCTGTTCACCCAGCGACGGAAGACCGTCCGGAACGCCATCCGGAACACGACGCACATCTCGGGTATCGCCGACGGCTCCGCCGTCGTCGACGCGGCTCCGGAGGAACTGCTCGCGAAACGCCCCGGCTCGCTCTCGCCGAGCGAGTTCGCCGCCCTGACCGCACTCGCCGCCGACTACCGGTGATGCTTCAGACCCAGCCGACCGGTCTCGACGCGCTCGTCCCCGGCATCCCCGAGAAGGTCGTCGTCACCGTCGTGGCCGTGCTGGTCGTCTCGGGGGTGTGGCGAGTGACCGACTACCTCCACGACCGCAGCGACGAGAGCACGCTCGTACCGAGCACGTGGCGACACCTCCTCGTCTCGGGGATGGGCGTCCTCGTGACGGTCGGCGGCGGGCTGTTCGTCGTCGCGGTGTGGGGGCTCACCGGTCCGCTGGTCGAGGAGGTCCAGTCGTACGGCCTCGGGCCACAGAGCGTCGTGAACGTCGTCCTCGCGCTCGTCATCATCGTGACCGCCTACGGGATGACGGACCTCGTCGGACGGATCACCCGCGAACTCTCCGACAGCCGGCGAGCCATCACCGAACACCAGCGGGAGATCGTCTACCGGCTCTCACAGGTCAGCCTCTACACCGTCGCCGGGTCGCTCATCCTCGGTATCTGGGGCGTCGACCTCGGCGGCGTCCTCGTCGGGGCCGGCTTCCTCGGCATCGTCGTCGGTCTCGCGGCGAGACAGACCCTCGGCGCGCTCTTGGCAGGGTTCGTCCTCATGTTCTCCCGCCCGTTCGAGATCGGTGACTGGGTCGAGATCGGCGAGCACGAGGGCATCGTCACCGACATCACCATCGTCACCACTCGGATGCAGACGTTCGACGGCGAGTACGTGATGGTGCCCAACGACGTCGTCTCCTCCGAGAGCGTCGTCAACCGCTCACGCAAAGGGCGACTGCGAATCGAGGTCGACGTCGGCATCGACTACGACGCCGACCCGCGGGCGGCCGCGGAGGTCGCCCGCGACGCGGTGGGCGGACTGGACAACGTCCTCCGGGTCCCGACGCCACAGGTCGTCGTCAAGGAGTTCGCCGATTCGGCCGTGCTCCTCGGCGTCCGGGTGTGGATCGACAACCCGAGCGCGCGGCGGATGTGGCGCACGCGGACCGCCGTCGTGAGCGCGGTGAAGCGCGCGTTCGACGAGGAAGGAATCAAGATCCCCTTCCCGCAGCGCGAACTCATGGGTCGCGAGGAGTCCGGCGGGTTCCACCTCGCCGACGGGTCGGTCCTCGCTGGGGGCGAGGAGGTCGCCGCCGAGGCGGACGGCGGCCAGCCCGAATCGAAGGGGGGTGAGGGGTCGTGACCCGCGACGAGTTGGCGGCCCGTCGCGGCGTCGAGACGGCTGTGTACCAGCCCGCGGAGGACTCGGCGCTGCTCGCCCGGGCGGCCGTCGACGACGTCTCCGGCGCGGACCGCGTCCTCGAGGTCGGCACCGGTTCGGGGTGGGTCGCAGAACGGGTCGCGGCGGAGACGGACGCGCGGGTCGTCGCCTCGGACCTCAACCCCCACGCCTGCCGCGCGGCGCGCGAGCGTGCCCGTGGCCTCGCTGCCGACGAGGGGAGCGGGTTCGAGGTGGTGACCGCCGACCTCGTCTCCGCGTTCCGCGACGAGGCGTTCGACGTCGTCCTGTTCAACCCGCCGTACCTCCCGACGGACCCCGACAACGAGTGGGGCGACTGGATGGAGCGCGCGTTGTCGGGGGGCGAATCCGGCCGCGCGGTCATCGAACCGTTCCTCGACGACGTCGGCCGCGTGCTCGCGTCGGGGGGGCGCGTGCTGTTGCTCGTCAGTAGCCTCACCGGCTACGAGACAGTCATCGACTACGCCCGCGACAGGGGCTTCGCAGCCGAGAAGGCCGTCGAGGAGTCGTACCCCTTCGAGGCGCTGACGGTCGTTCGGCTGACCCTCTGATGCGCAACAGTAATAGAATGGTTTAGCAAATATTAAGCGTCGGCATTTCAAAGCCCCGGTGATGACTGAACTCGTAGCGACGACACCCGGGCTGTTCCCACTGCCCGACTGGGCGAAGGAGGAACTCTCGGACCTGAAGGGGCACCAGAAGGGTGACCTCATCAGCGGTGACGAGAGCGGTGACATCGTGGCGGCGTACGACCGCGCCCGCGGCGAGGTCATCGACCAGCAGGAGGACGCGGGCCTCGACCGCATCGGCGAAGGGCAACTCCGCTGGGACGACAACCTCGCGCACCCGCTCACGGTCCACGACAACGTCGAGACCGGCGGCATCGTCCGGTACTACGACAACAACAACTTCTACCGCGACCCGCAGGTAACGGGCGAACTCGACTTCTCGGGCGACGTCGCTGCCGAACTCGAGGCGGCCGCCGAACTGACCGACGGCCCGCTGCAGGCCGTCCTGCCCGGCCCGTACTCGCTCGCGGAACTCGCGAGCGACGAGTACTACAACGACGACGCCGACTTCCTCGCTGCGGTCTCCGACTTTCTCGCCGGTGAGGTCGAGGCGTTCCCCGCACACGAGACGCTGTTCCTCCTCGAGCCCTCGCTGGTGACGGCACCGCCCGCGGACGACCTCGCAGCACAGGTGCCCGACGCCATCTCGGCCGTCGCGAGCGAGACCGACGCCGACGTCGTCGTTCACTCGTACTGGGGTGCCCACGACGAGAAGACGTACGCGCACCTGATGGACGCCGACGTCGAGGCGCTCGGCTTCGACCTCATCGCCGGCGACCGCGAGCAGACGATGTACAACGTCACCGAGTACGGGACGAAATCGGACGTGGCGCTCGGTCTCGTCGACGGGCAGAACACCCGCGTCGAGTCGTCCGAGACCATCCGCGAGCGCGTCGACTGGTTCGCCGACCAGGTCCCCTCCCAGACGTTCGACACTGTCTACCTCACCTCGAACACCGAACTGTTCTACCTGCCCGTCTCGAAGGCCCAGGAGAAACTGGTCGCGCTCGCCGAGGGGGCCGCCGCGGAGGAGGAGGTGGAAGCATGACGGGACACCGAACCGCAGGCGTCGACACCCGCGAGCAGTTCCGCCCCGAGGGGCACGAGACCGACCACTTCATCCTGACGTCGGTCGTCGGCTCGTACCCAAAGCCCAAGTGGCTCAACCGCGCCGACGACCTCGTCCACGACGAGGACTCGAAGTTCACCGAGGAACACCTCCACGAGGCACACGACGACGCCTGTCGCGTCATCGTCGACGAGCACGAGCGTGCCGGGCTCGACACCGTCGTCGACGGCGAGATGCGCCGCAACGAGATGGTCGAGTTCTTCGCCCACCGCATCGACGGCTACGAGTTCCACGGGCCCGTGAAGGTGTGGGGCCACAACTACTTCGACAAGCCGAGCGTCGTCGAGGAGGTCGAGTACGACGAGCCGTGGCTGGTCGACGAGTTCGAGTTCACGAGGGATGCGGCGTCGAAGCCGGTCAAGGTCCCCATCACGGGGCCGTACACGCTCGCGAGCTGGTCGTTCAACGAGGCCTACGACACCGAGGCCGACCTCGCGTACGAACTCGCCGACCTGGTCAACACGGAGGTCGAAAAGCTCGTCGAGGCCGGCGCGCGCTACATCCAGATCGACGAGCCCGCACTGGCGACGACGCCGGACGACCACGCCATCGTCGGCGAGTGCTTAGAGCGCATTGTCGCCGACATCGACCCTGACGTGAGAATCGGCCTCCACGTCTGCTACGGCGACTACTCGCGCATCTACCCCGAGGTCAACGACTTCCCCATCGACGAGTTCGACGTCGAACTCTGCAACGGCGGCTTCGAGCAGATTGACGTCTTCACCGACCCCGAGTTCGAGCCCGACCTCGCCCTCGGTGTCGTCGACGCCCACACCGCCGAAGTCGAGTCCGTCGAGGAAATCAAACAGAACATCCTGCAGGGCCTGAAGGTCGTCCCGCCGGAGAAGCTGACCATCTCGCCCGACTGCGGCCTGAAGCTCCTCCCGCGCGACATCGCCTTCGGCAAGATGGAGAACATGGTGAAAGCCACCCGCGAGGTCGAAGCCGAACTCGACGCGGGCGAAATCGACCTCGCCGACCCGCTCCCGACGGCGTAAGACGGACGAACCTGCGGCAGTGGCGGGTTCTTTTGCGGTCCCACCTGACGCGCCACACCGACCGTCGCGCAGTCACCGAGACGTCTCCTGGGGCCCCACACTTTTCTCGACGACGACCCACGACCCGATATGGCAGCCGAATCCCTCGCCGACCGCCTCTCCGACCTCGTCCACCGCGAGACTCAGGTCCACGACGCCGGCGTCGACCTCACCGTCTCCGGCGTCCACGCGCTCTCGGGACCGGCACAGGTCGACTTCGGCGGCGGCGAACTCACCGACGCTCGGACGTCGACCGTCGAACCGGAGACGCGCGAGCAGAACGACGACTACGGCTGGTGGCACCTCGGTGGTGGAACCTACCTCCTCGAGTACAACGAGTCGCTCACGGGGTCGGACGAGGTGCTCCTCCAGCCGCGTCGCGCACTCGTCGAACGCGGGGCGACCCATCCGACGCTCCGCGTCACCGACCTGCCGCGGGTGCCCGTCTCCGTCCCGCCCGCGGGTATCCACGTGAAGGAGAACGCCCGCGTGTCGACGCTCTGTCCGCTCGACTGACGGCGGGCCGTTCGGTCGACCCGGACGACGGGACTGTCCCCCTCGGTGGTGAACTGCGTTCCGTACGGCTCGGAACGGTCACGCATCGCCGCCGGCGTGGTGTCTCCGGGACCCAAAACTCCCTGTTCGTGGTCGTGATTGTGTGTGGGCTCGCCGGGTGTGTCTGCGTCACTCACGCCCACTGTACGACAGACAGTGATTATCAAGTACCTGTCGAGTGACACCACGTTTCCGGTGAACGGAACCACCGAGACGCGCAGTCGACAGAACGGTCGTCCCCGCCGTCGCCGTCATCGCCGTCGAGTCGGTGGCCGTGAGGGTCGGCATCGACGACTCTCGCGGGGGGTACCCGGCGTGAAAAATGCGTCGAGACCGCTAGTCGCCGTCAGTGCGCTTCGTCTTCGTAGACCCACGTCGCCGCGTCGAGGTCCCAGTCGACGAGTTCCTCGTCGTCGAAGAAGAGGTCGATTTCGCGCTCGTTCGCGCCCTCGTCCTCGTGGTCGGAGCCGTGGATGACGTTGTGACCGAGGTCCAGCCCGTAGTCGCCGCGGATGGTGCCCGGCGGCGAGTCGGCGGGGTCGGTCTCGCCCATCATCTTTCGCACCTGCCGGGTGGCGTCCGCGCCCTCCCAGACCATCGCGAAGACGGGCCCAGAGGTGATGAACTCGACGAGCCCCTCGAAGAAGGGCTTGCCCTCGTGTTCACCGTAGTGTTCGTGCGCGAGTTCCTCGTCGATCTGCATGAACTTCGCGCCGACGAGTTTCAGACCGCGCGCCTCGAAGCGCGAGACGATGTCTCCGATGAGGCCCCGCTGGACCCCGTCGGGCTTGACCATCACGAACGTGCGCTCGTCGTGGTGGCTCATTCTTCGTCGTCCTCCTCGTCGTCTTCGTCGGCCTCGGTGGCGTCGGCTTCGACGTCCTCGTCCGCCCCTTTCACTTCGGCCTCGTCGTCTTCGTCGGCCTCGGCAGCGTCGTCTTCGGCTTCGGCTTCCTGCGTCGCACCGGCGTCGCGAGACGCCTGCGCGCGCTCTGCCTGGCGGCGACCGGTGGTCGTCCACTCGAGGTCACGGGCCTCACGACCCAGCAGGTAGTTCTTCTCCGCCTTCGAGTCCTTGAAGTGGAGCACGGTCCCGTCCGTCTTGACGAACATCGTCCCCGTTCCGGGTTCGATGTCGTCGCCCGTGTAGTCGCAGGTTCGTTTCTCGACCATTACTGTCCTCCGATGGAGTCGGCGTCGCGCTGGGTCTCTCTGAGTTGGAGAATGTCGCCCTCACGGACGGGACCCAGCACGTTCCGCGTGATGATGCGACCCTGGTTCGAGCCCTCACGGATGCGGCACTTGACCTGCATTGCTTCGCCGTGCATGCCGGTCTTGCCGACGATCTCGATGACCTCCGCGGAGGTGGAGTCGCTGGCGCTCTCTTCTGCGCTCATTGTTGGGTTATCGGAGTTCCTCGACCTTCGAGGCGATGTCCTCGACGCTCTCCTCGGCCTCGCCGGCGTCGACGATGGTCGCGGCAGCGCTGCCGACCTCTAAGCCGGCGGCGTGACCGATGTCGTCTTGCGTCTCGACGAAGATGACCGGGATGCCCTTCTCCTCGGCGAGCTCGGGGAGATGCATCACGATTTCCTCGGGGGAGACGTCTTCGGCGACGAGAACGAGTGCGGCGTTGCCGCGCTCGACCGCCTTCGTGGTCTCGTTCGTTCCTTTCTTTACCGTTCCTGTGTCTCGTGCGACCTCGAGCGCCTCGATGGCGTCTTCGGCGAGGTCTGCGGGTACATCGTAATCGACGTAAACTGGCATTGTATCCTCCTCCCTCCCGGGGCTCGACTGCCTCGCCAAACCGGTCTTCCGGCGTCCGCCTCTCGACGGAAATCCCTGACGGCGAGGAGTAGTCATCGACCCACGGGCAGGGGTGTAACCAGTCGTAGAGCATCACTCCATAAAAGCGCTTTCAAACCCGCCACGCCGTGCGATACGCACACACGGCCACTTCGGGCGGCACGCACGCGGTGCGTGGTATCAGACGTGAGAACACTGCCGATGCGCATATATCCTCGACTGCAGAACTCCCGACAGACGAGTCACCGCCCGTGAATCCCATCACCGAGGACGACGACATTCACGTCCTCCACGTCGACGACGACCCCGCGTTCGGCGACCTAGTCGCGACCTTCCTCGGTCGCCACGACGGCGTCGTCGTCCACCGGGAGACCGACCCGACCGCCGCCTTGGACCGCCTCGACGCCGTCGACTGCGTCGTCTCCGACTACGACATGCCCGACCTCGACGGCCTCGAACTCCTCCAGCGGGTCCGCGCGCGGCGGTCAGACCTCCCGTTCGTGCTCTTCACCGGGAAGGGAAACGAGGAGATCGCGAGCGAGGCCATCGCCGCCGGGGTCAGCGGCTACGTCCAGAAGGGCGGTGGCTCCGAGCGCTACGAACTCCTGGCGAACCGGATTCGCACCGTCGTCTCCGAGGCGCGCGCGACACGCCGGGCACAGCGGGTGACGGACCAGCTCCAGAACGTGTACGAACGGACGACGGACGGCGTCGTCGCCCTCGACCGTGACTGGCGCTACACGTACGTGAACGCGCGGGCGGCAGAGGTTCTCGACCTCGACCCGACGACGGCGCGCGGAACCGACGTGTGGACGGCGTTCCCCGCGCTCGTCGGCTCGGTGTTCGAGACGGAGCTCCGGCGGGCGATGGAGACGGGTGAGTCCGTCTCCTTCGACGCGTACTTCGAGCCGCTCGAGACACACTTCGACGTCCGGGCGTTCCCCGGCGAGGACGGGCTCTCTATCTACCTCTCCGACGTCACCGACGAGCAGTACGCGCGCAGACAGCTCGCGTCCGAGCGCCGACTGCTCGACGCCGCGCTCGACGCGCTCGACGACGTCTTCTACGTCCTCGACGACTCCGGTGAGCGGCTCGTCCGGTGGAACGACGGCCTCAACGAGGTGACGGGACGCTCCGACGCCGAACTCTCGACGGTCGCGGTCACGGAACTGTTCGTCCCCGCCGACCGGGAGGCCGTGGCACAGACCATCGAGCGCGTCCTCGGCGGGACGGAGACCACGGGGGCGGCCCGGTTCGATACGGGAGACGAACCGCCGGTCTACGAGTTCCGCACCGTCCCACTGTACGACGAGAACGACGTCCTCGTCGGTGCCTGCGGCATCGGTCGCGACGTCACGGTTCAGCGGAGCCGCGCCGCACACCTCGAACGGGTCGAGACGATCATCGAGGCGCTCGGCGACCCGGTGTACACGACCGGCAACGGGGGCGAACTCACGTACGTCAACGACGCGTTCGTCGACCTCACGGGGTACGACGCCGACACGGCGCTCGGCAGTCACGCCGCGGAGCTGTTGAAAGACGAGGCGGGACACGAGGCGGTGCGCGATGCGATTCGCCGGGCCTACCGGGAGGACGCACCCGCACGGCTCGAGTTCGACCTCTACACTGCCGACGGGGAGGCGGTCCCCTGTGAGGACAACCTCTCGCTGTTACCGACGGACGGTCCCTTCCGGGGAACCGCCGGCGTCATTCGAGACGTGAGCCGTCGCCACGAGCGGGAGGCGACGCTCCGCCGACAGCGCGACCAGCTCGACGAGTTCGCCGCCGTGGTCTCTCACGACCTGCAGAACCCGCTCTCGGTTGCGCTCGGCCACGTGCAACTCGCGAGGGAGACGGCCTCGACGGACCGCCTCGACGCCGCCGAGGACGCACTCGAGCGGATGGACCGTCTCGTCGACGACCTGCTCGAACTCGCTCGGACCGGAGCCGTCGTCGACGACCCACAGCCGGTGTCGCTCGCCGACGTCGTCGTCGACGCCTGGGCCGTGACGGACACCGCCGACGCGACGCTCACTCTCGACGGCGACCTCCCGCGGGTCTCGGCCGACCCCTCGCGCCTCGGCGGACTGTTCGAGAACCTGTTCCGCAACGCGGTCGAACACGGACTCACCGCGACGCGCGAGTCGACCGGGCGGGAGTCGCGGCCGCCGAACGGCCGCGCGGGCGCGTCGGTCGACCGGACTGCCGAACACCACTCGACCGAACTGGCCGACGACGACCTGTCGAACCGGACCGACTTCGAGGTCCGCGTCGGCGCGCTGCCGACCGACGACGGCACGCCCGGCTTCTTCGTCGAGGACGACGGCCCGGGCTTCGACGCCGATATCGACCCACAATCACTGTTCGACCCGGGCGTCTCGACCGCGCCCGACGGGACAGGCTACGGGCTCGCCATCGTCCACGACATCGCGGTGGCGCACGACTGGCAGGTTGACGCGACGACCGCGAGCACGGGTGGGGCCCGATTCGAGTTCCGCACCGCTCACCCGGCGCGCCCCGACTGAACCCGAACCGCCTTACGCACGCTTGACCAACCACCGCCGATGTCGGACCCGTCCCCCTCGCGACCCGCTGTTCGAGCGCTGGCTGTCGACCTCGCCGCGCGGGCGAGAGAGACCGACCAGCGTCGTCTCCTCGTGCTGAGCGGTGACCGCGACGCCGGGTGGGACGCCGCGTTCTCGGCGGTCGAGGGAGTGGATGCCGACGACGACGCCGTCACGTTCGTCTCCACACGGGAGGGGGTCCGATTCGACCGCGTCTCGCCCGCCCGCGCGGACTCGCTCCTCGGGACCACTCGATCGGTCGTCGTCTGCGACGCCCACGAGGGGTTCTCACCGAACCTCCTCGGGCGGCTCTCCGGGGTCGTCGACGGCGGCGGCCTCCTCGTGTTGTTGACCCCGCCGCTGGACGCGTGGCCCACAGTGCGGACGGGGTTCGACGAGAGCCTCGCTGTCCCACCGTTCCCCGTCGAGGCGGTGACCGGTCGCTTCCGCCGCCGACTCGTCTCACTCATCCGCACCCATCCGGGGGTGGCCACCGTCGACGTCGACGGGGGCGTCGTTTGGCGCGACGGCGCGACGGACGACAGCCCGTTCGCGGGCGGGCGCACCGCACCCTCGACACCCGACGACGCCGCCTTCCCCCGTGCGGCGTACGAAGCGTGTCGAACTCGCGACCAGTCGCGGGCGCTCGCCGCGCTCGAGCGACTCCGGGAGGGGGAGCGCGAACGGCGCGAAGCGGTCGTCGTCGAGGCCGACAGGGGACGGGGGAAGTCGAGCGCGGCCGGCCTCGCGGCGGCGTGTCTCGCACGTGAGGGGAGTGACGTCCTCGTGACGGCCCCGCGCTACCGCAACGCCCGCGAGGGGTTCGTGCGCGCGCTCGAACTCCTCGAAGGGTTCGGTGCAGAGGTGAGTCACGACGAGGAGGCACACGTCGTCAGCGTCGGCGAGGGGGGTCGGATCCGCTTTTGCCGACCGACCGCCGTCGCCGAGGCCGGACCGCCCGACGTCCTCCTCGTCGACGAGGCCGCGGCGCTCCCCGTCCACCTGCTGACCACGTTCCTCGACGCCGACCGTGTCGCGTTCTTCACGACGGTCCACGGCTACGAAGGGGCGGGTCGGGGCTTCACCGTCCGCTTCCGCGACAGACTCGACGAGCACGGACACACCGTGACCGACGTCCGCCTCGACGACCCAATCCGATACGCCCGCGGCGACCCCGTCGAGTCATTCACGTTCCGCGCGCTCCTCCTCGACGCGCGGCCCCCGGTGGACCAGGTGGTCGCCGACGCGACTCCCGAGACGGTCGCGTACGAGACGTACACGCCCGAGGACCTGCTCGCCGCCGAACACCGGCTGCGAGAGGTGTTCGGACTGCTCGTCCTCGCACACTACCGGACCGAACCGAACGACCTCGCTCGGCTCCTCGACGCGCCGAACCTCACCGTGCGGGCGCTCACCCACGGCGGCCACGTCGTCTCCGTCGCGCTTCTCGCGCGCGAGGGCGGTCTCGACGCCGACCGGCGACGGCGGATGTACGAGGGGGCGCGCGTCCGCGGGAACATGCTCCCGGACGTGCTCACCTCGCAGGTCCGCGACGAGGACGCCGCCATCCCCGTCGGGTATCGCGTGATGCGTATCGCCACGCACCACGCCGTCCGGTCACGCGGGCTCGGCTCGCGGCTGCTCGACGAGGTCCGGCGCGAACTCTCGACGACGGACCCCCTCGCCGCGCGTCTCGATTCGCACGGCGACGCCGTGGGAGGCGGACGGAACGACCCGCCCGTCGACTGGCTCGGCGTCGGCTACGGCGCGACCCCCTCGCTGGTCGAGTTCTGGCGCGCGAACGGCTTCTCCTCGCTGTACCTCTCGACCTCGCGGAACGAGACGAGCGGGGAACACTCCGTCGTGATGCTCGACCCGCTCTCGTCGCGGGGACGGGCGCTGTGGGACCGCCACACTGAGTGGTTCCTCGCCCGCGCCGAGGGTGTCCTCTCTGACCCCCTGCGGGAGGTTGACGCCGACGTCGTCCGCGCGTCGCTTCGGGCCGCCGGGCGCGCGTTCTCGTGTTCGCTCACCGACCGTGAGTGGCGGGTCGTCGTCGACGCCTCCTTCGGGCCCGGCCTCTACAGCGCGAACCCTCGGCCGTTCCGACTGCTGGCGCTCCGTGCGCTCACGACGGCGGACGGACCGCTCACCCCCGACGACGAACGTCTGCTCGTCCGGAAGGTGCTGCAGGCTCAACCGTGGGACACCGTCGCCGACGGACTCGGCTTCGTCTCGACGGGGCAGTGTATGAAGACGCTCGGCCGCGCGTACCAGTCGCTCGTCGAGTGGGACGGGACGGACGCGGCGGCGGCGCACCGACGGCGATACGAGTAGCCGACCCTCGCCCCTCGCGGTCGTCCTCGTCGGTGTCGACGTCGCCCTCGACCGCGACGTCGACCGTGACCGGTGAGTCCTCCGGCGCTCGTCCGACGCGACTCCCTCCCGCGCGGCTTCCCCTCCGAGGGACGCACACTCTTGTCCGTCGGGTGTCTCTCTCCTCGTATGGCGACCTGTAGCGAGGCGGGGTGTGAGAACGAGGCGGCGGTTCGGGTGTACGTCCCCTGGGAAGCGGACCGAGACGTCTGTACGGCTCACGCGCGAGCCATCGTCCAGCAGGACGGGGTCGTCGCCGAACCCCTCGAGGGGTCCGAGGAGAACTGGCGCTAGTCGAGGAGGTCGACCGCCATCATCACCTCGTCGACGTAGTCGCCGTCGATCTTGTAGTGGTCGCTCCGGACGGCCTCGGTCTCCCAGCCGTGGCCCGCGAGGAAGTCGATGGCCCGCTGGTTCGTCGCCGGGACGGAGTTGTACAGCTTCTCGAAGCCGTGTTCGCGCGCCCACTCGACACCACGTTCGAGGAGTGCCGAGCCGATACCGTGGCCGCGGAACTCGTCTCTGAGGCCGACGGTGAGGACCGCCGTGTGTGAGAGGAACTCCGTCTCGGGGAGGTCGAGGTGGACCCAGCCGGCGACCTCGTCGTCGTCGCCGACGCAGGCGACGAAGAACAGCCGCGAGTGGACCTCGTTGTGACGGATGAGTACCTCCTCGTGGTCGAGCACCTCCGCGACCGTCTCCGCCTCGAAGTAGTCGCCCTCTTTCGCGACCTCGCGGATGGTCTCGGTGAGCCGTTCCTGGTCGTCCTCGTGGGCGGTGCGGATGACGAACTCGACGCCGTCGGACTCGTACTCCCGTGGCGCGTCTTCCTGGTAGGCGATCTGGAGTCTGTCACCGACTTCACGGATGTACCCCTCTTGACGAAGGATGGTCGTGTGGACGCCGAACGCACCGGGCTCCATGTTCAGCGACCGCCGGGCCTCGTCCTTCCGGACCGTGCCGTGGCTCTCGACGTAGTCGTACAGGTCCTTGCGGTCCTTGTGCGAGAAACTGAGCTTGTCGGTGATGTCCATGAGGGCCAGTACCACACCTCGATACTTAATAGTTGTTCGTGAGGTTCTGTGCGGGGGCGTCGGAACTCGCGACACCGGTGCGTCTCAGTCTCGCCCGGGTACCTTCGTCACCAACTGTGCGGTGTCGACGATGTTGTGCGTCTTCAACAGCACCTCGGCGGCCTCCCGTACCGTCACGTCGGTGTCGAACGCCACTCCGTGACACCTCGTGTACAACGAGAGGTAGTCGTTCGTCGCCCGGTGGAGCAGGCTGAGTTCGCGCGCCGAGAACTCGACGTCCCACGCCGCGGTCCGCGCTTCGATGTACAGCGCGACCACGTCGCCGAACCCGTCGCGGGCGTACCGCAGCGCCCGCTCCTCGTCGACCGCCTCGGGCGGCTCGAACGTCTCGCGTTCGTGACGGGCCGTCTCGGCGAGGTCGGCGATACGGGCGTAGTAGCCCGAGTGACGCTCGCGTTCGTCCGTCGCGTCCATACTCACCCTTGCTTGAACTCGACACCCTTTCCGCCGCGCGGGTGGACCCACGTCGTGTCGGCGACCACGGCGCAGGTCCCACACTCGACGCAGGGCTGGGTGTCGAGCGACACCACCTGCTCCTCGTGGCCGTTCTTCTGGATGGTCTCCTCGCGGTAACAGCCGCCGCCGAAGTCACGCGCGGAGACCGGGCACGCGTAGACGGCTGCCCCCGACGCCTCCATGGAGTTGTCCTGGACGACGATGTGTGGATTGCCGATGTCGGTGTTGTACGAGAGGTCGCCGATGCGCTCTTCCAGCGACGGTGGCTCGACGTAGCTCTCGTCCCGCACGGGCGTTCCCAGTTCCTCGGCGATGACGGTGGGGAGGGTGACGTACGGCGTCCGTGTGTCCGGAATCATCGACGTCAGGAACGGCGAGTTGTACAGCGTCTCGATGCGAGAGCCGAGGAGGCGGACACCGAACCGTCCCAGCGGCGAGTCGACCACGTCGTCGACGAGTCCGGCCATCGGTTCGCGCTCACCCAGCGACCCCAGCAGTTCGTACTGCTTCGGCCGGAGCTTCTTCATTACGCCCTCGTCGCGGAGCTTCTTCGCGTAGAGCCGTCCTGTCTTCTCGGGGGAGCCTCTGGCTCGCGACTCCGCGAACGCCTCCGCGGCGAGCGCGCCCGCGGTGACGGCGTGGTTCATCCCCTTGATGATGGGTCCTTGCGCCTGCATCTGCCCAGCGGCGTCCCCGACGAGAACGAGGTTGTCACGGTACGGCTCGCGGAGCGCGACCTTCTTCGAGTCCGGCACCAGCTTCGCCGAGTACTCGCGCTCACGGTACTCGTCGCCGAGCCACTGCGCGAGGAGCGGATGGGTGAGCAGCGCATCGAGGAGTTGGTGTGACTCGAGCTCCCCGTCGACGATGCTGTCGAGGTGGAACACGGTCCCGAGCGAGAGCGACTCCTCGTTGGTGTAGAGGAAGCCGCCGCCACGAGCCTCGTCGAAGAGGTCGCCCGAGAAGAGGTGGGCGACGCCCTCCTCGTCGGTGATGTTGAACCGCTCGTTCACCTCTTCTCTCTCCATGTCGACGACGGCCTTGACGCCCTGGAACCACTCGTCTGGACGCTCCCAGTCCATCAGCCCTGCCTGCCGGGCGAGTTCGGAGTTGACGCCGTCGGCGGCGACGATCAGGTCCGCCCTGATCGGGTCGAGTTCGTCGCAGGTCACCCCGACGATGTCGCCGTCCTCCTCGAGGAGACCGTTCACGTGGACCTCGGTCAGGAGGCCACCGCCGGTCTCGCTGGTGCGCTCGTGGACCCGCTCGGCGAGCCACGAGTCCATCTTCCGTCTGAGCACCGAGTCGGACCACTCCGTATCCGACTCGTGGAGGTCGGTGAGGTCGAACGACTCGACCTTCGTCCCGGCGACGTTGTGGATGTAGTACTTCGTGATGGGTCGCTCGGCCGCCTCCGCGCGGAAGTCGTCGAAGATGCGGTCGATGGTGTACGGCGCGCTCTCTTCGGCGTAGATGAGCCCGCCCGAGACGTTCTTCGAGCCGGCGTCGACACCGCGTTCGAGCACGAGCGTCTCGACCCCGTACGAGGCGAGCGTGGCCGCCGCGGCCGCCCCGCCGGGACCCGCCCCGACGACGACCGCCTCGTAGTGTTCGTACTCCGCACCCGGGTCGACCGTCGTCGTCTCCGCTGCGCTACTCATCGTGTCCCTCCTGGGCTGCCGTGGTGTCCGTTGGTACCGGTTCGCCGCCGTCGGCGACCGCTTCGACGTCCAGCGTGCCGGTCTTCACCGCCTCCGTGAGCCGCGGGAGGACCTCGAAGAGGTCGCCCTCGATGAAGTAGTCCGACCAGTCCTTGATGCGAGCGTCCGTGTCGGTGTTGATGGCGACGATGGTCTCCGACTCGTCACAGCCGACCTTGTGCTGGACCGCCCCGGAGACGCCGGCGGCGATGTACAGCTGCGGCTGGATGACCTGGCCGGTCTCGCCGATCTGGCGTTCCTCGTGGGTGTACTGCTCCACGTGGCCGTCGAACTGGAACGAGCCCGTGACGATGCCGCGGGTGACGCCGACGTCGCTGTTCTCGAACGCGTCTGCGAGTTCGAGTGCGAGCTCTACCCCCTTCGTCGGGTCGGCGCTGATTCCCCGGCCGACGCAGACGACCACGTCGTGCCCCGTGAGGTCGACGCCCGAGTCGAGCTGGTCGAACTCGGTCACCGAGACGCGGAACCAGTCGTCGTCGAGCGGGAGGTCGTTACGGACGACCTCACCCTCCCTGTCGGGGTCGGGGTCGGGGACTTCGAAGCTCCCCGGGATGACCGACCCGCCCTGTGGGTGGAACTCGCGGTGGGGGTTGTCCAGACAGAGGATGGTCGAGTACTCGAAGCCAGAGAAGTCCGGCCGCTTCATGTGGAGGACGCGCTCGAACGTCTTCTTCGTCCCGGGTTCGCCGGTCTTCACCGGGTTGGAGATGACCGTGTCCTCGATGTACAGCCCCGAACAGTCCGACGCCAGCCCCGAGTCGAGTTCGGCCTGGACCTGCGCGGAGAGGTCGCGGCCGTTGTTCGTCGCCGGGAACAGCACGTACCGCGGCTCGTCGTAGTCGCGCCACTCCGCTGGTTCCTTCTCCCGACCGAACGGGTGGTCGGCGGCGCGGGCCATGTCGCAGAATATCTCGGTGTAGGGCTTGTGCTGGAAACGCGAGAGGCGCTCGTCCTCGCGGACGACGACCACGTCCGCGCCGAGGGCGATGCACTCCTCGGTGTGCCTCTCGACGTCGTCGCCGATGAGTACCGCGACGACCCGTTCGGTTTCGCCGTAGTCGCCGTTGTAGGTGTCCATCAGCTCGCGGGCCTTCCCGAGCATCTCCTTCGAGACGTCGATGAGTCCGCCCGCCTGCGTCTCACAATACACCCACATGTCGCGGTACTCCCCCTCGTCCAGCGCGTGGACGTACTGTTTGTCCTCGGTCGGGTGGTCGAGGTCCGGGTGCCGCTCCTCGGGGCTCTCTCGGGCTTCGACCTCGTCGTCGCCGTCGCCGCCCTCCAGCGATTCGAGGCGGTTCTCGAACTGGCGGACGATGGTGTCGCGGTTCTGTCCCGCCTGTTCTTCCTCCAGGAGCGTGCGGAGGCGGTCGACGTCGTCCATCGACTTGATGGCGTTCGCGAGGTCCGCCAGCCCCATCTCCGCGAGGTCGATGTCGCCGTCGCCGCCGTCGTCCTCGGAGAGTTTGTCGATGCGCGACTGGATGAGCGTCTTCACCGGGGCGCGGTCCTCGCCGGCCTCCTCGGCGGCGAGCATCTCCGCCAGTTCGTCGCGGTCGTCGACGTCCTTGATCTTCGGGCCGAGTTCGGCGATGTCGTACTCGGTGGGGTCGACCTCCATCGTCAGTCACCCCCCGCCTCGGCGGCTCCCGGTCCCGTCGCGAAGGGCGTCAGCTCCTCAACCACCTGCTGCATGGCGTCCGAGTCTGCGGGGTCGACCATCGTCGCCTCGCGCTCGGCGGGGGCCTTCGGAATCGGGTCGACCGAGGAGACGATGGTGGGCGAGCCGTCGAGGCCGATGTAGTCGGGGTCGAGGTTCAGGTCGCTGTGGTCCCACACGGTCACGGCGTCGTCGTCCTCGTCGAGCGCCGCGGCGCGCTCGCGCGTCTCGTTTCGGAGCGTCTTCAGTTCGAGGCGGTCGGCCGCCGTTCGATACACCGGCTCGAAGTCGGGGTCGGTGACGATGAACGCCGGGAGCGACACCTCGACGGTCTCGACCTCCTCGATGTCACCCTCGACGAGGCGTTTCGCACGGACGGTCTCCTCGTCCGCGTCGACGTCCAGGGCGATGACGTGCGTGACGACCGGCAAGTCGAGACACCAGCACGTCTGCGGGCCGGTGTGGCCCGTCTCGCCGTCGGCCGTCTTGAACCCGGCGAACACCAGGTCGGGGACGCCACGCTTTCGGATGGCAGACGCGAGCGTGATGGCTGTCGCCCAGGTGTCGGCGGCGGCCATCTCCCGGTCGGAGACGAGTGTGAGGTCGTCGGCGTACACCGTCTCCATCGCCTCGCGGAGGACGTCCTTGTAGCCGGGCGGGCCCATCGACATCACCGAGACGGTGCCACCGTGTCTGACCCGGGTCTGCAGCGCCGCCCGCAGCGCGTGCTTGTCGTTCGGGTTCATCACCGTCGGCGTCTTTCCCCGTTCGAGGTGGCCGTTCTCGTCGAACGATACCTGCCCCTCGCGGAAGTCGGGGACCCCTTTCGTCAACACGACAGTGTCAAGTTCTCCCATAGTCTCGCCATCATCTCCGCACGTTTTCATAATAATCTTTTGGCTTAATTCTCAGCTGACAGGACTGTCCGGGTAGACGAGAGCGTCCACAGGCTCGGGAGAGGGCCGTCGCTCGCGACTGGTGGACGACGTGGGCGACGAGGTGACGACGGTGGCGGGCGACGGAGACGACGACGTGGCCCGAACGCGGGCGCGGCTCAGATGCGACCGGCGCGTCCGGGGTCGACGTCGATGGCGTCGACGGGGCAGACGTCGACACAGAGCATGCAGTCGATGCACTGGTCTTCGTGTGTCGGTTCGGCTTTGATCTCGGACTCGGGGTGGCCGGGCGTGTCGACCCAGGTGAACACGTCGACCGGACAGTCCTCGAGGCAGGCACCGTCGGCGAGACAGATGTCGAAGTCGACGGCGACGTGGGTCCCGTGGATGCCCTGCTTCTCCGGCGGGTCGTACGGACCCCAGATGGCGACGTCGTCCGCGAAGGCCTCCTCGTCGACCTCCACTCGCTCGCGGTTCGTCTCGAAGTTCGCGTCGATGGCCATGGTAATCTACGAGTACGTGACGTGGAGGGCACTTAACTCTTGCACGGGACACGTTCGGCGGCGGCCGACGGCGCGACGATTTCGCCGCGGGACGCGGCGGAGTGGTCGCCCGAACCCGCGCGTCAGGTGTCGTCGACGACCGACACACCGCTCGACGACGGTGGAGTTATATTCCAGACTCGTGTACGTGTACGCCAGTGAGTGCCACAATCGAGAAACGGGTCGACGGGCCCAACGACGCCACGCACGTCGAGGCCGCGTGGGCGCTCAAAGAGCGAATCCGGCAGGCCGAGGGCGTCCTGAAACAGCGGCGCGGCTTCTTCGTCGACGCCTACCGCCGGTCGACGACGCACCTCCTCTTCGACGGGGACGAACTCGCCGGGTTCGTCTCCGTCCGCCGGGACGGCTACATCCTCTTTCTCGCCGTCGCTCCCGAAGCCCGCGGGCAGGGGCTCGGCCGCCGACTCGTCGCCGAAGTCGCACAGCACCACCGTTCGGTCACCTGTCACGCGCGGTCGACGAACGAGAGCGCGCTTCGCTTCTACGAACACATCGGCTTCGAGGTCCGACGGCGTATCGACAACTACTACGAGGACGGTGGGGACGCCTACTACCTCCGCCTCGGACAGGACGCCTCGTTCCGGGAGAAGCTCTCGGAGTTCTTGCGCCGCTGACGCGACGGAAATTTTATTCGCGGGTCGGGAGTAGCCCGCGACATGGACGTAGGTGTACTTACCGTACCACTCAGTGGCGAGTCGCTCGACGACGCGCTCGCGTACCTCGCCGGTATCGGCGTCGACGCGGTCGAACTCGGCGTCGGGGGGTATCCCGGTGACGACCACGTCGACCGGCGCGACCTCCTCGAGAGCGAGTCGGCGCGGTCCTCGCTGCGGGAGGCGCTCGACGCACACGACCTGCGAGTGAGCGCGTTCGCGACGCACAACAACCCGCTCCATCCCGACGAGGGGCGCGCGGCCGAAGCCGACGAGGAACTCCGCGAGGCAATCGACCTCGCCGCCGCCTTCGACGTGAACACGGTGACGTGTTTCTCCGGGCTTCCCGCCGGGGGTCCCGACGACGAGGTCCCCAACTGGGTGACGGCACCGTGGCCGACGGAACACGCGGACGCCCACGAGTACCAGTGGGAGGTCGCCACCGACTACTGGAGCGACCTCGCCGACCACGCCGCCGACAGGGGAGTGGACGTCGCCATCGAGATGCACCCCAACATGCTCGTGTACGAACCGCACGGCCTGCTCCGACTCAGGGAGGCGACCAACGAGCGCGTCGGTGCGAACTTCGACCCCTCGCACCTCTACTGGCAGGGCATCGACGTGACGGAGGCCATCCGCTTTTTGGGTGAGCGAGACGCCATCCACCACGTCCACGCGAAGGACACGAAGGTGTACGAGGCGAACGCGCGAACGAAGGGCGTCCTCGACACGACGGCGTACACCGAGGAGCGAGACCGGTCGTGGCTCTTCCGTACTGTCGGATACGGCCACGGCGAGGAACACTGGAAGGACGTCGTCTCGACCCTCCGGATGGTCGGCTACGACGGCGCGCTCTCCATCGAGCACGAGGACTCGCTCACCTCCTCGCGGGAGGGGCTGGAGAAGGCGGTCGACGTCCTCCAGCGCGCCGTGTTCGAGACCACTCCCGGCGACGCGTACTGGGCAGAGTGATGACCGGGGAACTCACCGTCGGCGTCCTCGGCTACCGCTTCATGGGCAAGGCGCACTCGAACGCGCTCGCGCGCCTGCCGATGTTCTTCCCCGACGCTCCCGGCGTCGACCGGCACACCCTCATCGGGCGCGACGAGGAGGCACTCGCGGACGCCGCCGAGCGATTCGGCTTCTCCCACACCGCGACGGACTGGCGCGACGTGGTCGACGAGGTGGACGTCTTCTACAACCTCGGCCCGAACCACCTCCACGCCGAACCCTCTATCGCGGCGCTGGAGGCGGGCGCACACGTCTTCTGTGAGAAACCGCTCGCCCCGACACTCGGGGAAGCCCGGGAGATGCACGAGGCCGCCCGCGCGTCGGACCAGGTCGCCGGTTGCGCGTTCAACTACCGCTTCGTTCCCGCCATCCGGTACGCGAAGGGGCTCATCGAGGACGGGGAACTGGGTGAGATTCGCCACTTCAGGGGGAAATACCTCCAGGATTGGCTGGTCGACCCCGACGCGCCGTGGTCGTGGCGTAACTCGAAGGAACTGGCCGGGAGCGGCGCACTCGGTGACCTCGGGGCCCACACCGTCGACCTCGCGCGCTTTCTCGTCGGCGACGTCGCGGGCGACGTCACTCGTCTCTCGGGGCACCTCCAGACGTTCGTCGACGAGCGCCCCACGGGTGACGGCGAGACGAAGCCCGTGACGGTCGACGACGCATACACGGCGCAGGCGACGTTCGAGAACGGGGCCGTCGGGAGCTTCGAGGCGTCCCGGTTCGCCACGGGCCACAAGAACGACCACACCATCGAGATTCACGGGTCCGATGGGAGTGTGAAGTTCTCGCTCGAACGGCTGAACGAACTCGAGTACAAATCGAGTGAGTCGAGAGGGTACGAGACCATCCTCGTCACCGACGAGTCGGACCCGTACGTCGACCACTGGTGGCCGCCGGGCCACGTCATCGGCTGGGAACACACCTTCGTCCACGAGAACTACGAGTTCCTCTCGGCCGCCGCGGCGGGCGGGGAGTTCCACCCCTCGTTCGCGGACGCCTACGAGGTGCAGAAGATACTGGACGCCATCGAGCGGTCGGACGAGTCCGGAGCGTGGGTCGCGGTCGACTGAACGTTACAGTTTCTGCACGCCCTCGTCGGTGACGACCTCGTCGATGAGGTCGACCGGGGTCGCGTCGTACGCGGGGTTCTCGACGGTGATGCCTTCTGCGGGTTCGAGCATCACCTCGGTCGCGGGGCGGACCTCGTTCTCGAAGCGGAACTCGTCGATGAGCTTCGTGCTCGACCCGACGACGGTGACGGGGACGCCAGCGTGGTTGGCCGTCGCGACGAGTGGGTACGTTCCGACGCGGTTGTAGAGGGTCTCCTCGACGATGCAGTCCATCCCGATGACGACGCGGTCACAGTCGGGCAGGAAGTGCCCACAGGCACCGTCGGTCATGAGGTGGGGGTCGACGGTGTCGAGTTGTGCCAGGGCGCGAGCGGTCTTCCGGCCGAGGTAGCGGGGACGCGCCTCGGTGATGTACGCCGTCAGTTCCGTCTCGGCGGCGGCGGCGGTCTCGATGGCGTCGAGAACTGTGGAGGAGTAGTCGTGGGTGAGGAACGTCTCCCCGTCGGCGAAGGTCTCCGCAGCGTTCGCCGCTGCGCCCCGTTTGCCCTGTTCGATGTCCTCGACGACGTCCTCGATGGTGTGTTCGAGCGCGGCCATCGCCCCTTCGACGGTCGTCGACTGGCCGACGACCTCGTCGAGGACGCGACGCATCGCGTTGTGGAGCGAGGCGTGGGAGGGGTTCGAGCGCCGGAGCGCGCCGACGTTGTGCTCGACCGCTCGCTCGAAGTCGTCGATGGCGGCGTACTCCCGCTCGGTGAGTTCGGCGAGCGCGCGGGTGGCCTTGATGGCGACGACCGAGGAGCTGTGGGTCTGCATCTCCCGGATCTCCTCGATGGTCTCGTCGATCATACCTGCACGTGCGCGGGTGGCGGGGAAAACGGCTTCGGGCCTGTCTCAGTCCTCGGTGTTCGGGTCGGCGTCGGGTCGGCCGACGCCGCCGTCGCCGGCGTTGGTGTGCCGGGCGTAGAGGTAGACGAAGACGGCGGTGAGGAACCAGATGACCGCGCCGACGCGGATGGCGAACGAGGCGCGCGCCCCCCACGTGGGCAGCGTCGTCGTCGTCGACAACACCGCGACGATGGGCGACCCGACCAGGATGGTCACGACGAACGTCGTCTGCATCACCCATCCGAAGTCCACACCGTCGGGGTCAGAGCGTTCGACTGGTTGCACGGTTGCCGGGTACGGTCGTGAGGGATAAGAGGTGTCGGTTCACGCTCGACGCGAGCGTGACGATTCGTGTGTGCCGTGTCGTGCGGACGTGCTGTGCGGCGGAGCGGACGTGCTGTGCGGCGGAGCGGACGTGGCATCCATCGTGGAACCGGTCGTGAGGAGGGGACCTTCGTGCGGTACACGGGCGCGATGAGGCCACACCCTCCCCAGCCGACTGCGGGACTCGGACGCTCACTTCGCTCGCGTCCTGCGTTCCTCGTCCCTCGCGCGGTGTCAGCGCGGCACGGAGCCCGCGCTGTCACGCGCCACCACCATGCTTCGGTCGGCTCGTGAGAGCGAGCGACCGGAGTGGGAGGCGAGACTGTAGCCCGGTCAGACTGTCGACTCTGCGGTCTCCACACGCCCTCGACGCCTCAGAGAGCGGCTCGTCGACGACTCGTCGCGCGGTCCGCTCAGTCGACCGAGAATCGAAACGACTCGACCGAGCGGTACGCGACGCCGGCGCGCTCGGCCGTCGTCCGGTCTCTGGGGGAGTCACCGACGAACACCGCCCGCCCGGGCGCGACGTCGATGCCGCGAAGCGTCGTCAAGAGTGGCTCGGGGTCCGGCTTCCGCGTCGCGACGCTGTCCCGACCGACGACGGCGTCGACCCACTCGGCGAGGTCGTGTGCCTCCAGGGCGAGTCGGACGCTCGCCTCACAGTTGAGCGAGCAGACGCCCACGGGCACCTCGTGGCTCGACACCCGGTCGGCGAGCGGGAGGCGAGCAGAGACGCGCGCGCCCTCGCGCTCGTGGTCGGCGATGACGGCCTCGAGTTCGTCGCGCAGTCCCTCCGCGTCTGCGAGGTCGAGCATCGTCCAGAGGTCGTAGCCGGTGGCGTCGACGCCGTGGGCGTCGAAGCGGGCGACTGCGTCCCGCGCGACGGCGTTCCAGTCGACGTCGAGACGGACGAGCGTCCCGTCGAGGTCGTAGACGACGGCGTCGTACGCGTCGAGGCTCGGTCTGTCTGTCACTACCGTTCCGGAGGTCCGACGCGGACAAGAGCGCTTCGACCGGTCGACCTCGCTCGATGGTCAGTCGACGACGGCGCGGGCGATAATCTCCTTTTGAATCTGGGAGGTGCCCTCGTAGATGGTGAGAATCTTCGCGTCACGGTAGAACCGCTCGACTGGGAAGTCCTTCGTGTAGCCGTAGCCGCCGTGGACCTGGACGGCTTCGTTGCAGACGTCCACCGCAGCCTCGCTCGCGAAGTACTTCGCCATCGCCGCCGCGAGGCGGGGGTCAGCGCCCGCGTCGTCCTGTTCGGCGGCCGCTCTGACCATGAGCCGCGAGGCGTGGACCTGCGTCGCCATGTCCGCGAGCTTGTGTCTGATCGCCTGCAGCTTCCCGATGGGGCGGTCGAACTGCTCGCGGTCGTTCGCGTACGAGACGGCCTCGTCGAGGGCCGCCTGCGAGAGGCCGACCGCCTGCGCGGCGATGCCGATGCGCCCACCGGTCAGGATGTGGAACGCCGCAGAGAGGCCCTTCCCCTCCTCTGTGAGGCGGTTCTCGGCCGGGACGCGCACCTCGTCGAACGTCAGTGCCGTCGTGTCCGACGCCCTGAGCCCCAGTTTGTGCTCCTTCTTCCCGACCTCGATGCCCGCGGATTTGGGGACGAGAAACTGCGTCACCGAGGAGTCGTCGGCCGGGTCGGTCTTGGCGAAGACGATGCAGACGTCGCCGCGCTCGCCGTTCGTAATCCACTGTTTCTCGCCCGAGATGACGTACTCGTCACCCTCTCTGTGGGCTGTCGTCGTCATCTCGGCCGGGTTCGACCCCGCTCCGGGTTCGGAGAGCGCGAACATCCCGACGGGCCGGCCCGCGGCCATGTCGGGGAGGTACCGTTCTTTCAGCGCGTCGCTCCCGAACTCGGCGAGACACGAGGTCGCGAGACAGTGAACCGACAGCGCCGTCGCGACCGCGAGCTGGCCGTACGCTACCTCCTCGTTGACGACGCTGTAGGTGAGCCGGTCGGCGTCGAAGCCGCCGTACGCCTCGGGCGTCGTCAGACCGGTCAGGTCCAGCGCGGCGAGTTCGTCCCAGGCGTCTTCGGGGAAGCTCTCCGATGCGTCTGCTGCCGCCGCACCCGGGCGGAGTTCCTCGACGGCGAACTCGCGGACGACCTCACGGATGGCTCGTTGCTCCTCGGAGAGCGAGCCGGACGCTGCCAGTGCCATAGCCGTTCCACGCGACGCGCCGACGAAAAACCTGCGCACGTCTGACGCCAGGCTGACGCAATCGGGTCGACAATTAAGAGGCTGCTCCCGGAGTAACGACCATGCAGCGGATTTCGCTCATCGTCGCCGGATTCGTGCTCGTCGCGTCACTCGCCGGCGCTGCCGGACCAGCGCTCGCTCAGTCGGACGACATGGTCACGCTGACCATCGAAGTCGTGAACCCCTCGACGAACCAGCAACTCGGTGGGGTGACACTCCTGGCGACCTGGGACGGTGGTGAGAGCCGCGCGACCACGGCGTCGAACGGGATGGTACTCATCGACGTCCCGGAGGCCGCCAGCGTCGAGATTACACCCGACGACCCGAGCTACACGCGGAACGAACCGTACTTCATCCGCGTCGCCACCGAGCGCGAACACACCATCGAGGTCTTCCGGAAGGCCGACATCGACGTGTCCGTCCGCGACGCTGAAGGGCCGGTCGCGGATGCCCGCGTCGCGCTCTCGCAGGACGGTATCGAGGCCGTGAGCGGTCGAACCGACACCGACGGGCAGTTTCGGTCGGGGACCATCGCCCAGGGTCGGTACACCGTCACCGTCGTGAAGGCGGGCTACTACCGGACCACGCAGGACGTCATCGTCGCCGGCTCGCCCGAGGAGACTGTCCAGATCGAACGCGGTCGCGTCGACTACGACATCGTCGTCGAGGACCCCCACTTCGACCCGGCAGAGCCCGTCTCGAACGCGACCGTCTCCATCGAGGGCGCTGGAGAGTCGGTCACGGACGACCGCGGGTCGACGGCCTCGCTCCTCCCCGTCAACAGCGAACTCGAGGTGACCGTCTCGAAGGAGGGGTACGAGTCAGTCACGCGGACGGTCACGACCAACGAGAGCGCGGGGTCGCTCGCCTTCGAGCTCAGCCGCGAACCCGGCCTCTCGCTCACCGCGTTGAACGAGCGCACCGTCGTCGGCGAGATGGTCCCCGTCGAGGTGACGAACGCCTACGGCGAACCCGCGTCGGGCGTGACCATCCTGGTCGACGGCGAAGCGGTCGCCCAGACCGACCAGAACGGCCGGGCGACCGTCCGCATCGAAGAACCCGGTGACCGCAGTCTGCAGGCACGGCGTGGTGGGACGACTTCGGAGTCCGTGACGGTTCGCGGCATCGGTGAGGGAGGAGCCACGGAGTCCGGAGCGACGACGGACGCGGGAGACCAGATGACGGGAACGGAAACCGACGACGGCTCCGGGGGCGCGGCGACCGGACTGTTGGGCCCCATCGTGGCGCTCGTCGGGCTCCTCGTCGTCCTCGCGCTCGGCGTGCTCTACTGGCGGCGTCGAGAGGCCCGCTCGGCCGACCCGAGCGCGTGGGCCGACGACCCCCTCGCGAGCACCGAGCGCTCGGGGGGTGTTGGATTCGGGGACGACACCGAACCCCGGACGTCCGCCGACGCCGAGGCCGACACCAGCGATGACAGTGAGTCCGAACGCGGCGCGAGCGAGCCGTCGACGGACGACGCGGGGGCCGACGCGCAACGCGAGAGTGGGGCGGCTGTCGACGCGGGCGCGGACGCAGGAGAGCCCGACGACGCGGGCGCGGAAACGGAGGAACCCGACGAGACGGGGGCGGACGCGGAGGAACCCGACGAGACAGGGGCGGACGCAGGAGAGACCGACGAGACCGGGTCAGACGACGACGAAGAGAAGTAACCCCTACTCGGCGGCGTCGGGGGCCGCGTCGCGGAGGAACGCGACGACCTCGTCCGGTGCAGCGTCGAGTCCCCCGCCCTGTGCGAACGGTGGACCACCGCCGCCGCCGCCACCGAACTCGCCAGTCACGCTGTCGACGACGTCACCCGCGTGGACCGTCCCGCCGGACGCGACGACGACGAAGGGGCGGTCACCGTCACCGACAGCGGCGACGACGCCGTCGTCAACGACCCGTTTCGCGACGTCACCAACCGCGTTCGCGTCGGCTCCCGAGACGGTGCCGACCCGCCACGTCGTCCCCGCGCGCTCGACCGCGTCGAACGAACGGAGGTGCTCCGCGAGCCGTTCCGCTTCGAGGTCGGCGAGCGCCGCCGAGAGCTGGGCGTTCTCCGTGCGGAGGGAGGCGACCTCCTCGGGCAGGTCGCCGACGCTGACCCCGAGTTCGCGCGCGGCGTCGAGCGCCGCCCCGTGGACGGCGGCACGGTGGTCGATGCCGGGGTCGCCGACGGCGAACTCGACGCGGGTGAGGCCCTCGCCGGGGTTGGACCGCTCGAGCACCGAGACGGGGCCGATTTCGCGCGTGTTCGAGACGTGCGTCCCGCCGCAGGCAGCGACGTCCCAGCCGTCGATGGTCACGACTCTGACCGAGTCCGAGTCCGCCATCACCCCGCCTTCGGTCTTGGTGTTGAACGCCACGTCCGCTCGCGCGCGGGCGTCCTCGGTGGGAATCTCCGCCCACGAGACGGCGCGCGAGTCCCACACCGCCCGGTTCACGAGGCGCTCCAGTTCGACGAGTACCGCGTCGTCGACGTCCGTCGAGGTGGCGAAGTCGACGCGGACTTTCTCGTCAGTGATGCCGAAGCCGCCGTAGCCGAGGTCGTCGAGAAGTCGCCGACCCGCGCCGTAGAGCGCGTGGCTCGCGGTGTGCGCGCGCATACAGTAGGTCCGAAAGTCGTCGTCGATGCGGGCCTCGACCGTCTCGCCGACGGTTGCGACGGCTTCGGGAGCCGCGGCGAGGGTGTGTTCGACCCGCCCGTCGCGGGCCTGTACGTCGACCACGTCCTCGCCCGCGAGCGTTCCGCGGTCCGCCGGTTGGCCACCCCCTTCGGGGTAGAAGTACGTCCTGTCGAGGACGACGGTCGACCCCTCGACCGCCGTGACGTCGGCCTCGAACGTCCTGACCTCGGGCTCCTGTGGGGCTCGTGAGTACACGTGCGCCGTGGCACGCCTCTGGAGAAAAAAGCTTCCGCCCCCGCGTCGGACGCCGACTCGGCGCGCTCACCGGGGACACCGCACACCGCATCGAACCGCGCTCGGGAACGGTTACTCGTCGACCAGCCGCACGTCGAGGCGCTTCTCCAGCGCCCGGATGACCGACCCGCCGACGCCGGCCCGCGACGCTCGTCCCTGCTCGACGGCGAGCAGGTCGGCCTCCTCGACGTCGAGTTCGGTCGCCAGCTCGGCGAGCTGTAACCCCTCGGCCTGTCGCGCCTCCTCCGCGCGGTCACCGTAGCCGGTGACCAGATACGGGAGGCGGTCCTTCTCGTAGTTCGTCCCCTCCTTCTCCCAGTGGCTCGGGTCGCCCTTCTGCTTGTCGTACAGCCGCGCCGTGCGCTGGGCCGCGCGCTTCTTGCGGTTGCCCTCGAACGCCGAGTCGTCGGTCGCGTCGGTCGCGTCGGTCGAGCTCCCCCCACGTCTCCCACCGGGCTGGTCGCCATGTGGCGCACAGGAGCCGCAGACGAGAAGGTTGGCGCCCGCGACGTTCGCACGTCGCAGGTCGCCGGTCTCCTTTCCGCAGAGCTCGCAGGCGTCACCGGCATCGCCGCCGCCACCCGAGCCTGTCGAGTACTTAGCCATAACTTCCGTACTGGTTCCACCCGTTTAAATTCGCGGACACGGGTCGTCTGGCCGTCTGATGGCCGGACAGTGCCGGTGCTCGTCGTGTAGCGTTCGGAAGGATTGTGCGTGGGTGTTGTCCGCAGAGGGACGACACCTGCATCGTCTGGCGGTCTTGTCGACCACCGGTGCGATGCGTGGGACCGGATTTGAACCGGCGGACCCCTATGGGACAGCGCCCTCAACGCTGCGCCGTTGGCCTGGCTTGGCTACCCACGCTCGCAGTGGCGTGTGCATCACTTCGTATCCTGCCCCTGATTAAATGACTTTCCTTTCGAGACCGGAGTGTCGCGTGTTCTCACGACGTGGGCGGCGGAAGTCCAAACCGTTTTTTCCGCGCCTTCCCTCGTTTCCGACATGGAACTCCGGGCTCGTGCACGCGGTCACGTCCGTGGACTCACCGCACTGCTCACCGTCGTCTCGCTCGTCCTCGTCTTCGGTGCGGCACTCGGTGCCGTCCCGCGGTCGGTCCTGCCCCGCGCGCCAGACGCCGTCTTCGCCGCCATCCCGCACGTCAACGCCGTCATCAGCACGGTCGCCATCGGTACCATCCTCCTCGGCGTTCGCGCCATCAGACGCGGCGACTGGCAGCGTCACCGCGCGTTCATGCTCGCCACGCTCGTCCTCTTCGTCGGCTTCCTCGCGCTGTACCTCTACAAGGTCAGTATGCAGGGTCCGGCGCCGTTCCCCGGTCCCGACGCCGTCTACCAGTTCGTCTACCTCCCGACGCTCGCGATACACATCGTCCTCGCCATCGTCTGTCTCCCCCTCGTCTACTACGTCGCCCTCCTCGCGCTCACGCGGTCCGTGTCCGAACTCCGGGGGACGACGCACGCGCGGTTCGGCCGGGTCGCGGCGGCGCTGTGGCTCGTCTCGTTCGTCCTCGGCAACGTCGTGTACGCACTCTTGTATCTCATCTACTGACCGGTCGGCGCGCGACCGTGATTCCCACGCGCTGAAAACCGTCGGTACGTGTTCGTCCCTTCCAGCGGTAGCAGCGCTCATGTCCGACGGTGAGACCACTCGCTCACGGGGAGACGAACCACGACACGACGGCATCGACGAGTGGGAGGTGTTCCTCCGAACCGAACCCACCGACCCGCTCTGTCACGCCGGGAGCGTGACCGCACCGACCGCCGACGCGGCACACGAACACGCCGGAGCCCTGTTCGCCGACGCCGAGAGCATCTGGCTCTGCCCGACCCACGAGGTCGCCCGGTTCACGACGCGGGCACTGGATGCGAACACCGACGACCGCGACACGGAACGTGCGGCCGACGCCGACCGGTCGCCGGAGGTCAGGTCATGATCTCGGTCAGCAAACTGCTCTGCGGTGGGGTCGCCGAGGGAGACGGTCTCCGGTACGATGCGGCGGACGAGGCCGACGTCGAGCAGATCCGCGAGGAACGACAACAGCGCCCCGTCGTCGTGTGGAACGTCACGAAGGGGTGTAACCTCGCCTGTACGCACTGTTACGCCGAGGCCGAGGCCGAGCGAGCACCGGGCGAACTCACGACCGCAGAGGGCAAAGGGCTCCTCGACGACCTCGCCGAGTACGGCGCTCCTGTCGTGCTCTTCTCCGGCGGTGAGCCACTGGTCCGCGAGGACCTCACGGAACTCGTCGCACACGCGGCCGACCGGGGCATCCGCCCCGTGCTCTCGACGAACGGGACGCTCATCACGCCCGGACGCGCGCAGGAACTGCAGGACGCGGGGCTCGCGTACGCCGGCGTCTCCGTCGACGGCCTCCCCGAACGCAACGACGCGTTCCGGGGGCGGGAGGGCGCGTTCGACGCCGCCGTCGAGGGAATCGAGGCGTGCCTCGACGCGGGATTGAAGACCGGGCTCCGGTACACCGTGACCGAGTCGAACCGCGCCGACCTGGAGGGCGTCGTCGACCTCCTCCACGACGTCGGCCTCGACCGCTTCTGCTTCTACCACCTCGATTACGGCGGGCGAGGGGCCGGAATCCGGGACATCGACCTCTCACCCGAGCGCCGCCGCGAGGCGGTCGAGGCGGTCTGTGACCTCACCAGGGAGTACCACCGGCAGGGCGAGGAGATAGAGACCCTGCTCGTGGGCAACTACTGCGACGCCGCCTTCCTCGTCGAGTACGCCCGCCGGCAACTCGGCGACGCGGTGGCCGACCGGGTGCGTCGCTACCTCGAGGTGAACGGCGGCGACCCGACCGGTAAGCGCGTCGCCGACATCGACTACCAGGGGAACGTCCACCTCACGCAGTTCTGGCAGGGCTACTCGCTCGGCAACGTCCGGGACCGGCCGTTCGGAGCCATCTGGGACGACGAGTCGAACCCCCTCCTCGCGAAACTACGCGAACGCGAACGGCACCTCACCGGGCGCTGTGCCGACTGCCGGTATCAGGACGTCTGTCGCGGTGCCTCGCGACTGCGGGCGCTCGCGGTCCACGGCGACCCGTTCGCGCCCGACCCGCAGTGTTACCTGACGCCCGAGGAGCGCGGCGTCGACGCCGGCGTCGCGGACGGGCCGGGTCGACACGTCGACGCCGACTGACCACGCGTCCCACGCCGACCACAAGACCTGTTACGTCGCCGGTCGGCCTCCGGACGATGCCCTCCAGAAGACGGCTCCTCGCGACGATAGCCGGGAGTCTCGCCGCCGTGGCCGGCTGCACGACGCGGACGCCCCCGTCGACGAGCGAACCGGACACCAGTCAGTCGTCGGCGACAGCGGCGGCGACTCCCGAGTCGACACCGGGGTCGCCCACCGACTCGTCGACTCCCGTCGAGCGCGTCAGCGTCGACGGTATCGTGGCTCGCAAGGCGGTCCGCTACGAGTCGGTGATGGGCTCCGGCGGCGTCCTCGCCGGCCGGGGTGAACAGTACGTCGTCGCGTCGGTTCGCGGGGCGACCGAACTCGACGCTGCCACGTTCACGTTCGAGGCCGGTGGCCGGTCGTGGTCACCGGGGCTCCCCAGGACGAGGGGAGCGATAAACGTCGCCGTGGCCGGTCACGAGGGCCCACCAGTCGGACAGCGGGGCCTCGGCGGGGACGGCCCCTCGGTGCTCGCGTTCACCGTCCCGTCGCCGCTCTCGGCGGGGGAACCGCGGATACGGTTCGACGGCGACGAGTCTCACGACCCGCGCGAGTGGCCGCTTCCACCGGCGGCACGGGACGGACTCGCCGCACCGGCTGCCCGGTTCGAACTCGACTCGCTGTCGGTGCCGGCGTCGGTCTCACAGGGCGACCCCCTGTCGGTGTCGCTCTCGGTGACGAACGTCTCCGAGACGGCGGGGCGGTTCCTGGCTGCGCTCTACTGGCCGACGGACACCATCGCGGACGACGACGAGTCCCACATTCTCGAACAGGTGGTCGACGCCGGTGAGACGGTCTCTCTGACCCGAGACGTCGACACCGAGTACACGACGTCCGAACCGAGAACGGTGACACTCGAAGTGCGCGGTCACGTCAGTGCCGACCGAGAGGTACAGGTGAAGAACGCCTCGACGCCGTCGTGACGTGGCTGAGCGCGCCCGGTCACCCGGCCGCGCAGTTGTTCGGGCCGAGTTCCAGTTCGAACGCCTCGGCGTCGTCGACGTCCTCGCGGCCGAGGTTGGCCGCGATAATCGTCTGATACTCGTTCGGCTGCGGCGGCAGGTCGTCGGTCACGAACGCGACGAACGCCGACTCGTCCATCGAGAACGCCGCGAGCGACTCGCGGAGGTCGCCGACGCGCGCGGTGTACGTCCCGTCCTCGGCGCGGGGCGTGTGCTCGCCGGCGTGGTTCGACGCGACGACGGTGTCGTCGGGCATCGCGGCTATCGACTGGACCGTCTCGTACAGCGCCCGAGCGGCGCGTTCGACGGCCGCCTCGTCGGCGTCTTCGAGGTCCGGGCGGGCGACGCTATCGACGAACACCGAGTCGCCGGCGAAGAGGACGTCGTCGACGCGGTAACCGGTCATCTCCGTCGTGTGTCCCGGCAGCGCGACCACGTCGACCACCGACTCGCCCACGCCGAGGCTGTCCCCGTCGGAGACGAGCGTCGCGTCGAACGCCAGCCCCCGGTCCGCCGCGCCCGCAGGAAGCAGTACGTCGGCACCGGTCGCCGAGGCGACGTCGCGCACGCCGCTGACGTGGTCGGCGTGGACGTGGGTGTCGACGACGGCGACGACCTCGGCACCGTGTTCGCGAGCGTCTTCGACGTAGCGGTCGGCGAACGCCCTGAGGGGGTCGACGACGAGCGCCTCGTCGCCTGAGACGACGAGGTACGCCAGACAGCCCGAAGAGGGTCGGTGGTACTGGTGGACCGTCGCGTCCGTGTCGGCGTCGACCTCGTGGGACTCGTACAGCCGTGCCCACCCCTCCATCCCGTCGGCGAGGCCGTAGACGTTCCAGCCCGCGCGGGTGAGGAACTCGGCCACGTAGAGGCTCGAGATACCCTTCGCACAGCAGGTGACGAGCGGCCGGTCGGCGTCCCGTGGAGGGACGCCCTCGGGGACGTCCCCGGCCGGGTCGTCACCGTCGAGGAACGCCGTGAAGGGGACGTTCACCGACTCGATGTTCGGATGCGTCAACTGCCACGCGTCGAAGTCGGCGGGACGGCGGGTGTCGAGGAGCGTCCACGCTTCGCCCGCGTCGAGTCGCCGCTTCAACGCCTCGGCGGTGATCTCGGGGACCTCGTGTCCGAGGTCGGGGAACTGCTGAGCCATGTGTGTCGTGACGGGACAAACACGAATAACCGTTGTCCACCCCGAGGGTGGCGCCGGTGCTCGGTTCAGCCGCTCGGTGCCTCGCGACCCGACCGGGCGCCGATGACGATTTCGCCCGCGCCCGTGACGGTCACCTGCCACTGCAGGTACGGGAACGTGAGCCGCAGCTCGCTCGGTGGGGTGGTGCCCGTGGTGTCGCCCCCCGTCGTGAACAGCGCGTCGAGCGAGTCGGTGTCGATGGTGTGTGCCAGCGGCGGGAGGTCGAGCGCCGACTCCGCGACCAGTGCGAGCGCCTCGGCGATGGTGACCGAGACCGAACGGTCGGACGAGGGGTCGAACCGCGCCCGGACGAGGACGCTGTCGCTCATACGGGGGTCGTCCACGGTGGCCGTTCTGACATCGTGTACGAAGTACGACAGAGACGGAGATAACTGATGTGGTTGGTTCGTGAGATGTTTCCGACCGGGACGGTGACGACCACCGGACGAGACGGTCGGTGGTCGGCGAGTGGCCCTGTCAGTTCGAGTGGGAGTCGAGCGGGCAGCGGTCAGTCGTCGGCCGGTGGCGAGTCGGTCACGGCCGGGCGCTCGACCGGCCGGTCGGTCTCCTCGCCGTCGATGTCGTACGGGTACTGCCCGGTGACGCAGCCGAGACAGAGGTCCGCCTTCGAGGCCGAGAGCGATTCGGCGACGGCGTCGATGGAGAGGTACGACAGCGAGTCGGCACCGATCTCGTCGCGGATGTCCGCGACGGAGCGGTCCGCGGCGATGAGTTCGTCGCGCGTGGCCATGTCGATACCCATGTAACACGGGGCGATGATGGGCGGCGCACCGATGCGGACGTGGACCTCGTCGGCCCCGGCGTCCCGCAGCAGGCTCACCAGCTGTCGAGAGGTGGTGCCGCGGACGATGCTGTCGTCGATGATGGTCACGGAGCGCCCCTCGATGGTGCTTCGGATGGGGTTCAGTTTCAGCCGGACGGCGCGTTCGCGCTCGTCCTGCGTGGGCATGATGAACGTCCGACCGACGTAGCGGTTCTTCATGAGCCCCTCGGCGAACTCGACGTCCGCGCCGTCGTCCTGTGCGGCCTCTGCGTACCCGGAGGCGAACGCCCGGCCGGAGTCGGGGACGGGCATGACGACGTCGGAGTCGACGCCGCTTTCCTCCCAGAGCTTCCGGCCGAGGGCGCGGCGAGCCTGGTAGACGAGCGTGCCGTCGATGCGCGAGTCGGGACGGGCGAAGTAGACGTGTTCGAAGAAACAGCGGGCCGTGTTCTCCCGTTCGACGAGCTGGAAGGAGTCGTACCCGGAGCCGTCGCTGGCGAGCAGAACGAGTTCTCCGGGGCGGACGTCTCGCACCAGTTCTCCGCCCAGCGTGTCGATGGCCGCCGACTCCGAGGCGAGCACGTAGCCGTCTTCGAGTTTCCCGAGGCAGAGCGGGCGATTACCCTCGGGGTCCCGGAGACCGAGTACGGTGTCGTCGTGCATGATGGTGAGCGAGTACGAGCCGTGGATGCGGCCCATCGTCGCCTTCACCGCGCGGACGAGGTCGCCCTCGAGGAGGTTGCGCGCGAGGTCGTGGGCGATGACTTCGGTGTCGCCGTCGGAGGTGAAGGCGTGACCCTTCTCGGCGAGGGTGTCGCGGATCTCGTCGGCGTTGACGAGGTTGCCGTTGTGCGACAGCGCGAGCGACCCCGACTTGAACGAGACGGTAAAGGGTTGCGCGCAGGACTTGTCGACGCTCCCGGCCGTCGGGTAGCGGACGTGTCCGATGCCCGTCGTCCCGTTCAGCCCCGCGAGGTCGGACTCGGAGAAGGCGTCGCCCACGAGCCCCATGTCGACGTGGTCGTGCTGTTGGAACCCGTCGTGAGTGACGATACCCGCCGACTCCTGGCCCCGGTGCTGGAGGGCGTAGAGTGAGTAGTAGATGGGCCGTGCAGCGGCTCGGTCGGCCAACGAGAGACCGACGACCCCGCACTTCTCTGTCGGTCCCTCCGGGAGTGTGTCCCGCCCGTGTGCCATACGAGACGGATGCGGGCCGAGCGATAAAAAGACCCGTGATTGTGCTGTATTCCCGTTTCGCTACGGAGTATATATACACGAGTGTGTATATCTCGCGGCCAGCACGGCCACCGGGGTCGTCGGCGCACCGAACGGTCCGGCGACGGCGCGGGGACGTGAGCGCCGACGGGCGCGAGCGGTGCCGTCGCTCACGGGTCGAGCGCGTGAGAGAATCCGTGTGCGTGTCGTCCGCGTCGGGTCAGTTGTCGCCGGCTTTCGACTGCCAGGCGTACTCGCGGCGCTTGGCCGACTTCCCGAAGCCACAGGACGCACAGGCCTTCTTCTTCACGTGGTAGGACTTCTCGCCGCAGCGGCGGCACTTCACGTGAGTCGTCTTGTTCTTCTTGCCTTGGCTCGGCGTTCCTGCGCCAGTCATGTTGTTATGGTCACGACGTTGTCGCCGCGTATAATCGTTGTGTCTTGCACTGCGGTGGCGTCGAGGTCGCCGTGGACGTCCTCGCCCATCTCGTCGTTCTCGAGCACCAGGTTCATGTGCTGGTCGTAGCCCGCGAGGACACCGTGATAGATGGTACCGTCTTTGAGATGGACCGTGACGAGCGCGTCGAGCGACGCCTCGAGTACGTCCAGCGGTCGTCCGCTCATACCTCAACACCTCTCCCTCCCAGTAATAAACGTACCGTCTACGGCTGGCAGGAGCGACCGACGGCGAACGAGCCGTGTCCGCGGCTGTCAGGCTCGGATGTAACCCGTGTTCTTTTAATACCCGGGCGTGTAGCCCTCACTACCACACTCCCGCGGGTAAGTACGGTGTCGGACCGTACTGCGGGAACCACCGACCGACAGGCTGTAAGACGCCGAGGCCTGTGGCTTCCGCCACATCCGCAGGGTTTCGTAAGGTCTGCTGTGGCCGTGTGCCGGTCGTCGCCGCCCTCGGGGGCGACGACACCGGGGCCGTCCCACAGCGAGCTTACTACATACGCGCGAACGTCCGCGTTTCAGTGCTACCATGGAAATCGAAATCGCAACAATCGGCGGCTACGAGGAAGTCGGCCGGCAGATGACTGCCGTCCGCGCAGGTGACGACGTCGTCGTCTTCGACATGGGTCTGAACCTCTCGCAGGTTCTCATCCACGACAACGTCGAAACCGAACAGATGCACAGTCTCGACCTGATCGACATGGGCGCCATCCCCGACGACCGGGTGATGAGCGACCTCGAGGGCGACGTGAAGGCCATCGTGCCGACGCACGGCCACCTCGACCACATCGGTGCCATCTCCAAACTGGCACACCGCTACGACGCCCCCATCGTCGCGACGCCCTTCACCATCGAACTCGTCCGTCAGCAGATCGAGGGCGAGAACAAGTTCAACGTCAACAACGACCTGGTGAAGATGTCCGCCGGTGAGACGATGTCTATCGGCGAGCGCGTCGACCTCGAGTTCGTCAACGTGACGCACTCGATCATCGACGCCATCAACCCCGTCCTCCACACGCCCGAGGGGGCCATCGTCTACGGTCTCGACAAGCGCATGGACCACACGCCGGTCATCGGTGACCCCATCGACATGAAGCGCTTCCGCGAGATCGGACGCGAGGGCAACGGCGTGCTGGCGTACATCGAGGACTGTACCAACGCCGGGCGCAAGGGCCGCACGCCCTCGGAGTCGGTCGCCCGTCGCCACCTCCGCGACGTGATGACCTCCATCGAGGACTACGACGGCGGTATCGTCGCGACGACCTTCTCGTCGCACATCGCCCGCGTCACCTCGCTCGTCGAGTTCGCGAAGGACATCGGTCGCCAGCCCGTCCTCCTCGGCCGGTCGATGGAGAAGTACTCCGGGACGGCCGAACGACTGGGCTTCGTCGACTTCCCCGACGACGTCGGGATGTACGGCCACCGCAAGTCGGTCGACCGGACGTTCAAGCGCATCATGAACGAGGGCAAGGAGGACTACCTCCCCATCGTGACGGGCCACCAGGGCGAGCCGCGTGCGATGCTCACCCGGATGGGCCGCGGCGAGACGCCGTTCGAACTCGACGACGGCGACAAGGTCATCTTCTCCGCCCGCGTCATCCCCGAGCCGACGAACGAGGGGCAGCGCTACCAGTCGGAGAAGCTCCTGAAGATGCAGGGCGCACGCATCTACGACGACATCCACGTCTCGGGTCACCTCCGCGAAGAGGGTCACTACACGATGCTGCAGGCGCTCCAGCCCAAACACATCATCCCGGCCCACCAGGACCTCAAGGGCTTCTCGCCGTACGTCGACCTCGCCGAGAGTCAGGGCTACGCCCTCGGCCGTGACCTGCACGTCACGCGGAACGGCAACATGATCCAGCTGGTGGACTGATGGCATCCGACGCGAACGCCACGGAGGAGCGGGTGCTCGCCGCCGTCGAGGAGCGTCGCCGGGTCGTCAACGACGCCATCGACGACTACCTCCCGATGGCGAAGCCCGAGCGACTCTACGAGGCGTCGCGTTACCTGCTGCTCGCCGGAGGCAAACGCCTCCGGCCGACGGTCTCGCTGCTCGCGGCCGAAGCACTGCTCGACGTCGAGCCGATGTCGGAGTCGTACACCGACTTCCCCACCCTCACCGGGGACCGAATCGACATCCTCGCGGCGGGGATGAGCATCGAGGTCATCCAGTCGTTTACGCTCATCCACGACGATATCATGGACGACGACGCCCTCCGGCGGGGCGTGCCTGCCGTCCACAAGGAGTACGACGTCGATACCGCCATCCTCGCGGGCGACACGCTGTACTCGAAGGCGTTCGAGATACTCACCGACACCGGCGCGCGGCCCGAGAACGGCCTCCGCGCCACCCGGAAGCTGGCCACCACGTGTACCCACATCTGCGAGGGACAGGCGCTCGACGTCGACTTCGAGGGACGCACGGAGGTCGCCCCCGACGAGTACCTCGAGATGGTCGAGTCGAAGACCGCCGTCCTCTACGGGGCCGCGGCGGCCATCCCGCCCATCCTGCTGGACGCCGACGACGAGGTCGTCGACGCGCTCCACCAGTACGCCATCGAGGCTGGGAGCGCCTTCCAGATTCAAGACGACGTCCTCGACCTCACTGTCCCCTCGGAGCGACTGGGCAAACAGCGCGGGTCGGACCTCGTCGAGGACAAAGAGACGCTCATCACGCTCCACGCCCGGCAGCAGGGCGTCGACGTCGACACCCTCGTCGACGCCGACCACCCCGAGGACCTGTCGGAGGCGGAAGTCGAGGAGGCCGTCTCGGTGCTCGAGGAGGCCGGAAGCATCGACTACGCCCGGACGACGGCGCAAGACCTCGTCGAACGGTCGAAGTCGCGACTCGAGGTGCTCCCGGAGAACGACGCGCGGAGCCTCCTCGCTGACATCGCGGACTACCTCATCACCCGGGGCTACTGAGCGCCGTCGCGGCGGTCGCTCGCCGACTGGCCACGTCTGTCGGCGACGCGCCGACGACACACACCGTTCGCCAGATACCTCCGTCGACAGCCGCGAAACACTCATACACCTCGGCGTGGTAACTAGTCACGTACCCCTGCCCGCGTGCACCGTCGCCCACCGAGGCCGGGAATCCGGGTCTCTTTTGCCGACCCCTTTCCGACAAGGAGACAATGGAAGACGAACTCCGCGAGCGCGTCGAACAGGTCGCCGAAGCCCACGCCCTGTTCAACGCGCTGAAGCACGACGGCGACGCCGACGTCGGTGCCGTGATGGGGCCGATGATGGGCGAGAACCCCGACTTCCGACCGCACGGCGACGAGATTCCCGGTGTCGTCGCCGGGGTCGTCCAGCAGGTGAACGCGATGGATACCGAGGAGAAACGCGCCCGCCTGGAGGAACTCGCTCCCGAGCGGGCCGACGAACTCGACGCCGACGAGGAGGGCGACGACCACACGCTGCCCGACCTCCCGAACGCCGACGCGTACGAACAGGTCCGAATGCGCGCCGCGCCGAACCCGAACGGTCCGTGGCACATCGGCCACGCCCGGATGCCGGCGGTCATCGGCACTTATAAAGAAAGATACGACGGCGAGTTCGTCGTCCGCTTCGACGACACCGACCCCGAGACGAAGCGGCCCGACCTGGACGCGTACGGCGCAATCCTCGACGACATCGACTACCTCGGGTTCGAACCCGACGAGGTCGTGAAAGCCTCCGACCGGGTCGAAACGTACTACGAGTACGCCCACGACCTCATCGGCGCCGGCGGGGCGTACACGTGTTCGTGTCCCCAAGCGGAGTTCTCCGACCTGAAGAACGCCGGCGAGGCCTGCCCCCACCGGGACAAATCGACGGAGACCACCCGCGAGGAGTTCGACGCGATGGTGAACGGCGAGTACGCCTCGGGAGAGATGGTGCTTCGCGTGCGAACCGACATCGAACACAAGAACCCCGCGCTGCGCGACTGGGTCGGGTTCCGGATGATCGACACGCCCCACCCGCGCGAGGAGGCCGCCGAGTACAGATGCTGGCCGATGCTCGACTTCCAGTCCGGTGTCGACGACCACCTGCTCGGGATCACCCACATCATCCGCGGCATCGACCTGCAGGACTCGGCGAAGCGCCAGCAGTTCGTCTACGACTACTTCGACTGGGAGTATCCGGAGGTCATCCACTGGGGCCACGTCAACGTCGACGCCTACGACGTGAAGCTCTCGACCTCGACGCTGAAAGCGCTCATCGAGGCGGGCGACCTCGACGGCTGGGACGACCCGCGTGCGCCCACGCTCGGGAGCCTCCGGCGACGCGGCATCCGCGGCGAGGCGGTCGTCGAGGCGATGATCGAACTGGGCACCTCCACCTCCAACGTCGACCTCTCGATGTCCTCGGTCTACGCGAAGAACCGTGACCTCGTCGACGACGCGAGCGACCGGTGCTTCTTCGTGCGCGACGGGGTCGAGAAGGCCGTCGTCGCCGGTCCCGAGGCGGGCGAGCCCCCGGTCCACCCCGACCACGAGGAGCGCGGGCGGCGACACATCCCGGTCGCGGGTGCCGTCCTGGTCGAACCCGACGACGTCCCCGCCAACGGCGAGCGTGTCTGGCTGAAAGGGTACGGCTGCGTCCGCCACACCCGCGACGCGTTCGAGTTCACGGGCGACGACATCGACGTGGTCCGCGAGGGCGACGTTGACGTGGTCCACTGGGTCCCCGCCGACGGCTCACTCCCCGTCCGGATGCGCACGATGGACGGCGACGTGATGGGCCGCACCGAACCGGGCTTCGCCGACCGCGACGCGGACGACGTGGTACAGTTCGAGCGGATCGGCTTCGTCCGCGTCGACGAGGTGGCCGCGGACGGCGCGCAGTCGGGCGACGAGAGCCTCGTCTACTTCGCACACCCGTAGGCTCTCCCCCGGCTCACACGTCGTCGACGCCGGTGACCTCGAACCGGGCACCGCCGCGGTCGCCGTCGGTCGCCCTGACGGTCCACCCGTGTGCCTCGGCGATCTCCCTGACGATGGCGAGGCCGAACCCGGTCCCCTCCGGGTCGGTCGAGTACCCCGCCTCGAACACCCGTTCGCGCTCGTCGCGGGGGATGCCGGGGCCGTCGTCGGCGACGTAGAACCCCCCGGGGTAGTCGCCGACGGTCACGGTCGTCCCCCCGTGGTCGACGGCGTTGGTGAGGAGGTTCTCCAGCAGTTGCTGGAGGCGACCGCGGTCGGCTCGGACCGTCCGCTCGGTCTCGACGACGAGGGCCGCGTCACTCGCGACGGCGGGGTCCCAGCACTCGGCCGCGAGCGTCGCGACGTCGACGGGAGTGGTGGTGTCCTGGACGCGTTCGCCTTCTCGAGCGAGTGTCAGGAGGTCTTCGACCAGCGTCTGGCTCCGTCGAATCGCGCGCGCCGCGGGCGGGAGGTGCTCGCTGGTGCACGCTTCCATCGCGAGTTCGAGCCGGCCGTCGGCGACGCTCAGCGGGTTCCGCAGGTCGTGTGAGACGACGCTGGCGAACGAGTCGAGCCGCTGGTTCTGTCGCTCGAGTTCCCGCTCGCGCTCTCTGAAGCTCGTTATCTCGTGAGCGACGCCGATGACGCCCTCGACGTCCCCGTCGATGCGAAGCGGCGTGAGCCGGTACTCCAGGGTTTCCGGCCCGTGGCCGCGTAACTCGACTTCGAGCTCACCGCAGACCGCCTCGCGTTCCCCGTTGAGGAGTTCCTGATACCTGTCGCCGTCTCCCTCGGCGCGGACGTGCGGGACGAGGCCGCTCTGTTGGCCCACGAGCTCCTCCCGGGTGGTGCCGTAGAACGCCGCGAGGTACTCGTTGACGACCTCGAACCGCCCGTCGGCGTCGTAGATACAGGCCGCCTCCTGCATCGTGTTCACCAGGCTCTCGTAGCGTTTCAGCTCCCGCTCGCGCTCGGTGCGCTCGGTGATGTCGACGGCGACGCCGAAGACCGCGACTGGCTCGTCGGGGTCGGACCGCTCGCCCGTGTCGTAGATCGGCACCTTCGTCGAGAGGAAGGTCCGCGGTTCGCCGTCGACGGAGACCCGTTCTTCGGTCTCGATTGGCTCGTTGCGCGCGAAGACGGCGTGGTCGTTCGCCGTCACCTCGTCGGCCATCTCCTCCGGGAGCAGGTCGTAGTCGGTCCGCCCGATGATCTCCTCGTCGTCGACGTCGAACAGCTCACGGTGGCTCTGGTTGACGAAGACGTACCGCCCCTCGTCGTCCTTCATGAACATCGGCGTCGTCGTGTTCTCGAGGATGGCTTCGAGCCGGCGCCGCGTCGCCTCCAGTTCCCGCTCGCGCTCGGTGCGTTCGGTGACGTCCTGGAACTGCGAGAAGACGGCGACGACCGAGCCGTCCTCGTCGGTCACGACCCGGTTGTGCCACTCACAGACGATGTGTGTCCCGTCCTTGCGCACGTTCTCGTCGACGCTGTGGAAGCCGCCGGTTGCCTCCGAGAGGGCGTCGGTGACCGCGTCGACGTTCTCGTAGCTGGCGTCGGTCACGAGCGCCTCCCAGGTCTCGCCCACCAGTTCCTCCTCGGCGTATCCGAGGATCTCCTCGCCGGCCCCGTTGAGCCGGACGATCTCGAAGTCCTCGTTGTACTCGAGGACCCCCAGCGGCGACTGTTCGATGAACAGCGAGAGGCGCTTCTCGCTGTCCGCGAGCGCGACGCGACCCCGGTGCTGTTCGACCGCGTTCACGATGCGGTTCGCGAGCAGCGTGTACTGGCTCGTGCCCGTCTCCTTCTGGAGGTAATCCGTCACGCCCGCCGAGATGGCCTCGCTGGCGACCTCCTCGCTCCCTTTCCCGGTGAAGAGGACGAACGGGAGCTCCGGATGTGCCTCGCGGACGGCTTCGAGGAACTCGATTCCGTTCTGTCCGGCCATGTCGTAGTCGGAGACGACGCAGTCGACGTGTCCGGCGGCCAACCGCGCGAGTCCCTCGCGCGCACTGGGCGCGGTCTCGACCTCGAACCGGTCGTCTTCTCGTTCGAGGAACGCAGCAGCCATCGCGGTGAAGTCCGGCTCGTCGTCCACGTGGAGGACGTGAATCGTCCCGAGCGCCGGGTACATACCACGTATCAGACGAGAACGGGGTATAGTTCTAAGCATTCGACGCCTCGCCGGTCCGTCTGCCCCGGTGGCCGCGGACTCACTCGGCGAACTGGCGTTCGAGGAACGTCACGAGGAGGTACGCCGCCAGCCGCTGGGTGCCGTCCGTCGGGTCGTAGCCCGGTGCGACCTCCATGAGGTCGACCGCTCCCACCTCGTCGCGGGCCCCGGCTGTCTCCATGACGGTCAACGCCTCGTCCGCGGTGAGCCCACCGGGTTCGGGCGTCCCCGTTCCGGGGGCGACGCTCGGGTCGACCGCGTCGATGTCGAACGTGAGATAGACGGCGTCGGTACCCGCCGAGACGCTATCGATGGCCGCCTCGACGACCGAGGCGATTCCCTGCGTGGCGACGTCGCCCTGCGTGTAGAGCGTCAGCCCGGTCTCGTCGGCGAACTCGAAGAACGCCGGCGACTCGTACCCCCGAATCCCCACCTGCGCGACGTGTTCGTAGTCACAGAACTCGGTGTCGGCGATGTGGTGGGTGCTGGAGCCGTGGAAGTGCTCGCCGAAGACGGGACTCTCGGCCGCGGTGTCGGTGTGGGCGTCGATTTGGACCACCCCGACGCTGTCGGCGTCGATTCCCTCGGCGAAGCCGCGTACCGACGGGAAGGTGCAGTAGTGGTCGCCGCCGAGGAGGACCGGCATCGCTCCCTGGGCCGCCACGGTCGCGACGTGGGCGGTGACGCTCTCGGCGGTGGTCTCGTAGTCCATCGGGAAGACGGGGACGTCACCGCAGTCGACCAGGTCGAGCGCGCCGAAGTCGACCTCGCGGCCAGTGCGCATGTTCGTCAACCCGCCCTTGTAGCCCGAGAGGTAGGCCCACCACGCGCTGGCCTCGCGGATAGCCCCCGGGCCGTACCGCGTGCCAGGCCGGTTCGAGACGGCACCGTCGTACGGTACACCAAGCACGGCCGCGTCCACGCCCGCGACGTCGCTCGGTGAGCGCAGGGAGGACTTCAGGAACGTGTCGATTCCCGCGTAGGGCAGTTCGACCGACGCTCCCGTCGTCCGCTCACGGAACGTCTCGGCGCGCGTTTCGGTTCGTTCGTCCATCATATCTCACCGTTCATTGTGGAAGCTCACTTCCGCCTTTCGATGAGTCTGTGAGAGGCGGTATTAAAAATTCGGTTGCGACACGGCAGTCGAAGCCACCCCCCAGTACGCCGACGAACTGTCGCATGAAACGAGTGTGGTGGCCACGAGCGCCGTGGGTCACCCGTCGAGCGGCCGACTACCGGGACGGGACAGACGGTGGAAGTCGACTGCCGCACGTGGTCGAGACGTGTGGTCGGGTCGAACAGCACGCCTATGTGGGGCGGGGAGAGTGTGTGACCAACGATGCCCGTCGACCTCGACCGTCGAACGTACGACCTCCTGCGGCTCATCCGGGCGAACGAGCCCATCGGGAGCATCCGCCTCGTCGACCTGCTACAGCAGCGCGGCTACGACATCAAGGGCCGAACGGTCCGGCTGATGCTGTCGGACCTCGACGAGGCCGGCTTCACCCAGAAGGTGCCCGGGAAGGGCCGCCGACTCACCGAGGCGGGGGACGCCGAACTCGACCGTGGCGACGTCGGCGGCCGGCTGCGACAGGTGCGCGAACGCATCGCGACGCTCACGAGCCAGGTCACGTACGACCCGACGGAGGACGCGGGCGAACTCCTCCCCTGTACCGCCGAGGTCCCGGTCGACGACGCTCCCGCGGCGTTCGACGCACTGGAAGCACTCGGTGCGTCGCCGCTGGGCCCGGCGATGGTCGCCGCGCGCGTGACCGGTGCGTCGGTGGAACTCAAGCTCCCGTCGAGCATCACCCTCGACGGGGTGCTCCTCTCGCGCGGCATCGACGTCGACCTCACGACCGCCGGGCTGGTGGAGTACCGTCCGGGAGACGAGACGGTCAACAGGTACATCGACACGCTGAGCGGCGAGGGGTCGACGATGGACGTGGTGAGCCTCCTCATCGAGGCCGGCCGCACCGACGTCGACGCCGTCCTGGCCGAGGAGATGGGTGTCCTCATCGTCGACAACCGCGAGTTTCCGCTCACCCGGTTCGCCGAGAGCGAGGACCTCGCGCTGGCGACGACCGCAAACGTCGGTGGCGTCCTCGACATCCGCCGTCCCCGCGAGTCCGGGCCGTTCCCGCGGGGCGAGCCGAGCTGGGACTTCGCGTCGCTCACGTACGGGGGCATCGGCGAACTGTCCATCGCGCTGCTGGCAGAGCGGTCGCTCGTCGACTCGTGGGAGACGCTCGGAGAACCCGTCGCTCGAAGCGCGTTCGAGCCCGCCTCGGTCGTCCGCGCGGCCCTCGCCGAGGAGGGCGTCGAGGCGGAGTAGCGGCGCGAAGAACCTCAGGCACCGACGACGATGAGCAGGACGAGCGCGAGGAAGAAACCACCCCACATCAACAGCGAGTTGCGCGTGACCCGCTTCGACTCGAGCGGCTTGACGCCGCTTGCGGCCCCCTTCTCCTCGTCGGCGAAGCCCTGACTGACGAACCAGTAGACGACCACGCCCGCGAAGGCGAACTCGGCGACCCAGAAGAGGGCGATGAGCGCCGTGAAGAGCGTCTCACCCATCATCGGCGCTCACCCTCGTCTTCGACCGCCGCCCCGCCGTCGGCGAGCATCTCCGAGCCCTCCTGTGCGATGTCCTCGAACGCGAAGTCGTCCGGGGCGAGCCGGCTCACCACGAGCGTCAGCCCCGTCGAGACGAGATGGCCGACGGCCATGATCTCCCAGAGCTTCAGCGTCACGCCGCCCGAGATGACGCCGACGGTCGACGCGAGTAAGAACCCGGTGGCGACCTGGCTGACGAGGACACCGGTGACGAAGCCGGCCGAAGAGGCCTTCCGCCAGAACAAAGAGAGGGCGAAGGGACCGACGAGCGCGCTCGCGCCGATCCCACCGATGAGCAGCAGTTCGATGAAGCCGACGCTGTCGATGGCGAAGACGGTGCCGACGAAGATGATGGCCGCGAAACCGATGCTGGCGACGCGGGCGACGCGGAGTTGCTGTCCGTCGCTCGCGTCGGTGTTCAGGTGGCGGTAGTAGATGTCGCGGGAGGTGAGCGAGGCGATGGCGGTCAGATACGAGTCCGTCGACGACCCGAGCACCATCAACGTCACGAGCAAGAACACGATGGTCGCCCACTCCGGCAGGAGCGAGAGCGTCTCCACCGAGAGGTTACCGGGTGCGACGTCGGTGAAGACGGCCAACCCGACGAAGCCGATGACGGCGTACATGGCGATGGTCGTGAACACCCCGATGCCGCCGATGGTGAGAAAGCGGGAGGTCTTGTCGCGGCGGACGGCGAAGATGCGCTGCCACGTCGCCAGCGAGACGACGCCCCAGACGCCGAGACCGAGCGCGTACGGGAGGAAGAAGTCCTCGATGGGCGCGAAGTTGGCCATCGAGAGGAAGCTCGACGCGTCCGACCCCAGGTTCTGGACCATGTTGGTGTAGACGACGCCGGGACCGCCGGCCTCGAACAGGAGGATGGGGACGAACACGAGCGTGAGGACGACGGCCGAGACGAACTGGATGAAGTCGGTCGTCATCGACCCCCACAGGCCGCCGAGGAGGATGTAGACGCCGATGACGCCCATGAGCACGGCCATCACGACGTTGGTGTCGATGCCGGTGAGTCCGCCGATGACCGCGCCGCCGACGTACAGTTGGATGACGCCGCCGAGCACCATCGTGTAGAGGATGACGAACACCACCGCGAGGTGGGCGCGCTTGTCGAACCGCTCGATGAAGTACTCGCTGTAGGTCAGCCCCTGCGGGAACAGTTTGCGCATCCGCAGGGCGAAGGGAATAACGACGAACGACGAGAGGACGGCGGGCGCGGCGTACATCCAGATGCCCGCGACGCCGACGAAGCCGACGTACTCGGGGACGCCGAGGATGTCCCCGGCCCACATCCACGTGACGGCGAACGAGGCAGTGGTGAGGCCGACCTGCGCCCGCCCGCCCGCGGTAATGAACTCGCGGGTGTCGGTCACGCCCTGTCGCCGGTAGATGTAGTACGTCAGTCCGATCATGAGCGCCCCCCACAGCGCGAGGAGCGCGAAGCCGCCGGTCTGACTAACCATCCTGTCCCTCCCCCCGACCCGCGCGTGCGGCGCACACGGCGCGGCGGACGGTGGTAACGTTATGCCACATGTTATCCACAGTCTACAATGCGACGCATAAACGTTGTGGTGTGTATTCACACGACAAGACGTAACTCCTCCACTGAGAAGTCGGACGTATGCCCACGTACGACCTCTCACACCCGCTGGAGACGGGGATGCAGACGTACCCGGACGACCCCGACGTTGCCCTCTCGCCGCACGCCGGATTCGACGCCGACGGCTACCGGGTGACGGCTCTCTCGATAGGGAGTCACACCGGCACCCACGTCGACGCGCCGAGCCACACCGAACGGGACGGGAAGACGCTGGGTGAGTTCTCGCTCGACACCTTCCGGTTCGACGCGCAGGTGGCCGACGTCCGACGTGACGCCAGAGCGCCGATCGACGTCGCTGACCTCCCCGAAGCGACGGACGCCGACCTCCTCGTCCTCCACACCGGGTGGGACGACCACTGGGGGACCGACCGGTATCTCGACCACCCGTACCTCACCGAGGCGGCCGCGGCGTGGTGCGTCGAACACGACTACCACGTCGCCACCGACGCGCTGAACGTCGACCCGACGCCGAGTCCGAACGCGAGCGAGGACGAGCCGACGGGGTTCGGCGCTCACCACACACTCCTCGGTGCGGACCGACTCATCTACGAGAACCTGACCGGACTGGCGCGCGTGCCGCCGCGGTTCGAGCTGCACGCGTACCCGCTCGCCCTCGACGCGGACGGCGCGCCCGTCCGCGCCGTCGCCGACACCACGGACTGACGTCACAGCTCCCGGCGTTGGATGGCACAGCTCTGCCACCCAATGGCCGGGAGCTGTCGGCAGTCAGACGAACACGACGGCGACGAGCGCGACCAGCAGGCTCAGCGTGAGGAGCAACTGGACGACGGCCGAGCCGAGGACGCCGACGGTCGCGTAGAGTGCGGCACGGGTGCTCGCCTCGGACTCCCCCGTGCGGTAGAACTCCACGGCGAAGGCCGCGCCCGCGACGCCGACGACGAACCCGAGGGGACCGGTGACGAGACCGAGGACGAGTCCGGCGACGAGGGCGACCGCGGCGGTGAGCGGCGACGCGCCCCCCGCACGGACGGCGAGCGCGCTCCCGGCGACGTCGACGAGGCTCGCGACGGCGGCGACGAGGACGAAGCCGACGACGACGACGAGCGAGGGGTCGGCGTACCCCGTCGACCACCAGTAGACGAGGAGGCCGGCGAGCGAGAGCGTCGCGCCCGGCACGGCGGGCAGGAGGCTCCCGACGACGCCGAGGACGGCGAGCGCGAGCGCGACCCACGCGAGTGTTGAGACCATCTCTCGACTCACGAGTCAGCGGCGACGGACAAAACCCGTCCGTTCTGTCGACCGGAGCCGCCGTGCGGGCCCAGACGAGCGCGAGTCCCGGAACGTTTTGGTAGGCACCACTCACAGGTGATGGTATGGCGCAGCTGTCCGAGCGGACCCCCGTGCGCTCTCTGACCGACGTCGTCCGTGAGTCGCTGCTCACGGGTGTCGCCGTCTTCGTCCCCGTCCTCCTCACGACGTTCGTCTTCGCCTTCCTGTTCAACACGCTCTACCGGTATCTCGCGCTCGTCGCCGCGCTCTTCTCGCTCTCGGACCGTATCGTCGTCGTCCCCGGCCTCGTCGTGTCGGCCGAACTCCTCTTGGAGCTGTCCATCCCCGTCGTCGTCCTCGCCGGGGTCTTCGGCGTCGGCTTCGTCGTCGAGCGCTCGCGCTACGGCGAGCAGGCGGTCCACTACTTCGACCGCGCGGCGACGCGCATCCCCGGCTTCGGGTCCATCTACGAGAGTTTCCGGCAGATGTCCGACGTCGTCCTCTCCTCGGACACCGAGAGCTTCCGCGAGGTGAAGCTCGTCGAGTTCCCCCACGAGGGCTCGTACACGCTCGGTTTCGTCACGACGGCGACGCCCGAGGCGCTCGCCGACCCGACGCCGCACGAGGAGATGGTCACGATGTTCCTCCCGATGGCACCGAACCCCGTGATGGGCGGACACCTCGTCCACCTGCCGGTCGACCGCGTGATGGACGTCGACCTCACCGTCGAGGAAGGCGTCCAGACCATCGTCACGAGCGGCGTCGCCATCGCGGACTCCGAACTCGAGAGCGGCCTCTCCGGGGACGAAATCAGGACGCTCGCCGAGGGAGAGGTCGTCGACCGGCGAACGCAGCCGGGCGCGGCGACGTCCTTCGGTCGGCGGACGAACCGCGACAGAGCGGCACGATACCGCGCCGACGTCGACCCGGAGTTCGCCGGTCGCCCCCGACACATCGTCGAACGGGAGCGTGACCCCGACGCCGACCGCGACCCCGACCGCACGCGTCCGGCCCGCGAGGCAGACCGTGCCCGCGAGGCGCGCGACGCGACCCAGTCCCGGCCGGCAGAACGGGCCGACCGCGACCCCGACGACCGCGACCGGACCGACGGCCGACCCGCCGAGCGTGCCGGACGCGACCGCGACGCGGACCGGGGGGACTCACGATGACGTTCCGGCTCCGCGACCACACCGCCGACGTCGCCGTCGAAGCCGAGGCCGCCACCCTCTCGGGCGTGTTCGCCGCCGTCGCCGACGGCCTCACGGCGGCGATGTGTGACGACGTCCCCCCGCCTGACGAGGCCGACGAACCGATGTCGTTCACCGTCGAGGCCGAGTCACGCGAGGCGCTGCTGTTCGACTACCTCGACCAGCTCATCTACGAGCGCGACGTCCGCGGCGTCCTCCCCGCCGACAACGAGGCCGTCGTCTCGGAGCCGGCCGACGCGACGGGCGAGTGGCGCGTCGAGGGCCGGGCACGAGGGGTTCCGTTCGAGCGCGTCGACGCGCGCGACGTCAAGGCGGTGACGTACTCGGAGATGCGACTCGAAGCGGGCGACGACGGCTGGGAGGCGTACGTCGTCTTCGACGTCTAACACGGCCGAACGTTCGTGATCGTCCTCGGGGTGACGGGCGAAGGGGCGCACTGCTTAGGTCGCTCGAGTACTCAGATGTGAGTGATGAATGTCCGCCGGAAGTGGTCGGCCGGAACGACCGTACTGCTGAGCGTTGCGTTCGCGGCCGCGTTCGCCACACCTGCTCGCGCGCACGTCCAGTACGTCACGCCTGGCGGGGACGCGGTCGACCCGCTCGGCTTCCTGCTCTCGACACTCGCCGAGCCGGTGAACGCGGTGCTGCTCGCCGGTGGTGCCGGGGTCGGGGCCGTCTCGCTCCTCGCGTACCTCCGTGTCCGTCCCGTCCGCCGCGACGTGCTCCTCCTGCGGGAGTTGCTCGCGGGCTACCGCGACCTGCTCCCGTGGCTGCTCCGGCTCAGCGTCGGCCTGCCGCTCGTGGGGGCGGGCTTCGCGGGCTACCTGTTCACTCCCGTGTTCACCCCCGCGGAACCCACGCTCGTCCGGCTGTTCGGCATCACCGTCGGGTTCTTGCTCCTCTTCGGGTTCGGGACCCGACTGGTGGCCTCGTTCGGGCTCGCCGTCTACCTCGCCGCGCTCGCCGCCTCGCCCGACCTGCTCCTCGCGTTCGAGTACGTCCCGGGCTTCCTCGCCATCGCACTCGTCGGCGGGGGGCGCCCGAGCGCCGACCAGGTTATCGCACGCATGGCCGCCGACGACCGCACGCTGTACTCGCGAATCGACCCCTTCTACCGGCGCGTGGCCGTCCCCGTCGTCGCGCGCGTCGACGGCTTCAGACAGTACGTCCCGCTCGTCCTCCGTGCGGGCATGGGGGTGGCGTTCGTCTACCTCGGTGTGGTCCAGAAGCTCGCGAACCCCGGCGACTCGCTGGCCGTCGTCGCCAAGTACGACCTCACCGCGGTGGTGCCGGTCGACCCCGCGCTCTGGGTCGTCGGGGCGGGCCTCACCGAGATGGCCGTCGGCTTCGCCCTGCTCTTCGGCGTCTTCACCCGCTTTTTCTCCGGCGTGGCGTTCCTCCTCCTGACGACGACGCTCTTCGGCCTCCCCGACGACCCCGTCGTCGCACACATCTCGGTGTTCGGCCTCGTGAGCGCGCTGCTCGTCACCGGTGCCGGCCCCTTCTCGTTCGACGCGTGGGCCGCGCGTGAGGTGCCCGACGCGGTCCCCAACCCGCTGGACGAGTCTCCGAGCACCGCCGACTGACCGGCCCCAGGGACGGAACCCTTTCCACCGAACGCGTCGAGAGTAGAGGTATGACCACACGCCAGTTCGGCGACGTCACGCTCGAACAGGTCTCCGAGTACGTCTGGGAAATCGAACGCGAGGGCGAGATGCGCGTCCCGGCGCGCGTCTTCGCCAGCGAGGCGCTCCTCGAACAGATCGGCGACGACAAGACGCTCTCGCAGCTCAGAAACGCGACACACCTCCCCGGCATCGCGGACTACGCGGTGTGTATGCCCGACGGCCATCAGGGGTACGGCTTCCCCGTCGGCGGCGTCGGCGCGACGGACGTCGAGACGGGCTGTATCTCGCCCGGGTCGGTCGGCTACGACATCAACTGTGGCGTCCGGATGATGCGGACGAACCTCACCTACGAGGACGTCCAGGGCCGCGAACAGGAACTCGTCGACGCCCTGTTCGAGGCCATCCCCTCGGGGCTCGGCGGCGGCGGGGTCGTCGAGACTTCGGCGGCCGAGGTCGAACGCATCCTCGAAGACGGGATGCGGTGGGCACTGGAACGCGGCTACGCCGTGGAGGACGACCTGACCCACTGCGAGGACGAGGGGTTCAGACCCGAAGCCGACGCCGACGCGGTGTCGCAGAAGGCCAAGGACAGGGGGAAGAACCAGGTCGGGTCGCTCGGGTCGGGCAACCACTTCCTCGAGGTCCAGCGCGTCACCGACGTCTTCCGCGAGGACGTCGCGGACGCGTACGGATTGACCGAAGACCAGGTCGTCGTGCTCATCCACTGTGGCTCTCGCGGGCTGGGCCACCAGACCTGTACGGACTACCTCCGACGCATCGAGAAGGAACACGGCGACCTCCTCGCGGAACTGCCCGACCGCGAACTCGCCGCCGCGCCGGCCGGGTCGGCGCTCGCCGACGAGTACTACCGCGCGATGTGCGCCTGCATCAACTTCGCGTGGGTCAACCGTCAGCTCATCATGCACCGGACCCGCGAGGTGTTCGCCGACGTCTTCGGAACGCCGTGGGAGAGCCTCGAGATGGACCTGCTGTACGACGTCGCACACAACATCGCGAAGAAGGAAGTCCACGAGGTCGCCGTCGACGAGGACGGCGTGCCGACCGCGTACAACGAGGGTGTGGCACGACGCGAGCGCGAACTGTACGTCCACCGCAAGGGGGCCACGCGGGCGTTCCCCGCGGGACGAGAGGAGGTCCCACCGGCGTACCGCGACGTCGGCCAGCCCATCATCATCCCCGGGAGCATGGGCGCGGGGTCGTACGTCCTTCGGGGCGGCGACCGCTCGCTCGAACGCTCTTTCGGGTCGACGGCCCACGGCGCGGGCCGGCTGATGAGCCGGACGCAGGCGAAAAAGGAGTTCTGGGGTGGCGACGTGCAGTCGGAACTCCGCGAGGGTCAGCAGATATACGTGAAGGCCCAGTCGGGTGCGACCGTCGCCGAAGAGGCCCCCGGCGTCTACAAGGACGTCGACGAGGTGGTCCGCGTCTCGGACGCGCTGGGAATCGGTGAGACGGTCGCCCGGACGTTCCCGGTGTGTAACATCAAAGGCTGAGTCGGCTCGAAGAAGCCCACGCCGGTTACAGACGACTGGGAACGGGCGTCACCGTCTTTCCTCGTCCAGTCGCGAGTTACACGTGCGGGAGCAGTCCCGTCTCGTCGTCACGGGTGCGCACGGCCCAGGGGGCGCGGGAGGCGGCACTGTTCCCCACGCGACCCATCTCAGGTCTCACCGGTCTCACCACGCTCATCGGCCCGTTCGGCCGGGCCGTCGATAGGGAGGCTACCCCGTCGGCCCCGACGGACCGCGCGGACCGCGCGGGCCACGGGGACTGACGCCGTCGCTCAGTTCGACGCGCTCGGTGGGCTGGCGCGGGTCGATCTCTCGTCCGTCCTCGTACTTGACGAAGCTCAGGTAGAACGGCTCGCCACAGCCTTCCTCGCCGTCTTTCAGCGTCTCGTCACCGCAGACGAACCGGACTCCCTCGGCGGATTCGTACGCGTCGTCGGGTGCGGCGTACGTCCAGCCCTCGAACGGGTACGGCGTGACGGCCTTGTCGGCGAGGTACGCGTCGCGTTCGAGTTCGGCCAGCGCGCCGCAGTGCGGACAGTAGTAAGTGACCGTGACGGTCACGTCCTCGTCGTCGCTCATCGACTCCTCTAGCGAGCCGAGACGGATAAGCGGTGCGCGCGGAACGCCGGCCAGCGAGTCAGTCGGCGAGGTCGTCGAGGAACGCACGGACCGCCGCGTTGAACGCGGCCGGCTGTTCGAGCATCGCCAGGTGGGCCGCGTCGGGGACTTCCTCGTACGAGCACGCGGGGAGGTTGTCGGCGAGGTACTCGTGGTACCACGGCGGTGTCAACTGGTCGTGCACGCCGACGACGGCGACGCTGGGGGTCGTGACCTCCTCGAGGCGGTCGCGGACGTCGAACCCGTGGCACGTCTGGAAGTCACGGCTGGTGACGGCCTGCCCGGCGTCGTACATCACCTCCGTCGAGGCCTCGACGAGCGCGTCGCTCGGCTCGTGAAAGAGCCGGTCGGGTTCGTGCAGGAACTGGACGGCTCGGTCGAAGTCGTCATCGAGCCACGCGAGGAGGTCGTCGAGGACCGCGAGTCGCGCGCCCGTGCCCGTGAGGACCAGGCCGTCGAGGTCGAGGTCGCGTTCGAGCGCGGTCGTGAGTGCGACGGCCCCGCCGAGCGAGTTGCCGACGAGCACGCGCGCATCGACCGCGCGTGCGACGGCGACGACGTCGTCGACGTACGCCGAGAGGGTCTCGTACCCCGGGTCGGCGTCGACGTCGTCGCTCTCGCCGTGCCCGCTCAGGTCGAGCGCGGTGACCGGCGTCGTGTCCGCGAGGCGGAACTGCGCCCGCCACGCCGCGTGCGATCCACCACTCCCGTGGACGCAGAGGAGGCCCGGACCGTCGGTGTCTCGCCCCCGCGTCCGGGCGACCGTGGTCCGCCCATGGTGTGTAATCCGGTCCATGTGAGCACTCTATCGGGAGGCCGAATAAAGCCCCGTCCACCCGGCTCGCGGCCCGGGACGACGGTGGAACCGCAACACGACCGTTCAGCGGTATCCGGACGCTGTCTGCCGATTCGTTGGCGAAAGGTTTATATACTTATAAAGCTAACTTGTGGTTAGTTGCTATCATGAGTACCCAACAGTTCGCCGGTGCCAACGACCGGTTCCTCCGCCGCTACGAGTACGACGACAGCTGGATCGTCGCGGCCGACCTCGGGGTCGCCGACGACGCGATCGACGTCGACGTCGTCGGAACGACCGCCATCGTCGTGATCGACACCGGCGACAGGGTCGCCGAGACGGAGTTCGAGCTCCCCGGCACCGACGCCGACGTCGCCGTGCAGAACGGCGTCATGACCATCACGGTCACGAAGTGACGCGGCCGGCGACAGCGCAGACACCACAGACACACCACACAGACCCAGTATGAAACTCATCGTTCGACCGCTGAAACAGAAGGACGCAGGGCGCGGACTCGCCGCGATCGACCGCCAGGCCGCCGAAGAACTCGGTCTCGAGGGCGGCGACTTCATCCGCCTCAAGGGACAGAACGGTTCGACTATCGCGCGGGTGTGGCCCGGTTACCCCGAAGACCAGGGCACGGGCGTCATCCGTATCGACGGCCGACTCCGCCAGCAGGCCAACGTCGGCATCGACGACCGCGTCGAGGTCGAGAAGGCGGACGTCAAGCCCGCCTCGCGGGTGACAGTCGCCCTCCCGCAGAACCTCCGCATCGGGGGGAACATCGGGACGTACATCCGCGACAAGCTCGCCGGCCAGCCCGTGACGAAGGGGCAGACCGTCCAGCTCCCGCTGGGCTTCGGCTTCATGGCCTCGTCGAACCAGACCGTGCCGTTGCGGGTGGCATCGACGCAGCCGTCCGGGACGGTCGTCGTCAACGATTCGACCGACGTCGAGATCTCACAGAAGCCCGCCGAGCAGATCCGTGAGACCTCGGCCGGGAGCGACGGCGGCCCCTCCATCACCTACGAGGACATCGGTGGGCTCGACCGCGAGCTCGAACAGGTCCGCGAGATGATCGAGCTGCCGATGCGCCACCCCGAGCTGTTCTCGCGGCTGGGCATCGACCCGCCGAAGGGCGTGCTCTTGCACGGGCCGCCCGGAACGGGGAAGACCCTCATCGCGAAGGCCGTCGCCAACGAGATCGACGCCTCCTTCCACACCATCTCGGGCCCCGAGATCATGTCGAAGTACTACGGGGAGTCCGAAGAGCAGCTCAGAGAGATCTTCGAGGAGGCCGAGGAGAACGCGCCGGCCATCGTCTTCATGGACGAACTCGACTCCATTGCGCCCAAGCGCGAGGAGACGAGCGGTGACGTGGAGCGCCGGGTCGTCGCCCAGCTCCTCTCGCTGATGGACGGTCTCGAATCACGCGGCCAGGTGGTCGTCATCGGTGCCACCAACCGGGTGGACGCTATCGACCCCGCGCTCCGGCGCGGCGGCCGGTTCGACCGCGAGATCGAGATCGGCGTCCCGGACCGTGGGGGCCGCAAGGAGATCATGCAGGTCCACACGCGGAACATGCCGCTCGCAGACGACGTCGAACTCGACGAGTTCGCCGACAACACCCACGGCTTCGTCGGCGCGGACCTCGAGTCGCTGGCCAAGGAGTCGGCGATGAACGCCCTGCGGCGGATTCGCCCCGAACTCGACCTCGAGGCCGAGGAGATCGACGCCGAGATCCTCGAACGCTTGCAGGTGACCCTCGACGACTTCAAGGAGGCGCTGAAGGGAATCGAGCCCTCCGCGCTGCGTGAGGTGTTCGTCGAGGTCCCCGACGTCACCTGGGAGGACGTCGGCGGGCTCGAAGGCACGAAAGAGCGCCTCCGCGAGACCATCCAGTGGCCGCTGGAGTACCCCGAGGTGTTCCAGCAGCTGGATATGGAGGCCGCGAAGGGCGTCATGCTCTACGGGCCGCCGGGCACGGGGAAGACCCTGCTGGCGAAGGCGGTCGCCAACGAGGCCGACTCGAATTTCATCTCCATCAAGGGTCCCGAACTGCTGAACAAGTACGTCGGGGAGTCGGAGAAAGGCGTCCGCGAGGTGTTCAAGAAGGCGCGGGAGAACGCACCGACCGTCGTCTTCTTCGACGAGATCGACTCCATCGCGACCGAGCGCGGCCGCAACACCGGTGACTCCGGCGTGAGCGAACGCATGGTCTCACAGCTGTTGACCGAACTCGACGGCCTCGAAGCGCTCGAGGACGTCGTGGTCATCGCCACCTCGAACCGTCCGGACCTCATCGACTCGGCGCTCCTCCGCCCCGGACGGCTGGACAGACACGTCCACGTGCCCGTCCCCGACGAGGCAGCCCGCCGGGCCATCTTCGACGTGCACACCCGGAACAAGCCGCTCGCGGACGACGTCGACCTCGACGCGCTCGCGTCGAGGACGGAGGGCTACGTCGGTGCCGACGTCGAGGCCGTCTGCCGCGAGGCCGCGATGAGCGCCTCCCGGGAGTTCATCCGCAGCGTCTCCAAAGAGGAGATCGGCGACTCGGTCGGTAACGTCCGCATCACGATGGACCACTTCGAGAGCGCCATCGAGGAGGTCACGCCTTCGGTCACCGACGAGACCCGCCGGCGCTACGAGGAGATCGAACAGCGCTTCAAGAAGAGCGAGGTCGAACGCGACGCCGAGACCGAGGTCAGCCGGACGTTCCAGTAGGACCTTTTTTCGGGTCCTCGCACGTCTTCGACGCGCTCCGCTTCGCCGAACAGCCCGACACCCACACCGAGCCGTCCCTTCGACAGGTTCTTAACCCCGCTCCCCCGAGTCGCAGGTCCGAACACCTCGTCGGGCAGCGCGACGACACGACTTCGTTTCACCGGAAATCGGGTGTGTCAAATCGCTAGACTGGAGCGGTGTCGCTCTTCTGATTTATAACTCGTCTTCGAGGTCGAGCAGGATGCCTTCCGCGTGGTCCTCCGGCGAGACGTTCTCGTACGCGCGGACGACCCGTCCGTCGGGACCGACGACGTAGGTGTTGCGGAACACCCCGTCGAACGTCTTGCCGAACATGTTCTTCTCGCCGTAGGAGTCGTACGCCGCGGAGACCTCGCCGGACTCGTCGGACAGGAGGTCGAACGAGAGGTCGTGTTTCTCGGCGAAGGCGGCGAGGTCGGAGACGGGGTCGTCGCTGATGCCGACGACCGAGATACCTCGTTCTTCGAACGCGTCGAGCGAGTCACGGAAGCCACACGCCTCGGTGGTACACCCAGGAGTGTCCGCGCGGGGGTAGAAGTAGACGACCACCCACCCGTCGAAGTCGGTCAGCGAGACTGTCTCGCCGTGTTGGTTCTGCAGTTCGAACGTCGGGGCTGTCGTCCCAGTTTCGAGCATGGTCGTACTCGCGTCGCGGATGGCAAGAACCCTGATGACTGCCGTGACCGCTTGCCGGTAGTCGCTCGGGGCAGCGACATCCGGACCCGGCTCACGGCAGTCCTCAGTCGATGCGTTCGGCCGCGTTTTTCTGCACGAGGGGGTCGGCGTTGGTCGTCGGAAGCATCACCACGTCGTCGCGCGCGAGGTCGTACTCGCGCTCGTCGACGCCGTAGACGGTCCCGACGTCCGCCGTGATGCGCAGTGTCGTCCGCGTCAGGCCGGTCCCGGCCTCGTCCGTCTCGGTCGTCTCGTCCGCGGACGACTCGTCGCCGACGGCCGAGGCCGTCGGGGCCGCACCGTCGGCCGTCGCCTCGCTGGAATCGCCGGAGGCGGCCACGACCCCCTCGGGGGGCCGGTCCCCGTCCGTCGTCTCCGTCTCCGCCGCCTCACCGGCCGGTGTCGTCTCTTCGGCAGCGGGCGTGTCCGGCGGGGCGGGCGGAGAACCGGCCTCACCGGCCGCGGACTCGTTCCCGAGCGCGTCCACGAGGAGGTCGTCCGAGGCATCGGCGGGTCGGTCACGTCCGACGTCGGACGACTGTCCCCCGGTCGCCCCCGCCTCCGGCACCGCGTCGTCGACCGGACCACTCCCGGCCGCGCTCGCCCCACCCGTCCCTTCGAGGGTCGTCATGACCGTCTCACGGTTCTGCCGGATACGCGCGACGAGGTCGTCGAACAGTTCCCGCTCCTCGGTGGTCATTCCCTCTTCGTCCGTCGCCATGTCCGCGGCGGCGAACGAGGCGTGTTTGACGACCTTGCCCACGCGACGCTCGTACAGCGCGTTCGCGACCTCCTGTGTCGACTCGATGGTGTCTGTCAGCTGGCGGACGTCCTCGGAGGCGAAGGGGTCGTCGGCCGCCTCGACGGCCCGCTCGCGCTCGTCTTTCAACTGGGCGACGTAGTCGGCGACGTCCTCGTAGAAGGAGTCCCGCAGGTGCTGGAGGCTGTCCTTCTGGCGCTCTGCCCGTTGCACACTGCGTAACTCTTCGAGGTTCATCTGTTAGGGATCATCTCGTCTCGGACCGGGTCACGACTGAACGACTTCCGCGCGCCCTCGCGCGAGGAGGAACACGCCGACGCACTCACGAACCGACACGACACCCTCCTCTACCCTAAAGCTGTCGCCCTCCATCTGCACCGGGCCGGGCTCGGTCACCTCGACCCGTATCTCCCGGTCGGTGAACGGCTCGGCCACCGCGTCGACGAGCGGGTCGAACGACTCGATACCCGCCACCGGGAGCCGGCGAACCACGAGCCCCGTCCCGCCGTGGAGGCTGCCCGGGAACCGGATGAGCCGTCGGAGGTCCGTCGTCACCGGTTCGTCGATGGGCGCCGTCTCGTCGGCGACGACCTCCCGTGCGAGTGACTCGACCAGCGTTCTGACGCCGGGGCCGCCGGCCTCGAGGTTCCCGGTTCGGACGGCCTCCGGGGTGGTCTCGAACGCGCCCAGGATAGTTCGGGCGCGCTTCTCGCCGATGCCGTCGAGTTCCATGAGCCGCGCGGTCGCGTCGGCTTCGTCCATCGCCGCGAGTTCGTCGACGAACGCGAGGAGTCGGCGGTGCGTCCGCGCCCCCCAACCGCCTTCGGTCTTGAGCATCCGGCGCGTCGTTCCCCGCCTGGTCTCCGTCCGGACGAGGCCGTCGATGTCGAGGTCGATGGCGCGCAGGTAGTCGACGACCTCGCGCCGCGCCGTCGAGTCGAGCGTCCGGACGCTCTCCTCGCGCACGTGCACGTGATATCCACGACCTCCCGAGAAGACGACCTGGAGGTCATCGTTCGAGAACCCGAGGTCGTCGGTGAGGAGGTCGACGAGGCGGACGAGCGCGCCCTTACACCGCTCGAGCATCTCCGGGTAGGGCGTCGACTCGTCGACGCCGTCGAGGTGGTCGCCGTCGAGGTCGAAGACGAGGTCGGCCGCCAGCCACCCCTTCTCGTCCATCGTTCCAGCACCGGGGGCCCGATACTCGGCGGCCGAGAAGTACACGTGTCGGGGCGCCTCGTCGGCGAGGAACGTCCCGACGTCGCCGAGGTCGACGAGCGCTTTGTGTCGGACCATCGTGGTCCCGCCGGCGGTCCACGGGATGTAGCCCCACTCGCGCGACTCGGCCGCCGGCGGGAGGTCGACGTCGGTCGACGCGTAGTACGCGCTGAACCGACGGCGCAGGAAGTCGCGGGTCGCGGGGTCCATGTCGGCGGATGTTGTCGAGAGGTCGGTAAAGTCGTTGCGTCTGCGCGGTCCGGACACCGATCCACTGAAGCATTAAGTCGTGAAGTCACATACGCCTACGGAAGGGGACTGGTTCGGGGCGGTCGGATGAGCCGGTGGCCACCTTCGGGCTCACGCGTAGTGATGACGGCGAATTTACTACAACTGCGGTAGTAACAATTACCGAAAGAATAAATAAGAGGTATACTAACACATCGAACTGTAATGGTCGATACTGAGCCACACGACAGCGAATCGGGTGTGTCGCGGCGGAGTTTCGTCAAGGCAGCAGGGGCCTCGGGGGTCGCAGTCGGGCTCGCAGGGTGTGTGAGCACCGGCGGCGGCAGTTCCGATGGTAACGGCGGTGGCGGCTCCGATGGCGGCAGCGGTGGGTCGACGGACACGCCCATCAGCACCGAGGAGCCGACCGAAGAGATCACGATTCAGTGGGCGGCGGACACGCGCGTCGCCAACGCGAGCGAAGAGATCCAGCAGGCGCTGACCGACGCGGGCCTGCCGGACAACATCACGGTCGAAATCCTCGCCGGGTCGCAGGTCACGGACAACCGCCAGTCGCAGTACCAGCAGTGGCTGAGCTCGGGTCGCGAGGACCCCACGCTCATGATGATGGACAGCGGATGGACGATTCCGTTCATCGCCCGCGAACAGCTGCAGAACCTGAGCCAGTCGCTCCCGAGCGAGATGGTGAGCGAGGTCGAAGACGAGTACTTCCAGGCGTCGGTCAACACCGCACAGGGACCGAACGGTGACCTGTACGGGATTCCGCTGTTCCCGGACTTCCCGACCATGCAGTACCGCAAGGACCTCCTTCGGAACGCGGGCTACGGCGACTCGGACTTCGAGACGTGGGCGACCGAGTCCATGTCGTGGCAGGAGTTCTCGCAGGTCACGCGGGAGGCGCTCGACGCCAACGACGTCGAGTACGGGTACACGTTCCAGGCGAACGTCTACGAGGGCCTCTCGTGCTGTGACTTCAACGAGTTCATGACCTCGTGGGGTGGCGCGTACTTCGGCGACCCCTCGCAGTACCTGTTCGGCCCCATTGGCGACCGCCCCATCACGGTCGACGAGCAGCCGGTCATCGACTCCATCAAGATGGTCCGGACGTTCATCCACGGCACGGACGACCCCGAGGGCATCGGCGGCGACTTCGCGGGGAACATCGCCCCCGAAGCCGTCCTCCAGTGGACCGAGGAGCCATCGCGCAAGCCGTTCACGAGCGGCGACGCCATCATGCACCGCAACTGGCCGTACGCCATCCCGATCAACGGGGCCGAAGACACCTTCGGCGAGGACCTCGGCGTCATGCCCATCCCCTACGGTGTCACCGCCGACGAGGCCGAGTACCCGATGACGGGTGGCCCGGTCGCCGCGCTCGGTGGCTGGCACATGACGATGAACCCGAACTCGTCGTCCGCGAAGAAGCAGGCCGCCGTCTCCGTGCTCCGCGCCATGATGAAGGAGTCGTTCGCGCTCGCGATGTTCCGCATCATCGGCTGGATTCCGCCGAAGCCGACGCTGCTCGACTCCGACGCCGCGGCGGAGGTCGACATCATCGGCCGCTACACGGAGCAGCTGAAGGTGGCCGGCGAGAACGCCATCCCGCGGCCCGTCACCGTCGTCTGGCCCCAGCAGTCGGGCCGCATCGCCAGTCAGGTCAACGCCGCCTACGCGCAGGAGAAGACTCCCCAGCAGGCGATGTCCGACCTGAAGTCTCAGCTCGAGCAGATCGAGAACAGCGCATAAGTACCCTCGGTACACTCTGTCACACGAACACACATGGCAACAGAACAACGAACCGAGGAGGGCGTTCGCACGAGCGGGGGCCCCATTACGGCGGTCACCCGCTGGATGGAGAACCTCTCGGAGGCGCAGTACGCGTATCTGCTCCTCATCCCGGCACTCTTGCTCCTGCTCGTCATCGCCATCTACCCCTTGGCGTCGACGTTCCTCATGTCGCTGTCGGCGGACGCCCTGACGGGCTCTGCTCGTCTGGGTGAGTTCGTCGGCCTCCAGAACTACGTACAGCTCCTCACGGGACAGATCGACTTCAAGTTCCCCTCGCCGTTCCTGCCCGGCGGGGGAGTCGGATTCATCCAGAGCGCACTCGGTGTCACCCTGGTCTTCACCGCGGTGAGCGTCCTGTTCGAGACCATCATCGGCTTCGGCCAGGCGTTCGTCCTCGACCAGGACTTCCGGGGTCGTCGGTGGGTCCGCGTCGCCATCATCATCCCGTGGGCCGTCCCCATCGTCATCCAGGGGATGATCTTCTTCCTGATGTTCCAGCCGAACATCGGCTTTCTCATCGGGACCACGGAGAACCCGACGCTGCTCAATCAGCTCGGCATCAGCACGACGCCGTTGCGGAACACGGTGGACTCACTCACGCTGATCATCGTCGCCGACGTCTGGAAGACGACGGCGTTCATGGCGCTCCTCATCCTGGCAGGAATGCAGAGCATCGACCGCTCGCTGTACGACGTGGCGAAGGTGGCAGGCGCCTCGCCGTGGCAGCAGTTCAAGATGATTACGTTCCCGCTCATCCTCCCGACCATCCTGGTCGCGATGCTGTTCCGCACCATCGCCGCGATGCGCGTGTACGGCATCATCGAGACGATGGCGGGCTGTTCGACCGTGCCGTCGCTGTCGTGTCTCGTCGTGACGACGTTCAACTCACGACTGTACGGCACCTCGGCGACGGTCGCGTTCGTGACTGCGGCCATCATCGCCGTCGTCGTGTCGGTGTACATCTTCAAGTTCGCCGACGCAGAGGGAGGTGCCTTCTGAGATGTCGATCGAGGACTCAACCCAGGGAATGGGCAAGATGGACGACGCACCGATCAAGCGCGGCCCGCTCGCGACGTGGGTCAGCAAGGTCATCAAGAACCCCAAGCGCGCGTACCGCGCGATGTTCTACGTCCTGACCATCTTCTTCCTCATCACGACGCTGTTCCCGTTCTACTGGCTGCTCGTGCTGGCGCTCACGCCGAACGAGGCCATCTCGAACATGGGGCTGCTCCCCAAGGGGTTCAACCCCGGCGTGTTCGTCACGATGTTCGAACGGGTGCCGTTCCACCTGTACATGTTCAACAGCTTCGTGCTCGGCATCACGACGACCGTCATCGTCCTCCTGCTGGCGTCGCTGGCAGGCTACGTCTTCGGTCGGCTTCGCTTCCCCGGGAAGAACGTGCTGATGCTGGCCATCCTGGCCATCTCGTACTTCCCGCCGGCAGCGTTCCTCATCCCGCTGTTCCAGCTCTTCACCGGGAACGTCTCACTGACGTTCATGATACCTGGGCTGCCGGAGTTGACAGTGTCATCGCCAGACACGTTCAACACGCCCATCCCGATGGTGATGCCGTTCAGCGCGCTGTTCATGCCGCTGTCCATATTCATCCTCACGACGTTCTACGGCCAGATTCCGGACGGCCTCGAGGACGCCGCGCGGGTGGAGGGAACCACCAGACTGGGCGCGCTGTTCCGCGTCATCATCCCGCTCTCGGCGCCAGGGGTCGCGACGGCGGGCGTCCTGACGTTCATCAGCGTCTACAACGAGTTCTTCTTCTCGTTCCTGATGAACAACGGTGAGGCATCCTCGTGGGCGCCCATCGTCGCTGGCATCCTGAAGTATCAGGGCCAGTTCGACACGCCGTTCAACCTCATGGCAGCAGCGAGCATCGTCGGGGTTCTGCCCGTCGCAATACTGGTCATCATCGCTCAGGAGCGTATCGTGAGTGGGCTGACCGCCGGAGCACTCAAGGAGTAATACAATGGGAGACGTCAAACTCGAGAACGTGTACAAGCGGTACGAGGACGTAACGGCAGTCGAAGACATGAACATCCACATCAGAGACGGCGAGTTCGTCTGTCTCGTCGGTCCCTCTGGCTGTGGGAAGTCGACCACGATGGAGATGGTCGCCGGGCTCACCATCCCCTCCGAGGGGAGTGTCTACATCGGCGGGCGCGAGGTGACGAACCTCCCGCCGAAAGACCGCGGCATCGCGATGGTGTTCCAGAACATCGCGCTGTTCCCGCACATGGACGTGTACGACAACGTCTCGTTCGGGCTCCGGCTGCGTGACTTCGACAAGGAGGAGATCGACCGCCGCGTCGAGCGCGCTGCGGAGATCGTCCAGATCACCAACATGCTCGACCGGATGCCCGACGAGATGTCCGGCGGGCAGCGCCAGCGCGTCGCCATCGCTCGTGCCATCGTTCGGAACCCCGACGTGTTCCTGATGGACGAGCCGCTCGCCAACCTGGACGCGAAGCTTCGCGTCCACATGCGGACGGAACTGCAGCGCCTCCACAAGGAGCTGCAGACCACCATCATCTACGTGACGCACGACCAGGCCGAGGCGATGACGATGAGCGACCGCATCGCGGTCATCGACTCCGGCAGTCTCCAGCAGATCGACCCGCCGCTCGTCTGTTACAACGAGCCGGCGAACATGTTCGTCGCGACGTTCATCGGCTCGCCGTCGATGAACATGCTCGACGGGCGCATCGGCGAGAACGGCTGGGAGAACGACAACATCTCCGTCGACTTCGACCCCGCGCAGTACGGTCTCTCGCCGGGCGACGAGGTCGCGATGGGCATCCGCCCCGAGGACGTCTACCCCGTCAACCAGGCGGGCGGCGTCGAGAGCCAGACGAAGGTCATCAACGCCGACACCGACGTCATGGAGCCGATGGGAGACGAGACGTTCGTCTACCTCCTCCTCTCGGAAGACGCCGAGGTCGACCTCGAAGAGGGCTCTGGCAGCGGGCAACTCCTCATCAGCGTCTCGCCCGACACGGAGATCGAAGAAGACGAGGGCATCGAGGTCGTCCTCGACCGCTCGAAGGTCCACCTGTTCGACCGCGACACCGGCGAAGCCGTCCAGCACGGGCTGGACACCATGACCAGCACCGGCGGTGCGGCCGAAGCGGCCGAGAGCGACGACTGACCTCGTCTCGTCGAACCGCGACTGCGACTCCACTGTCCTGTTATTTTCACCCCCTGTGAGCCACAGGACCGTGCGCCGAGCACGGCGACAGCGCACCGACCGGCGGTGTCGACGGTGCTCGGTTCCGTGGCCGCGCCGACCCCGCATGACCGAGCTATAAGTATCGCCCGTGCCTCCGGTCGGTATGGTCACGATAGAGGGGTACGCCTACCTGGGCGGGATGACCCTGCTCTTCTTCTTCTGGGCGTACGGTATCGTCCGGTTCTTCATGGACGTGAAGAACATCTACGTCCCGAAGGGCAAACAGTACGTCCGCGGGCGCCGGCGGCTCAAAGAGGAGAAGAAACAGGAAGAAGAGCGCGAGGAGAAGGAGCGACAGCTGTACTGAGCGGTCTCGCGCCCCGCCGTGGCGTGCGAACGACTCACAGGACCGCCTGCAACACACAACACGTAACCACCTTCCCCGTTTCGGGTGAGCTATGACCTCCAGCGCAGACGGACGGGTTCGAATCGGCATCGTCGGCCTCGGCAACATCGGCACCTACCACGCGGAGTTCCTGGCGGACGTCGAGGCCGCAGCCCTGGTCGCTGGCCTCGACATCGACGCGGACGCCCGTGAGTCGTTCGCCGAGACGTTCGACGTCGACACGTACGCCGACCGCGGCGACCTCTTCGACGACGTCGACGCCGTCATCGTCACCACGCCGAACCGCTTTCACGAGGACTACGCCGTCGCCGCGCTCGACGCCGGCGTCGACGTCCTCCTGGAGAAACCGCTCGCACACACCCTCGAGAGCGCAGAGCGTATCGCCGCCGCGGCGGAAGCGAGCGACGCGCTCTGTATGGTCGGGTTCAACAACCGCTTTGCGAACCCGGTCGAAGTGCTGAAACACGACCTCCGCACGGGACGGTTCGGCGACGTCACACACGTCGAGGCGAACTACGTCCGCCGTCGGGGAATCCCCGGCCGCGGTTCGTGGTTCACCTCGAAGGAGGTCGCCGGCGGCGGTGCGCTCATCGACATCGGCGTCCACGCCATCGACCTCGCGCTGTACTTCCTCGACTTCCCCGAGGTGGTCGAGGTGTCGGGGACGACCCGCGCGGAGTTCGGCATCCACGACGAATACGCGTACCTCCGGCAGTGGGGCGCAGACCACGGTCCCGGCGGGTTCGACGTGGAGGACTCGGCGACGGCGTTCATCCGCTGTGCCGACGGCCAGACCGTCTCGCTCGAGGTGGCGTGGGCCGCGAACCGCCCCGACTCCGACGAGTTCGTCATCCGCGGCACCGAGGCCGGTGCGACCCTCGACCGGGGGGACCACGAACTCACCGTCTACGAGGCGGGTATCGGCGGTGCCAACCACTTCTCGACGACGGACGTCGAGACCCAGGAGGCCGTGACCCACCAGCAAGAACAGCGGGCGTTCGTCGAGGCCGTCGACCAGGGTCGACTCGAGCGGAACACCGTCGACCAGGCGCTCGCGGTCCAGCGGGTCATCGACGCTATCTACCGCTCGGCGGCACACGGGAGCGCCGTCAGGCTCGACGACTGAGCCGGCGTCGCCCCGAGAGAGACAGCTTGAAACGGCCGGCTCACCCATCCCACACCATGTCACCGTCAGCGCTCTCGCGCCTCCGCCGCCCGGAGTACACGGGGGAGAACCGGTGTTGGCCGTGTACCGTGTTGAACGTCGCGCTCGTTGCCCTCGGGAGCGCCGCCGTCGGCCTCCTCTCACCCGTACTGGGTGCGCTCTCTCTTCTCGGCGGCCTCGTCCTCGTCGCGCTCCGTGGGTACGTCGTCCCGTCCACACCCGAGTTCGCGCCGCGGGTCGCCGCGGCGCTCCCCGTCGACCTGGGCTTCCACCAGCACCGCACCGACGGCGGCCGGACCTCCGAGTCGCTGACGGGTGCCGACGAGGTCGACGGCGAGACCCTCGTCCGTCGACTCGCCGAGGCCGGCCTCATCACCGCCGACGAGTCGGGCGAACTCTTCCTCGCCGCGGAGACCCGCCGGACGTGGGAGGCGGGGATGCGACGCCTGCGCGACGTCTCCGACGACGAACTGGCCGCGGCGACGGCCTCGGCCGCGCCGTTCCCCGCCGAGGGTCGAGTCGAGGGTGACTGGGTCGTCGTGACGCGGACCGGCGACGCGGACGGAACGGCTATCGACGGCGACGAGGGCGACGAGGTGTGGCTCTCGCGGGCGCACGCCGTCGCGGACACGGCCGCCGTCGCCGCGATGGGCGACGCGGTCGACGCGGAGACGGCCGCACAGGCCGCGATGCCGTTCCGTCTGTTCATCGAGACGTGTCCGCTGTGCGGCGGCGACACCGAAGAGACCGTCGTGCGCGAGTGTTGCGGGGGCACCCAGGGCGTCTACGACAACCCCGAGACACCCGTCCTCGCGTGTGTGGCGTGTGGCGAGGTCCTGTACGAGTTCTGACGGCCGCGTCCCGAGGCTCGCTACTCGAACGCCGACCGGTCCGGAACGCCCTCTCTCCCCAGGAGAATCTCCTGTGCCTCGACGGATTCGAGCGCGGCGACCAGCCCACCGACGTCGACGGGGCCGTCGGCGGTCTCGATGACGAACGACGCGACCTCTTCGGACTCCTCGAAGGTGTACGTCTCGACACGGCCTTCGACGACGACGGTCTCGCCGGTCTCGACGTCGCGCCCGGAGACGGAGGCGTAGAAGGGGCCCTCCAGCTCGCGAACGTCTTTGACCGCGCGGCGAATCGAGGCGTAGCGGCGGGGGAACGGCCGCCGCTTGCCGTCCGCGGCGAGCGTCTCGGCCGTCGTCCACAGCACGGTGCCGAAGAAGCCGCTCACGAGGAAGCCGAGCGCGGAGCGGTTGAAGATGACGCCGTAGCGGTCACGGTCGTCGCGGAGGGCGTCCTGCGTCGCGTAGATGGAGTAGTCGCCGTCGGCGACCGCCAGGACGGGCGTCGTGATGCCGCGGCGGGCCCGTGCGACGGTGGCGACGTCGAGGTAGTCGAACTCGCTCGGGTTCGGGGCGCGCGAGGCAGGGGTGACGAGCAGGTCGATGCTCACGCCCGCGTCGATCTGGGCGGCGAGGTCGTCGCGGAACCGCCGGAGGAGGTCGGGTGTCAGCGAGAGGACGAGTTCGTACTCGGCGGTCTCGATGATCTCCTCGATGTACCGCAGGATGGTCGACCGGGACTTGACGAGCGTGACGGCCTCGGTGTCGCGAGCCGGCGCGGTGTAGCGCGCTCCGAGTTCGGTGACCAGTTCGTCCAAGGAGCTCTGGATGCTCCCGAAGGCGTCGTCGGGGTCGACGGCGACCACCTTCATCGGACGTGACTCGCGGAGTTCGACGAGCCCCCTGTCGGAGAGCGAGCGGACCGTGTCGTACACCCGCGGCTGTGGGATGTCGGTCCGGTCGGCGATCTCGCTCGCGGTCAGCTGCCCGTGTTCGAGGACCGCGAGGTACGCCTCGATCTCGTACTCCCCGAGGTTGAACCGGTCGCCGACGCGCTCCATCGTCGTCCGCAGGTCGTCTACCATACCGTGACGGTCGCGCGTGGGGGCCTAAAGGATTTATTATAATTCGAGTAGCACGGCGTTACAGAAACTCGTTCTCGGAGCGGCGTTCTCGTCGCTCCGGGCCGCGAGGACAACCCTTTTTTGTAGATGCGCCGAGCGTTCCCCATGGACCCCCTGGCCGTGGCGTTGCAGGCGACGGACGAGCCCACGCTGGCGGACGTCTTGCCGGGGTGGGCGCAGTTCCCCGGGTGGCGGCTCATCGTCGTCGTCGCCATCCTCGGCATCGGGGCGTACGTCTCGAAGTATCTCGTCCGGCTCCTCGGTCGGCCCATCGCACGGCGGTTCGAGCGCCAGAGCGTCGCCCAGACCGCCCTCAAGGGCGCGCGGGTGGTGACTATCCTCCTCGCGGGCGCGTTCGCGCTCAACGTCGTCGGCATCGAACTGGGGAACATCGTCCTCTCCGTGACGGTGCTTTCGGCGGTAATCGGTATCGTCCTCGCGCCAATCATCGGGAGCGCCATCAACGGGCTGTTCATCCTCGCCGACCAGCCGTACGAGATCGGCGACATGATCGAACTCGACGACGGACGGCGCGGGTTCGTCGACGACATCACCCTCCGCTACACCAAGATGTTCACGCTCGACAACACGTTCCTCGTCATCCCGAACTCCACGATTCGCAACCGCGACGTGGTCAACTACTCCGCGGAGGACGAGCGGACCCGGCTCACCCTCGAGGTGCTCGTCACGTACGAGTCGGACCTCGACAAGTCACGGCGACTGCTCGAACAGGCGGGGCGACAGTGTGACATGGTCATCGAGGGGGGCCCGGACATCCGCATCGGAAGCGCGCGCTACCCTGCGAAGCCGACGGCGTACATCGGACAGTACGCCGACCACGGTATCACGCTCTCGCTCCGCTACTGGGCGAAGAAGCCGTACAAGCTCGGGACCGTCCGCTCGCGCGTGCTGACGAACCTCGGGCGGCTCCTCGAGACCGACGGCGAGAACGTCGAGATGGCCTACCCGCACCAGCACCTCGTGTTCGACGAGACGAGCGGCGTCGCACGGGTAGAACTGGGAGACGGCCGTGAACGAGCGCGTGACGACGGTGAGCGTACGGACGCCGACCACGACGGCCGACAGCCCCTCACGCAGTCCGACAGCGACGGGTGACCCGCGCGCTCACTCGGCGCGGACGGTGACGACCTGACAGTCGAGTTTCTGCTCTAGAAACGTCTCGATGTCGGGGTCGTCGAGGAACCGCTTGACCATGGTTCGCCAGCGCGAGGCCTGCTGGGAGCCGATGACGACGATGTCGGCCTGTTCGGCGGCGACCTCTTCGAGGATGGTCTCCTCGACGAGAAACCCCCGTCGGACGACGTACCGGGCGCGGTCGATCTGGCCGACGGCGCGCTCGGCCGCCCGTTTGAGGTCCGCACGGGTGACTCCCCGCGAGTCCTGATAGAGGTCGACGTGGAGGACGGTGATGTCCGCGTCGTTCTCGCGGGCGATTCGAACGGCCTCTCGCAGTGTCGCTTCGGAGGGCTCCGACAGCGGATACCTGACCGGAACCACGACGCGCGTCATGTCCGGGGCAAAACGCCCCGGTAGCCTGAACGTTTCCCTTGCGGTTCATTTCGGGAGCCGTCCGTCGACGCACGCGTCGACGCCCTCCGAGCGCGCGTACGCCCAGAGCACCTCGTACTGGATTCCGACCTCCCCGGCGCGGTGGCGCTGGGCCAGCGTGGGGAACTCGTGGTCGGTGTGCAGCAAGTAATCGGAGGTCCCGACGGTGTACGTCCTGTCGGGGTCGAGCGGTTCGCCGCCGACCGAGACCTCCGTCGTGCCGTTCGCGACCGCCACCGAGACGCCGCTGACGTGACCGTGCCACCAGTCGGGGTCGCCGAACGAGAGGTTCTCTCCCGCCGACTCGGCGAGGATGGCTTCGAGTTCCGCGCCCGTCACCTCCGCGGTGACGACCTGTTCTTCGAAGGGGACGAGGCTCACGAGGTCGCCGGTCGTCACCGCGCCCACGAGCGGTGGCCCGTCGCGGAGGCCGCCGCTGTTCTGCAGGCCGACGTCGGACTCGGTCGCCCAGCGGTAGGCGTCGGCGACGAAGTTCCCGACGCGACACTCCCCGCCGAAGACGGTGTCGCGGTCTCTGGCGAGGGGTTCGTCGACGTGGGCGACCACCTCGTCGAAGCCGGCCGCGGCGACCCGGTCGCGGAGCGCGTCGACGAGCGGTTCGTACGGCTCGGCCGCGTCGGTGTCGTGGAGTGTCGCCGTCCCCGTCGACAGGTCGACCTCGCAGACGGCCTCGCCGTTGACGCCGGGGCGCGTACAGCGTGTTCCCCCCACGAGTTCGTTCCGTCGGCTGTGGACGTGGCCGCCGAGGACAACGTCGACCCCCTCGACGGCGGCGAGGTCGTCGTCGCCGGCACCGAGGTGCGAGAGGGCGACGACGTGGTCGACGCTGCCGAGCGAACTGACCGCCTCGCGCGCCGCCGCGATGGGGTCGACGAACGTCACGTCGGCCGCCATGGGGTTGAGCGAGCCGGTCGCAGGGTCGGTGACGCCGAAGAACCCGACGCGCTCGCCGTCGACTCGGGCGACGGCGTGGGGGACGACGCCGGCATCGCGCCCGAACGGCCGCCCGTCGAGTCGGGCGTTCGCGCTCACCCACGTCGCTTCCGAGTCGGCGACGATGTCGAGCGCCGCGTCGGGACCGAAGTCGAAGTCGTGGTTCCCGAAGGTCTCGAAGGCCGTGTCGACGGCGTCGAAGAGGTCGAGCGCCTGGCGACCGCGCGACGCGAGCGCGACGACGCCGGGTGCGGTGTCGTCCCCGGTCCCGACGACGAGCGAATCGCGGTCAGACAGCGCTCGGAGACAGCCCGCGAGGCGACCGGCGCGAACGGGGTCGTCGTAGACGTTCTCGACGTCCGAATACTGCAACAGCCGGACCATCTCTCTCCCGGAAGCGGGTCGGCGGCAAAAAGGCGGCGTTGTCTACTGCGGTCCTTCGAGTTCGAACGCCACCGTGACTTCGGCCTGGTACTCGCGGTCCTCGACACTGGCGATCTCGACGCCGAGTTCGTCGACCTCGACCCAGTGGACGTTGTCGAGGGTGTCGTTGGCCCGGTCGATAGCGTCGTCGACGGCGGCGTCGAAGCTCTCCGCGCTGCGGCCGATGAGTGTGATCTTCTTGTAGACCATACTGACACGTTCGGGGTACGGGGACAAAAAATCACACCCCGACTGCGGGGTGTCTCGACGACTACGCTTCGTCGGTCCGCCGCTCCAGATGGCGGACGAGCGCGCCGACGACGTCGCTCAGGTACGCGCTGCCCCAGACGGCGACGACGAGACCGCCGATGATGTCGAACACGAGGTCCAAGAGGGTGTCTTCGAGTCCGTACTGGGTGAGGATGGTGGCTCCGCCGAAGACCGAGCCGAGGCCGCCGACCGCGAACTCCAGCACCTCCCAGAGGACGCCGAACGCGACGACGAACAGGAGGATGAAGACGAAGATGAACCGCGGGGGGAGGGTAACCTGCTCGCTGTGGAGGTCGATGGCGCGGACGGTGGCGTAGCCCGCCGCGGCGACGACCGAGGACGAGAGCGCGTGGGTGAGGTGGTCCCACCACCAGACGCTCTGGTAGAAGCTGAGCTGTGACCCGGGGAGCCCCACGGTGCCGAGCGCGTGGAGGAACACGGCGGTGGTGATCCACAGGGTCAACCTGGCGTCCATCGGGATGCGGTAGTCGCGTTCGAGCGTCGCCGGCAGGTAGGTCACCCCGAGCGCGATGGCGCTGTTGGCGATGATACCGACGTTGCCGCGGTCGAGGCCGATGAACACGAGGCCGACGAGGACGACCTGCATCGCTCGGGTGAGACGACGCTGGGTGTCGGGGGCGAGCGTGACCCTGTCGCGGAGCCTCACGCGTCTGCCACCTCCTCCGCAATACCGCGCGTGCGTGCCCGACGGCGGAAGTAGTACTCGAAGAGGACGCCCGCGAAGACGCCGGCGACCGTCGCGGCCACGAAGTCCCACATGAGTTCCCGCTCGATGACCGCCTCGGGTCGACCGTCGAGCAGGAGCGCCGTCCCGAGGAAGAGGTCGGCCGCCCACTGGGCGACGGCCCAGATGCCCGCGGCGGCCATCGTCGTGACGACGACGAACAGGAGTGCGAACGCCTCGTTCATCCGGACCGGAGTGAACACGTCGAGTTCGACGGCGATGACGAGCGCCACGGCCGCGACGGCCAGATACGTCGTCACCCGACCGGTGAGGGTGAACTCGCCGACCCGCTGGCCGACGATGAACGTCCGCCCCACGACGGGAAACGACGCGAGAAGCAGGACCTCCCACGGCAGCATCACCAGCGGGTTCCCGTACCGGGCGGCGGGAATCACGGCGAGGACGGCGAGGACGGCCGTGAAGCCCGCCCAGACGACACTGCCCCAGGCGGCGTTGATGCCCACGGCGGCGACGAGGAGGGCGACGAGAACCCACGCGAGCACCGCGTTCAGTCGTTCGCTCTCGACGACTGCCCGGAGCCCACTGGTTCGCGACATACCTCACACACGGCCGGATGGGGACAAACCCCTTTCGCCACGCGCAGGTCACACAGCGCGCGAGCGCCCACCCGGTCTCCTCGTCACACGACGAGATACGCGACGGCGTACGCGGCCCACGCGACGGTCACGGCCGCAAGCGCCGTGAACAGCGCCGTCGTCCGGTCGGGGACGGACAGCCGGCGCTGGCGGTCCGCCCGGAGGTGGACGCGGGGCATCACGCCGACGGCACCGACCGCGACGACGCTGAAGACGAACGGGTACGAGAGGTCGAGCGTCGGCGGTGGGATGAGAAAGACGCTGAGGGCGTACCCTACAGCTACGGCGACGCGCGGCGAGACGAGGTCGCCCAGTCGCAGCCCGGCCCCGTCGACGAGGACGGTGACCGCGAACCAGACCGCGAGCAGTTCGAGCGCACCCGCCGCGAGGAGGTGAAGCGTCGGGTCGCCCGCGAGCGCGACCCGCTCGGCGAGGAGGACGACGTCGAGCGGATAGAGCAACGCGGGCGGCGTCCCCGTGAACAGGTCGCCGAACGGGTGCGACAGCAGGCCGAACGCGGCAGCGCCGGCGAACGGGCCGAGGGGAAGCGCCGTCCGCCGGGCCGTCTCCCGCGCGACGACCACCGCGCTGGCGACGAACAGCGCAGTGACGGCACCCCCGAGGACGCCGGTGTCGAAGCCGACGCCGGCGACGAGGCCGCCACCGAGGCCGAGCGCGGCGACGGACCGCGGTCGGGGGCGAGCAGACCGCGTCCCGGCGTACCAGAGCGCGGCGACGCCGGCGACGACCGCCGCGACGACGAGCGAGTGGGTCACGCCGCGATGGACGACCGTCGAGGTCGACCAGAACGCCGACGCGAGCGCGAACGCGTCGAGGCGGGCACCGAGGAGACCGACCGGCGCGTAGAGCATGTCGACGTCGGGAATCGTCGCGAACGCGGCCGCGACGAGGCCGAGGAGGAGTGCCTCGCGGCGCTCCGTACGCCGGCGGGACAGTCGGGTGACGACCGCGAACGCGAGGGCGGCGTGGCCGACGAACATGGCTACCGTTCGCGTCTCCGAGTCATAAATCGAGTGTGAGAACGAGTCTCGCGGCGAACAGCGGGCGACTCCCGCTGCTTACGCCGGTGCCGTCTCGACGCCACGGACGACGTCGTACTCGTCGGAGTCGCGGTCGACGCCGATGACCGCCCACTCACAGTCCGGTGCGGCGCGTCGGAGTCGGTCGACGAGTTCCCCTGTCCGGTCCGTCCAGGTGACGAAACACTGGAACCGATAGTCGCCCTCGCGAACGGTCCCGCCGTCGGGCACGGCGCGGTCGGCATCACCGCCGAGTGCGGTTACGCGGACGGTCCGCCACTTGCGTTCGGCCAGTAGCTCCGGGCCATTCCCCGACACCTCGTATCCGAGTCGTCGGAAGATGGCCCGCGCCTCCTCCACAGGCGGCATGGTAACAGGGGCCATGTGGCTACCGATACCACTCAGGCTATGATAAATCTTGTCACGATTCTCACAGGCTGCGACGAACGGGGCTACTCGTGGGCTGCGTCCCACTCCTCGGGCTTGCGGACGTTCCGACACTCGTTGCACTCGATGCGCCCCATCGTGTCCATCGCGGTGTCGAGCGACCCGCAGTTACCACAGCGGTACCCCCACCGCGTCTCGCGGTCGGGCGTGACGTAGACGACGTAGAAGGGTCCCTTCGACCCGCGCTCGACCTCGTCCTGTGCGACGTACACCGTGTCGCCGGCCTTCGTCTCCGTCGCTTCGAGTTGCATACCCTCTGAACGGCCCCGAGGCGTTATATACTGTCGGCACTCAGGCGTCGTCGGTCACCGGCACGTCGACGAGAGCCGGCCCCGCGTGGGCGAGCGCCCGTTCGAGCGTCGCGTCGAGGTCGTCGACCGAGTCGACGCGGAGTCCCAGTGCACCGTAGCTCTCGGCGCTCTGTACCAGGTCGACCGGCGGGTCGAAGTCGACGCCGTCGTACTCGTAGTCGTCTGGCCGCCCGCCCATGAGCAGCGCCGTGTTCTCCTTCAGGATGCGGTAGTTGCGGTTGTCGGGGACGACGACGGTGAGGTCGAGGTCGTACCGCACCGCAGTGTAGAGCGCCTGGGGGTAGTACAGGTACGAGCCGTCGCCGACGTAGCCGACCACGGGCCGGTCGCGTCCGGCTTCCCGCTCGGCGAGCGCGACACCGACCGCCGCGCCGACGCCGAACCCGAGGCTCCCGCCCTTCTCACCGACGAGTTGTGTCCGCTCGAAGGGGAACGCCGCGTGCAGTGCGGGGCTCGCCGTGATGCCCTCGTCGACGACCACGGCGTCGGGCGCGACGCGGGCGAGCGCCCGCGCCAGCCCCGTCTTCGTCACGGTGTCGTCGACGGCGGTGGGCGCGTCGCTCTCCGCACCGCCCCACGTCCGGGCGGCGTCGAGCCGACGAGCGCGCTCGGCCTCGTCGATGCGACCGCCGAGCCGTTCGGCGAGGTCTGCGAGCACCTGCGCGGGGTCGCCGAGGACCGCCACGTCGGCGGGGGCGTGCTTGCCGAGTTCCCACCCGTCGTTCGTCACGTGGACGCAGGTGGCGTCGTCGGGGACCAACGGTTCGGTCGGTCGCGAGACCGTCGTGTTGGTCGAACAGCCCACGAAGACGAGCGTGTCGGTGTCCATCGCGTCGGCCGTGTACGACGCCCGCGTCGACAGTGGGCCGTGCCACTGCTCGTGCCCGGCCGGGAAGTTCACCTCGCTGGCGAGGATCTCGCCGTGGACGCGCGCGCCGGCGGCCTCCGCGAAGTGGACGGCGGCTTCGACACCGTCGCTTCGGGCCACCTCGTCGCCGAGGACGACGACCGGTTCCGTCGCCGATGCGATGGCCGCGGCCGCGTCGTCGATGGCCGCGCTGTCGCCGCGGCCGGCGGTCGGGATGGGGCCCAACCGCTGTGGGTCGGCGTCGGCCTCGGCCTGCTGGACGTCGACGGGGAGCGCGAGGAAGACGGGACCGGTCGGCGGCGTCAGCGCGGTTCGGACCGCCCGTCGGAGCATCGTCGGCAGCGCGGCGACGTCTTTGACCTCCGCGGCCCACTTCGTGTACTGCTCGGCGAGCGAGACCAGATCACCCGAGAGGATGGGCTCTTCCTGCTGGAAGTCGCGGTGGTGGGTGCCCGCGGTCACGAGGAGCGGCGCGCCCGAGAAGTCGGCGTTCAGGAGGTTGCCGAGGCCGTGGCCCAGCCCGCCCGCGAGGTGGAGGTTCACGACGCCCAACGGACACGTCTCGGCGTCGACGTGGCTGTCGTAGCGCCGCGTCATCGCGTAGCCGGTCGCGGCGGCGACGGCGACGTCCTCGTGGAGGCCGAGCACGTAGTCGACGTCGCTCGCGCCGACGGCCTGCATCAGCGGGAGCTCGGTCGTCCCGGGGTTCCCGAACAGTTGCGTGACGCCGTACGATTCGAGCGCCCTGACGAAGAAGTCTGCACCCGTGGTCATGGCTGAGGGTCACGGCTCCGCGTGAAATAGGTTGGTCTTCGCGGGGGCAACCGGGACAGTCAGACGAGAAGAGCGACGAGCGGGGACGGCGCGCCGTGCAGCCGGCTCGACTCAGGTCCGGAACGACTCGCCGCAGCCGCACTCGCTCACGACGTTCGGGTTCTCGACGTGGAAGCCCGCCGCCTGGAGGCCGCTCTCGTAGTCGAGAGTCGAGCCGCCGATGTACTTCTGGGAGGCCGGGTCGACGAAGATTCGGAGTCCGTGGTGTTCGGTCACCGCGTCGTCCGACTCGGGTTCGTCGTCGAACCGCATCCCGTACGAGAGTCCGGCACAGCCGCCTTGCTGGACGAACAGACGGAGTCCCGCGACGTCCGTGTCGAGACCCTCGCCCTCCAGGAGGGACAGCGCCTCGGAGGCCGCGGCTTCCGTCACCCTGACGGGCGTCTCTTCTCCGTGAGCCGCTTCTGCGCTCATGCGTGTAGGTTTCACACCCAGTGAGTTAACGTTGACGCAGGGCCCCGCCTGCCCCCGGAGACGGCCGCCAGCGGGCGACCGCAATGGCGTCGAACGCGCGGCCACGCCGACCCGGCGACGGCTCCGAATTCCGAGTCCCGAGTCGCTGTCGCGGTCGGTGACGACGGCGTGGCGACGGTCAGTCGTCCACGTCGAACCGCACGCGAACGCTCTCGGCGTGCGCCTCTAACCCCTCGGCCGCCGCGAGCGTCGTGATGGTGTTCGAGAGCCCTGCCAACCCGTCGCGCGACAGGCGCTGGACCGTCGACGACCGGAGGAACGTGTCGACCGAGAGGCCGCCGTGGAGACGCGCACCGCCGCTCGTCGGCAGGACGTGGTTCGTTCCCGAGGCGTAGTCGCCCGCCGCGACGGGGGTGTACGGGCCGAGGAAGACGCTCCCCGCGTTCGAGATTCTGTCGAGGAGGGCCTCGTCGTCGTCGGCCTGAATCGACAGGTGCTCGGCGGCGTACTCCTCGGCGAAGAGGACGGCTTCGGGCATCGACCGCGCGAGGAACACGCCGGAGGCGTCGCTCTCGAGGGCGTCCTTCGCGACGTCGGCGCGCTCGCGACCGGGGAGTTGCTCCGTCACCGCCTCGACGACCGCCTCGGCCACCGATTCGGAGTCGGTGACGCAGACGACCGAGGCGTTCGGGTCGTGTTCGGCCTGTGCGACCAGGTCCGCGGCGGCGTACGCGGGGTGAGCGGTGTCGTCGGCGAGGACGAGGACCTCCGAGGGGCCGGCGAGGAAATCGATCTCCACCTCGCCGCGCACCTCGGCTTTCGCCGCCGTCACCCACCGGTTTCCGGGGCCGACGACCTTCTGCACGCGGTTGACCGTGTCGGTCCCGTACGCGAGCGCGGCGACGGCCTGTGCGCCGCCGATGGAGTACACCCGGTCGGCACCGGCCTCGTGGATGGCCGCGAGCGTGACCGGGTTCAGTTCGTCGGCGGGCGGCGTGGCGACCGCGACGTGGTCGACGCCGGCGACGACGGCGGGCACGACGCCCATGATGGCGCTGGACGGGTACGCCGCAGCGCCGCCAGGGACGTAGACACCGACGCGTTCGATGGGGCGGAACCGCCGGCCGAGTTCGCGGCCCTCCTCCTCGACTCGCCAGTCCTCGGGGACCTGCCGCTCGTGGAACGAGCGGACGTTGTCGATGGCTGTTCGAATCGCCGTCAACACGTCGTCGTCGACCTCGTCGACGGCGCGTTCGGCCTGGTCCGTCACGTCGATGTTACCGACTTCGACGCCGTCGAACTCGCGTGAGAAGTCCCGGACGGCCACGTCGCCCTCGTCGCGGACACGCGCCGTGATGTCGCGGACGTCGCTCCGGATTTCGGTGACGCCGGCGTCGCGTTCGAACAGCGCCTCCCGCTCCGTCGGGCGGAGGTCGCCGACGGCGCGAACGTCGAGATCAAGGTCCATATCCGGAGTTGCGGCGGCGACAGAAAAGACGTTCCGACTCGGCGGCCGTTCCGACGGCCAGAGCGGGCCGCGGTCTCAGTCGCTCGTCTCGGCCGAGTGGGTGGACTCGTGGTCGTCAGACGCGAAGCCGTCGAACGGCGTCGAACTGTCGCCGCGGATGAGCTCTTCCTCGCCGATAGTCAGCCCCAGTTCGACGAGTCGGCGGGCCGCCGTGGTCAACTCCTCGGCGTCCGCGGCGACGACGGTGACGACGACGTTCTCGGTCCCGGTGGCGATCTCGCGGACGTCGACGACGCCGGGGACCGCGAGCGCCCCGGCCGCGAGCGACTCACGCTCCGGAATCGGGGCCGTACAGATGAGGTGCATGTAGAGCGGGTAGCCGGCGCGCTCGTAGTCGACGGCGGCGTGGTAGCCCGTGATGATGCCCTCGGATTCGAGCCGCTGGATGCGCTTTCGGACGGTCGACGCCGAGACGTCCATCCGCTCTGCGATTTCGCCGGACGACGTGTGCCGGGCGTCGCGCTGGAGGGCACCGAGGATGGCCCGGTCCAGGTCGTCGAGTCCCTCGAGAGTCATATCCGTCCTACGAACGGCCTCGCGCATGAACGTTGTCGTTGCAGGGCTGCCGCAGGAGGCGGACAACGTGGACGGCACAGCCGCCCACGGGCCGTCGGTTCGGCGGTTCGACCGCTCACGGGTCGGTGTGCCGGCCCAGTCCGATACGGATACGAGTGTGAGAGCACTGCAGAGACGGTCGCACAGACACCGGCGACGACCGCCCCGAACCGTTCCGATACGGACACGTTAACGTTCAATCGTTCCTGAATCGGCAGCTCATAACCAATATGTCGCCCAGATAACTTGATTCGGAGATGACGCCCAGTCAGACTAGGCGAACAGCCCCTGGAGGTGCCGTACCGTGACCACCCGGAGTCGGCAGGCGACCGTGCTCGTCGTGTCGGCGCTCGTCGTCAGTGCGATCGTGAGTGTCGGCGTCGGTGCGGCGGTCGTCGACGCCGGCGTCGTCGCCGACGGCAACCTCGACCGGGGCAACAACGACGGCCAGATCGGCCTCTGTCAGTGGGTCGCAGTCGAGGAACTGGTCGTCCCGGTCGACCCCGCACAGAACGGGTTCAACGTCGAGTTCGGCCGGTCGGTCGCGGTCGACGGTGAGACCGGGGTCGTCGGCACCCCCGGCTTCGCCGGCGTCACCGACGCGGTGTACGTCTACGACCTCTCGACCTCGCCCACACAGCTCCGGACGACGCTCACTCCCACTGACGGCGCGCCGAACGACGGCTACGGCGTGTCCGTCGCGGTGTCCGGCGACACCGTCGTCGTCGGGGCGTCGGCGCACGACGCCGTGGGTGACGACGCCGGGACGGTGTACGTCTCCGACCTGACGGACCCGACGGCGGAGACGAAGCTCACGGCGTTCGACGGCGAAGCCGGCGACCGGTTCGGTGCGGCAGTCGCGCTCGACGGGGACACGCTGGTCGTCGGCGCACCCGGCGACGATGACGGCACGGGAGCGGTCTACCGCTACGACCTCACCCAGTCCCCGCCGACGGCGGCGAAACTCACGGCGTCGGACGGTGAGGTCGGTGACCGGTTCGGGTCCTCGGTCGCCATCGCCGGCCAGACCGTCCTCGTCGGTGCCCCGAGTGCGGGTGCGAGCGGGGCGGCGTACGTCACCGACCTGACGAACCCGACGGCGGAGACGACGCTCGTCGTCGCCGACGTCGTCGAGTCCGGTCTGGTCGGCGCTGCGGTCGCGCTCTCGGACGGGACCGCGCTCGTCGGCGCACCCGGCGACGGCTCCGTCCACGTCTTCGACCTGACGGCACAGCCGACGGCGGCAGCCGAGGTGCTGACCGACGGGACCGGGTTCGGTGGGGCGGTGGCCGGCTCGGGTGAGACGGCCGTCGTCGGCTCGTCGGGCGCCGTGGCCATCTACGACCTCGGCTCGGCCCACCCGACGGTCCCCGTTGCCGAGGCGACCGGCGTGAACGAGCCGCTGTTCGGAACGTTCGGCGCAGCCGTCGCCGTAGACGGGGAGACGGCGCTGGTCGGGACGGCCGGACGGACGGTGTCGGTCTACCGCTGCGTCGACTGACCGGCGCGTGGTGGCGTCTGTCCTCTCGCAGTCGGGCGACGTCGCCACGTCGCCTACGGAATCAAAAGTACCATGCCACCCCACCACCCAGAGGACCGTACTCAGGTGGTTTCCGTGACAGAGAAACGCGAATACACAGGCGACTATCCGAACAAGAAACTGTACATCCCCGGCCCGACGGGAGTCCGTGACGACGTCATCGAGGCGATGTGTGAACCGATGTTCGGCCACCGCATGGACCGGATGACGGACCTCTACACGACCATCGTCGAGGACACGAAGACGTTCCTCGGCACCGACAACGACGTCATCGTCCTCACGGCGTCGGGGACGGAGTTCTGGGAGGCCGCGACGTTGAACCTCGTCGACGAGAACATGCTCGTGACGACCTGCGGCAGCTTCTCGGAGCGCTTCGCCAACGTGGCCGACCGCCTCGGGAAGAACGTCGACCGACTCGAGTACGAGTGGGGTAACGCGGTCAAACCCGAAGACGTGCGCGCGGCGCTCGAAGAGAGCGACACCCACTACGACGTCGTCGGCTGCGTGATGAACGAGAGTTCGACGGGGGTGCGAAACCCCATCGAGGAGATCGGCGACGTCGTCGCCGACTACCCGGACACGTACTTCGTCGTCGACGCCGTCTCGTCGCTCGGCGGCGACTACGTCGACATCGACGCCCACGGCATCGACGTCATCTTCGCCTCGTCGCAGAAGGCGTTCGCGATGCCGCCGGGCCTGGCCATCTGCGTCGTGAGCGACGAGGCGTACGAGCGGGAACTCGACAAGGAGTCGGCGTCGTGGTACGGCGGGTTCCAGCGCTGTCTCGACTACTACGACCGGAAGGGCCAGACCCACTCGACGCCGGCGATTCCCATCATGCTCGCGTACCGCAAACAGATGAAACACATGCTGGAGGAGGGTCACGAGGGGCGGAGCGAGCGCCACCGCGAGATGGCCGAGTACACCCGCGACTGGGCGTCCGAGCACTTCGAGATGTTCCCCGAGGAGGGGTACGAGTCACAGACGGTGGCCTGCATCGAGAACACCCAGGGAATCGACGTGGCCGCGACCATCGACGAGGTGTCCGAGCGGTACGACATGGTGTTCTCGAACGGCTACGGGTCGACTCTCGGCGAGAAGACGTTCCGCATCGGCCACATGGGCGAACACGACGTCGAGTCCATCGAGGCACTGACCGACGCGATCGAGGACGTCGCCGGCCTGTAATCGGTGTCGGCCGCGCTCACGCGGCCCGCTGTGACTGCGGTGTGACGCGCCCGATTCGAACCCAGGCGACGGCGGTGACGACCACGATACCGACGAGCGGGACGAACAGCAGTCGCATCGCCACGGCGATACCCGCGTCCCCGATGACGAACCCCATCGCCGCGGGGACGCCGGCGATGCCGCAGGAGGAGACGACCAGTCCGATGGCGTTGACCGGCGCGCTGTGTTCGGGCGTGCGCTCGGTGGCGTACGCCAACAGCGTCGGGTAGAGCCCCGACAGGGTGAGACCGATGCCGAACACGCCGACGAGGAGGCCGACGCCCGAGGCGACGACGAACGTGTAGACGGCCGAAATCAAGCAGAGTCCGCCCAGCCCGAAGGCGAGCGGGACCGACCCGAACCGCTCCGAGAGCGACCCGGCGACGAACCGCCCGGGGATGTACGCGGCGAGGAGGACGCTCAGAGAGACGGTCACCAGTGACTCGGGGAGCCGTCCCTCGGCGTACGTCGTGAGCCACGTGAACAGGCCCCCCTCGACGCCGGTGGTGAACAGGATTCCCGCGGCCATCACCAAGACGGCGGGTTTGCGGGCGATTCGACGCAGGCCCGCGAGGGTGAGGGGGTCGTCCCCGCCGTCGACGGACGGACTCGGGAGGGACCAGACGAGTGCGACGACCGGGAGAAACGACGCGCCGAGCACGTAGTACGCGAGGCGCCAGTCGCCGACCCAGAGCGCGGCGGTCACCGCGAGCGGCCCGAGCGTCGCGCCGACGGCCCACATCATGTCGTAGTAGCCGAACAGCCGTCCGCGGCGGTGCGGGTACAGGTGGCTCAACAGCGGCCGGTCGCTGCCGCGGCCGATGCCCGCGAAGGCCCCGCGGAGGACCAGCATGACGAGGAAGACGCCGAACGTGGGGACCAGTCCCATCGCGAAGACGCCGAGCCCGGTCCCGACGACACCGACCAGCAAGAGCGTGCGCGTGTCGAAGCGTCCGGCGACCGCGCCGACGGCGGCGACGAGGACGAGGAACCCGACCGTCCCCGCGGGTGCGACCAGCCCGAGTTGCCACTGCGGTGTCCCGAAGCTCTCGCGCAGCACGGGGACGAGCGCGCCCTGGACCTGCAACGTCGCGCCCTCGAGCGCGACGAACGCGAACACCGCCAGCGTCCACCAGCGACGGCTGTCGGACGCCGGCCGAGTTTCCCCGTCGGTGACCGTCTCCATGTGTCGACCACGGCGCACCCTCGGAAAAATATTTTGTAGATAGTCACACAATATTCTCTCATGTCTGCGGATTCGCTCCGTGACCATCTCGTGTCCTTCGGCCTCTCCGAGAAGGCGGCGGCGGCGTACCTCGCCGTGCTCCAGTCGGGGGAGGCGACGACGGGCGACGTGTCCCGGGCCGCCGGAATCTCTCAGGGGTACGTCTACGAACTCGCGACCGAACTGGCCGAGCGCGGCCTCGTCACCGTCGACGAGACGGCGAGTCCGACCCGGTTGCGGGCGCGCCCGCCAGCGGACGCGCTCGGGATGTTCTCCGAGCGACTCGACCGGATGAGCGAGGACATCGAGCGCCTCTACCGCCGCGCGGAGTCGAGCGAACCGGCCGTCGAAATCGTCCACTCCCGGACGACGGTCCGCAAGCGCATCGCTCGAGCGGTCGACAGCGCGCAGAGCGAGGTGGTGTCGACCATCCCGGCGACGGAGTTCTCCCACCTTCGCGAGGCGCTCGCCGACGCCCGCGAGCGCGGGGTCGCGGTGTACCTCCAGCTCGTCGCGCCCCTCGGTAACGCGTCGACCCCCGTCGACTGGGACGGGTACGGAACCGTCGTCAAGACGTGGGACGCGACGCCACCGGTGACCGTGGTGGCCGACGAGCGAACCGGCGTGATGGGCGCACACGGCGTCCTCTCGGGCCGCCACGGCTCCGCGTACGCGCTCGCGTTCTCACAGCGGGACATCGCGGGGGCCTTCTTCGGCAACGCGATCAGCAACTTCTGGCCGATGGGTAAGGTGCAGCACGTCACCGCGCCCGACCCGCTCCCGGCGACGTACGACCACGTCCGAACCGCGGTGACACACGCCGCGCTCCACCGTGCCGACGGCCGGTCACTCCTCGCCGACGTCACCGTCCGAGCCGTCGGAAGCGAGGAGACGACGACGTACGAACGCGTGCCCGTCGTCGACGTCCGGCAGAACCTCGTCGGCGAGTCGACGAACGCGTTCCCCATCGAGAACAGCCTGGTGTTCGACACCCCGGACGGACAGATCGCCGCGGGTGGCAACGACGGAAGCCTCCAGCCGTTCTACGAGGGCTACGCGGCGGTTTCGGTGACCCTGTACGACGGGGGGACCGCCTGAGGGTCGCCGCCGGAGCCCCGACCGTTCGCGCACCGTCTCGGACGCGGTCACTCCGCCGCTCGCTGGTCGAGTGGGTCTTCGAGTTCGCCCATGACGGCTTCGAGGGCGTCCGTCGCCGTGAGGAGGCCGACGATGTTCCCGTCCTCGATGACGAGCGCGAGTTCCTGGTCTTCCGCCTGGAACTGGTCGAACGCGTCGCTGACGTTCGTCCCGGCCGCGAGCGTCATCGGCGGGGCGGCGATTTCGGCGAACGACAGGACCCCCGACTTCAGCTCCTCGAAGTGCGCGATGATCGAAGGAGCGTACACGATGCCGTGGAAGTCGGTGAGTTCCTCACCGACGAGCGGGAAGCGCGTGTGCGGCGTGTGCTGAATCCGGTCGAAGTTCTCCGCCGGAGACGCCGTCGTCGAGAGGGCGACGACGTCGTCGACCGAGACCATGAGTTCGCGAATCGGGCGTTCGTCCACGTCGAGCGCGCTGAGCACTTCGTCGCGGCGCTCTTCGGGGAGTTCGCCCTCCTCGAGGAGCGAGTGGACGCGGTTTCGGAGCTGAGCCCGTGATTCGAGCACCTCCTCTTCGGTCTCGAGCCAGGCACCGGTCATCTCGACGCCGATCAGTTTGAGCGTCCCCTTGGCGACCCAGTCACCGAGTGTGATGAGCGGCGAGATGAGCCAGTTGAACCAGTAGAGCGGACCGGCCCCGTATCGACAGACCTGCCGCGAGCGTTCGACGCCCAGATACGTCGGCGTCTGCTCGCCGTGGGTGAGATGCAGGAGGTTGATGATGCCGAACGCGACGAGTGCTCCGGCCCCGACCGACGCCAGGGGGGTGTTGGCGAAGTACGGCTCGAACAGGGCAGCCAGGGCGGGTTCGGCGACGATACCGACCGCGATACTGGACGCGGTGATGCCGACCTGACACGTCGTCAGGTAGATCTCCAGGTTCTGTGTCATCTCCCAGGCCCGTTCCAGAGCGGTGTTGCCGTCGATGAACTCCGATTTGCCGAACTGCCGGGCGCGGGTCAGTGCGAACTCGATCGCGACGAAGAACCCGTTGGTGAGGATGAGCGCGAGACCAGCGACCAGGCGGAGGCTGAGTTCCAGCGGGGTCATCGTGCCCTGTTTTCCGAGCCCCCAATAAATAAGCAGGGAAACATGATTGGAGGCCCACAGGAGCCGAACCGACACTCGCCGTGGCGGTCCACCTCCGAACCGTCACGACGCGTCCGTACGCCGCGCGCCCGAACCAGAGCCCGTGACTACACACCAACCCGGTGTCGCCACCCACCGGCTCCGACCGGGCCGCGGGCGCTCACTCGAGGTCGAAACGGTCCGCGGTCATGACTTTGTGCCAGGCGTCGACGAAGTCCTGCACGAACGTTTCCTCGCCGTCTTCGGCGCCGTAAACTTCAGCGATGGCCCGAAGCCGCGAGTTCGAGCCGAAGATGAGGTCGTAGCGGGTCGCCTCCCAGACCTGCTCGCCCGTCTCGCGGTTGTAGCCCTCGTAGACGTGTTCCTCGTCGGCTTCCGCCCACTCGTAGTCCATGCTGAGCAGGTTGTCGAAGAAGTCGGTGGTCAACACGCCAGGTTCGTCGGTGAGCACGCCCAGGTCGGTGTCCTGGTAGGTGGCGCCGAGCTGACGCAGCCCGCCGACCAGCACCGTCATCTCTGTGGGCGTCAGGTCAAGCAGGTCGGCCTTGTCGACCAGTTGTGCTTCGGGCTTGCGGTCGGTGTTCTCGAACGCCTCGCCCAGATAGTTCCGGAAGCCGTCGGCCTCGGGTTTCAGCGCCTCGAAGGACTCCTCGTCGGTCCACTCGTCCTCGGCGTCGACACGGCCCGGTTCGAAGGGCACCTCGATGTCGTGCCCGGCTTCGGCTGCGGCCTGCTCGATTGCCGCGTTCCCACCCAGGACGACGAGGTCAGCGAGCGAGACAGCCGTGCCGTCCGACCGCGACTCGTTGAATTCTGCCTGGACATCTTCGAGCGTCGAGAGCACCGTCTGTAGCTGGTCGGGCTCGTTAGCTTCCCAGCTGCGCTGTGGCTCGAGCCGGATACGGGCGCCGTTTGCGCCGCCGCGTTTGTCGCTGTCACGGTAGGTCGAAGCCGATGCCCACGCGGTCTTGACGAGCTGTTGGGTCGTCAGGTCCGTCTCGAGGATGTCCTCTTTGAGCTGTTCGGCGTCCGCATCGTCGATCGGTGCGAACTCACGGTCCGGCAGCGGGTCCTGCCAGATCATCGTCTCCTCGGGTACTTCGGGGCCGAGGAACCGCTCGGGCGGGCCCATGTCGCGGTGGATGAGCTTGTACCAGGCCCGCGCGAAGGCGTCTAGGAACTCCATCGGGTCGTCTTGGAACTCCTCGATAACCGCTCGGTAGTCGTCGTCTTTTTTGAGCGCGATGTCCGTCGTCAACATCATCGGCGTCTGCGTGTCGTCGGGGTCGTGGGCGGCCGGCGCGTCCTCGACTTCGTCATCGTGTATCGGCGTCCACTGCCACGCACCGCCGGGGCCTTTCTCGACCTCCCACTCGTTGTCAAGCAGCGTGTTGACGTAGGACATGTCCCACATCGTCGGCGTGGAGTTCCAGGGGCCTTCGATGCCGCTGGTGATGGTGTCGTCGCCTTTCCCGGAGCCGTAGTCGCTCTCCCAGCCGAGGCCCATGTTCTCGATGGGCGCGTCCGCGGGCTCGGGACCGACGTACTCGTCTGGGTCGTCCGCGCCGTGGACCTTCCCGAACGTGTGGCCGCCGGCGATGAGTGCGGCCGTTTCCTTGTCGTTCATCGCCATGCGGTCGAAGGACTGCCGGATGCGCTCGGCCGACCACTCGGGGTCCGGTTGCCCTTCCGGCCCCTCGGGGTTGACGTAGATGAGCCCCATCACGGTCGCACCGAGGTGGTCCTCGAGTTCGTCGTCCTCGTCGAAGCGGTCCCACGACTCCATCTCCTGTTCAGGACCCCAGTCAGCGCCCCCGTCGGGCTGGAACGCGTCCGTGCGCCCACCGGCGAAGCCGAAGGTTTCGAATCCCATCGATTCCATGGCGACGTTGCCAGCCAGCACGATGAGGTCAGCCCACGAGAGTTGCTTGCCGTACTTCTGTTTGATCGGCCACAGCAGGCGGCGGGCCTTGTCGAGGTTGGCGTTGTCGGGCCAGCTACCGATTGGCTCGAACCGCTGTGTCCCGCCCGAAGCACCGCCACGGCCGTCGGTCGTCCGATAGGTCCCGGCGCTGTGCCAAGCCATCCGGATAAATAGCGGGCCGTAGTGGCCGTAGTCGGCTGGCCACCATTCCTGGGAGTCGGCCATCAGGTCCTCGAGGTCCTCTTTCACAGCCTCCAGGTCGAGGTCCTGGAACTCCGCTGCGTAATCGAAGTCCTCACCGAGTGGGTACGGTTGTGCGTTCTGGTCGAGTGCGCTCAGGTCCAGTAGGTCGGGCCACCAATCTTGATTTGGCTTACTCATAGCCGTGGGTTGATGCCTTTCCCTGTTAAAATTGTCTCTCTCGGAAGGAATGTTCGCGGTAGACGAAAGAATTTATCCGTTTCGTGTGCTCTCTCGCGCGTGGCGGACAGCGAGAGATTTGTGAACCCCCGCCGGGACAGGGGTCACGACCAGCACGGCGTCGGCCTCCTCGGAGCGGTGACGCCGCGCGTTGTGCCGCGCTACCACGACGAGAGCAGCGCTCGTGTCGCACCCATCGCTACCCAACCCGGAATCGACTGCCCGGGACCCTCCCGGAGGACGGCTGTGCGGTAGCGTCCGGCGCGTCTCTGACGACCGGTCACCCGCCGAGCATCGCGAACACGAACACGAGCGCCAGGTATCCGGTGACGACGACGACGGCCGCGACGGGCACCGGTGCTAGGTGCGAGTAACTACTGATGCGTTCGTCGGCGGTGCCGTTCTCGACGCGTTCGATGTCGACCTCGCCGGACTGAATCGCTTCGGCCTCGGGCATCACCTCGGGGAGTCCCTTCCGCCGGGCGTCGAGTTTGTTGAGCGCGAGGACCGCGGCGGCAGTCAGCACGAACGCGAGCGGGAGGGCGACGAACGGGGTCCGCAGGCCGAGCCCGTAGAGGACGAGTACGACGACAGTGACTCCGGCGGCCGTCGCGGCGAACGGAATCTGCGTACTGACGTGGTCGATGTGGTCCGAGCCGGCGAAGATAGATGACATGACTGTCGTGTCGCTAATCGGCGAACTGTGGTCGCCCCAGATAGCACCGCCGAACAACATCGCCACGACGACGGGGAGGACCGAGGGGCCGACGAGTTCCAGGCTCAGCGGAATCGCCAGCGGCGTCAATATCGCCATCGTTCCCCAGGACGTGCCCGTCGTGAACGCGACGAACATCGCCGCGACGAAGACGATGAGCGGGAGGAAGCCACCGGGCACGCCGCTTCCGACCATCACGTCCACGATGTACTGGGCGGTTCCGACGTTCTCGGCCGCGAGGCCGATGGCCCACGCGAGGACGATAATCGCGAGGGCGATGACCATCGTCTTGAACCCGTCGATGATCGTCTCGCTGGCCTCTTCGAGGTCCATGGTGCGGTAAGCGAGCGAACCGACGAACCCGGTGAGCATGAACGCGAACGCGCCGTACAGCAGACCGAGCGCGACGTCGGTCTCCTGGAACGCTGTCGCGATATCGACGCCGGGCTCGTAGCCGCCCCCGAGATACCACATCGAGACGAGGCCGGTGACGAGTAAGACGAGAATCGGCGCGAAGAAGTTCACCAGCGAGGGGTTCTTCTCGCTCGGCTCGCCCACGTCGGCGGAGACATCCGACAGCGGTGTCGCGTCGTCTTTGATCGTTGCACCCGTCGAACGCGCGCGCCACTCGGCGTCGAGCATCGGGCCGAAGAACCGCTGCGTGATGGAGATGAACCCGACCATGAAGAAGGCCATGAAACAGTAGATGTTCCACGGGATGGACTGGAGGAACAGTCCGAACGCGGTCACGCCGAGTTCCTGGGCCGTTACGCGGGTCGCCTCGAACCCGGCGATGATCATCGACACCTGAAATCCGATCCAGTTCGACACCGGCCCGAACGTCGTCACTGGCGACGTCGTCGAGTCGAGCGCGTAGGCGTGCATCTCTCTGGACGAGCGGTTCTCCTGGGAGAGCTCTCTCGTCGCGTTCCCCGTCACGACGGTGCTCGTGTACGAATCGAAGAAGATGAACACGCCGATGAGCCAGGTGAGTATCTGTGATTCTCGCGCGGTGCTGACCCGGTCGCCGATCGCCCGTTCGAGGGCCAGTATCCCGCCGGACCGATAGATGAAGGCGGCACCAGCACCCATGAAGAGGATGAGAATGATGAACTTGGTGTCGAACGGCGAACGAACCACCTCGACGAGCCAGTCCATCGTCAGTGCCGTCGCTCCGACGGGGTTCCATTCGGCGACGAGCAGTGCACCCACCCAGACACCGGCGAACAGCGACACCAGCACCTGACGCGTCGTCATCGCCAGCACGATCGCCAGGACCGGCGGCGCGAGCGCCAGGACACCGAAGTGCTCGGCCATGCGAACTGGTGACACGGGCGGCGCTGAAAAATCTTGTCAATTCATCGACTACTCCCGACGAAACTCCTCCGCGCCGGTTCGGAGCGTTTTCACGCGGTGTGTCTTCGTCAAGGTCGTGGCCCTCCTAGAGGCGTCGCTGGGCGACGAGAGCGTGTGCGTCCGGAACACTGGCCACCGGACAGACGAGTACGAGACCAGAGCCGGATGGCGGCGGTAGCGTGTACCCAGTCGCACGTTCTGCTCGACAGCACGGCACCGTCGGTGAAGGTGGACGACGACACGACGTCCCGACTCGAACGGTTACAGGCCGATATCCGGTCGAGGACAGGGAACCGCGTCACTGAGACGGTGGCTGCTGCTCGTGATACGGATGTGTCGCCCGGAACACTACCGGCCGGGTTTCTACTAGTAGGCTCGGTGGACGTAAAATATTGAAGAATCAGTAGGGAACAGCCAACCAACGGTCTCTACTCGTTTTCGAGAGCGTCGTAGATGTCGCGGTGTTCGTCTCGGTCTGTCTTGGCGACTCGTCGCACCAGTTCTCGACGAATATCAGCCATCACGTCGTCGAGCGGTGTCCGTTCGCCGGTGTGGGTCTCGAATGTCATCCTACCCATCCTGATTAGGCGTGGCGATCGATCCACTCACAGAACGCGTCGAAGTCGTTGGCCCCGACACTGTCGGCGATGCCACGTAGTGTTCCCGTCCGAAGTTCGTCGTGTAACGGAACTGTGACTCGGCGTCGGTCGCTTTCGTTCGTCGGGTGTTCGTAGTACAGTTGCGCGTGGTCCCCAGCCGTCCGTCGCCACTCGAAGCCCCGACGTTGACCAGCACCTTCACCACTTCCATGCCGGAGAACGTCCGTCTGCCCATCGATTAGTCGAGCACGTCCGGTGGGTCCCGGTCACCAGTCCTGTTGTTGGTCGGGTCGATGCCCAACTCTTGAAGTTCCTCGTCCGTCGGTTCTCTCCCGATCTCGTCGTTGTGGAGCGCAACCGCCTCGTCGAGGTTTTCTAGTGCGACCGTTCTGGACTGGCCTTGCGTCGTGACTCCGGTTTCGACGTGTTTGGCGATCCACCAGTCGTCCTCGCGCCACAGACGAATCTCGTCCGTGTGATTCGCTCCGTCTCTGGTCGAACTGGCCATTCTAGCTACGGATAGCGCAACACGTCGAATAAGCGTTTGGTCGGTGGCTATCTGAACGTCGCACATCGGGGGTGTTTATTCGGCTGTATCGGGTACGTGGGCGGGGAGTTGCTTCGCCGCCAGAGTAAACGCAGGTAATCAGAATCCAGTAGGAAGAGCGGTTACTACCAAAGAACCGGACTCATCGGTAGATCGCAACTGAATCGATGTATATTATTCACAAATGTTTCTAACAGCATACTCGAAATGTACGCCCGGAACACTAACGACCGGTCTCATCCCTGGGCTGCGTGCCGTGTCGACCGGGAAACCCTCGTGCCAGGCGGCCCGCGTTCGGTCGGATGACCTGGAGGGGCGGTCCATCTGTCCCACACCGGGGTTCTCCGCGCGTCATCGCGTCCTCGTGGACGTGCTCGGGCGGGGACTGCGGTGTGTGTCGGAGAGAAGGGGCGAACGCGTAAACCGATTACGCCCCCGTCGCGTCAGCCCGAGCGGTACTCGTCCTCGCGAATCTGGACGTACTTACCGTTTCGGAACTTGAACTTGCGTTTCTTGTACGTGCCGACGAGCCTCGCCGCACTCACGCCCGCGCTCATCTTCGAGACGCTCAGCGAGCGGTACCCTCCCTCATCCGTCTGGAGTTTCCGTGCCGTCTTGAACGCCCAGTCCCAGTCGTCGGGTCCGTACTCGTGGACGATGTCGGCCATCGCCACGTTGCGGAGAATCTCGTCGTTGATCGCGTCCTTCCACGCCCGGTTGTACGACGAGAGGTCACCCTCGCCGGCGAGTCGCCCCGCGATTGCGCCCGTTCGGACGGCGACGTGGTCGCCGCCTTCGTGGAACGCCGAGGTCGACCCCATCGCTCCGCCGACCACGGCGATGTCCGACGCGACGGGCGAGTCGATGGGCCGCGTGGACGAGATGGGGTACGTCTCGGTTCCCTTCGTCTTGCCTCTGTCCGCCACGAGGGGGAAGTCCTCCTCGATGTCGTACTCGTCACCGTACTCCTGTTCGAGGAGTCTGCGGATGTACTCTCGGCCCTGTGGAATCCGCTCGTCTTCAGGTGTGAGCAGTTCGTACTTCTCGCGGTCTTTCACCTGGTCGATGTCGAGGCCGATGGGCATGGTCAACCCCACGCGGCAGACGTTGTCGTCGTTCGGGAAGACCCACGGATACGCCGTGTGGCCCGGCATGTACCCCCACCAGAACTTGATGGCTCCCGAGACCTCTTCGTACACCTCCTCGGGGAACTCGCGGTGTTCCTGATACGCGATGTGGTTCGCCTTCGTCGACGCGAGGCGGTCGGTGATGTCGAAGTCGACGAGACGGTCCAGCACCTTGTTGGTGACCGTCCGCTGGGGGCCGTCGGCGAGGACGAGGAAGTCCGCACCGACGGTCGTGCCGTCCGCGGTCGTGACCAGGTGCGTCGGGTCGTCCGCACCGCCGCTCGCGTCGAGGGGGGTCTCGACGTCGCGAACGGAGACACCGACGCGGTACTCGGCACCTTTCGACTCGGCACGGTCGCGGAGGAAGTCGTCGAAGCGTGCCCGATTGAAGCAGTAGCCGAAGTGGTCGTACGACGATTCGATACCCGTCGAACGCATCGTGACCGACTCGTTCGGCCCGATGAACTCCGCCCGGTCGAGGTGGTGGAGGAGCACCCCGTCGGGGAACTCGTCGGGATGGATCCCCATGATGTCGACCCAGTAGTCGAGGATGCCCGCGGCGTCTGTCGAATCCGGCCCCAGTCTGTCGGGGCGGTCGGCCCGCGGCACCCCCTTCTCCAACACGAGTGCCGACGCGCCGGTCTTCGCGGCGGCGTGTGCCGCCGACGAACCGGCCGGACCCCCGCCGACGATGACCACGTCCACGCGTTCCATACTCATGTCGGTCGGGTTGGCGGTATTAAATCCCATTCTTTGCCGGTGGTGAGAGTAGCCTGCATCTCCGTCCGACCTGTTCGTCCCGTGCCGCGGCCGACGGCGTTGCTCGCGACCACCGAAGACGGCGACCCCGGCCGCTTCGAACGGACTCATGGTCGTCGCACGGCATCCCCGTGTATGAGCGACACACCACCGGACGTCGCGGTCCTGCGGCAGAAGGTCCACGGGATGCCCGCCAGCGAGTACGCCGCCGCGCTCCGCGAACGACTCCCCGACCACGAGGTCGTCCTCACACGGACCCCCGACGAGGAGCGCGAGGCGTTCGCCGCTCGTGTCGTGACGGGCCACCGCGTCGACCCCGAACGGCTCGACGCCGGGATGACCGTGTTCGCCTGCACCTGGGCCGGAACCGACCACCTGCCGACTGACGCGCTCGCCGACGCGGGGGTCACGGTGACGAACGCCGCGGGCGTCCACGGGCCGAATGTCGCCGAGCACGCGGTCGGCGCGATGCTCGCGTTCACCCGCGGCTTCGACGTCGCGTGGCGGCGACAGCGCGAGCGTGAGTGGCGCTCCTTCCAGGCGGCAGAACTCAAGGACTCGACGGTCACCGTCGTCGGCCTCGGCGCAATCGGCGAGGCTGTCGTCGACCGACTGGCCGGGTTCGGCGTCGACACCGTCGGCGTTCGGTACACGCCCGAGAAGGGGGGGCCGACGGACGAGGTGGTCGGCTTCGACGCCGTCCACGACGCCTTCGCGGAGAGCGACTATCTCGTCCTCGCCTGCCCGCACACCGACACCACCGACCACCTCGTAGACCGCGACGCCTTCGAGACGCTTCCCGCCGAAGCCGTCGTCGTGAACGTCGCCCGCGGGCCCGTCATCGACACCGACGCGCTCGTCTGGGCGCTTCGACGGAACCACATCCGCGGTGCGGCGCTCGACGTGACCGACCCCGAACCGCTCCCCGAAGCACACCCGCTGTGGAACTTCGGCAACGTACTCATCACACCGCACAACGCCGGCCACACGCCCGATTACTACGAGCGACTCGCGGACATCGTCGCCGAGAACGTCCGACGACTCGACCGTGGTGACGACGACCTCGTCAACCGGGTCGTCTGAGCGGCCGACCGGTGTCGGCACGAACCTCATATGTCTGGTAGTACCCTTTTGAACATTCACGAAGTAGAGAGAGTATGCGGAACAGGTACGTCGTCGTGCAGACGGCCGGGGGGACCTGGCACCTCGCCACCTGTCTCTGGGCCCACGTGGGGGTGACGCGTCGTCGAGAGCGGGTCGTCTCCGACGCGGAACTCGACAGCCTCGAGAAGACCTGTGATCACTGTCTCGGACGCCCCTGACGACACCGGAGGCGCCTCTCCCCGTCGCTCAGGTCACCACTCGTCAGTGCCGACGACGTTGTTCCGGAGCGTGCCGACGCCCTCGTACGTGATCTCGACGCTGTCGCCGGGTTCGACGAGCCCCGGATTCGCCGGACTCCCGAACGCGACGACGTCGCCCGGCTGGAGGGTGAACCGCCGAGAGATGAAGGAGACGACCTCGTGTGGGCCGAACAGCATCAGTTCGGTGTTGGCCTCCTGGCGGCGCTCGCCGGCGACGTCGGTGTACATGTCGATGGCCGACGGGTCGACGTCGCTCTCGACCCACGGACCGAGCGGCCCCGACCCCCGGAACGCCTTCCGCGCCGTGCGACCCTGCTGGTCGAGCGCGTCGACGTCGTTCATCACGGTGTAGCCTCGCACGACGTCGGGGACCTCGTCGACGGCGACGTCGCGACACTCGACGTCGATGACGGCCGCGAGTTCACCCGCGTAGGTCAACTCGTCGGTGAAGGGCGGATACGCGATGGGGTCGTGGTGGCCCGAGAGCGACGCCGGAGGTTTGATGAAGAAGTCCGGTTCCTCGGGCCGTTCGTACTCCATCTGTTCCAGCGTCGCCGCGTAGTTTCGCCCGACGCAGTACAGCGCCGTCGGCTCACACGGCGGGAGGAGGCCATCCTCGTCGACCACGTACTCGACTCCGTCGCTCGTGAGCGTTCCGTCTCGGTACTCGCCCGAGACGACACCGTCGTCCGTCCGTGCCCTCGCCAGTCGCATACACGCCCATCGCGTGGTGTGCGGCGAAAGCCTGTCGCTTCCCGTGACTGGGTCGGTGAGCTCACGCAGGGTGCATGTTTTTGTCAGCCGAACACCACCCACGGACGAGAGGCAATGACAGACACGACCGACGTCACACTTCGGCGGACACAGCTAGCGACGCCCGCGAGCGACACGAAGATGATGCACTCGGCGGCCGGGAGCGACGCGGACGAGGTGTTCTTGGACCTCGAAGACTCCGTGGCACCGAACGCGAAGGCGGACGCGCGTGACCCGCTCGTCACGGCTCTGACGGAGGAGGACTGGAGCGACAAGGTCGTCTCGTTTCGGATGAACGGCCTCGACACCCGCTGGTGGTACGAAGACCTCATCCACGTCGTGAGTGAGGCTGGCGAGTACCTCGACGACATCATCGTCCCGAAGGTGAAGCGCGCGAGCGACATCCACACGGTCGAGACGCTCCTCGAACAGGTCGAGGTCAACGCCGGACTGGAGGCGGGCGGCATCGGCCTCGAACCGCAGATCGAGGACGGCATGGGGATGCACAACGTCTACGAGATCGCCCACGCCTCACCCCGACTGGACTCCGTCATCTTCGGCCCCGGCGACTACTCGGCGGCGATGGGAACGCCCGGCCTCGACATCGGCCAGTTCCCCGACTACCCCGGTCACTACTGGCACTTCGCGCTGTCGTACATCAACGCCGCGGCCAAGAGCGCGGGACTGCCCTGCATCGACGGCCCGTACGCCGACATCGAAGACGAAGCGGGCTTCCGCGAGTCGGCCTCGAACGCGAACATGATCGGCTGTGACGGCAAGTGGGCCATCCACCCCTCACAGATCGAGATCGCCAACGAGGTGTTCGCGCCCGACCCGGCGGTCGCAGAACGCGCCGAACGCATCGTCACCGCCTACGAGGAGGCGATGGCCGAGGGGAAGGGTGCGGTGAAGGTCGACGGTCAGATGGTCGACGAGGCGACGAACAAGATGGCCCAGGAGATCGTCGCCACCGCACGGGCGGCCGGTATCCTCTGACCGACAGCCGAGAGAGTCGCGGAGAGGGGGCGGACAGGCGGTACGCGGTCGGCCCGGACGCGGCGTACCGCACACCCGCGTGACGCGCCCGGTCGGTGAACCTGAAGACACCTGCGGATGGGCGCGTCATCGGTCTTGAACCCTCGGCGTGGGGTGACTCAGTCGAGCGACTCGACGAGCTCGACGACGTGTCCGTCGGGGTCTTCGAAGAAGACGACACGCGCACCCGCCTGCTCGACGTCCATCGGACCGTTGACGATGCCGTAGTGTTCGATGTGCTCCAGTTCCTCGTCGACGGAGTCGACGTCGAGCGCGAGGTGGTCCCACGCGTCGCCGACGTCGACCTCGTCGACCTTGGGGTCGTCCTTCAGTTGCAGTTCGATGCCGTTCTCGTCGACGACGTAGCGGTTCTCGGCACCCGCGAGTTCGAACGAGCGCGAGTACTCGAAGCCGAACTGCTCGTAAAAGGCCTGGCTCTCGTCGGCGTCCGTCACGTTCAGACACAGGTGGATGAACGGTGCCATGGGGCTACTCGCAGAGAGGGTGGCATAAATCCGCTCGTTGTCGCTGTTGTCGCCGGTTCTCCGCGGTGAGGGCGCCGGACTCGTTACAGTTCGGCCCCGCCGGTGACGTTGAGTCGGTCGCCGGCTCTGTGCTCGGTGATTCCGAACTCGGTCGTCGCATCACCACGAACCGTCCGGAACTCGTGTCGGTCGCCGGCTGTCGTCTCACGAACCCGGTACAGCAGGACGTACCACTGCTCGTCTTCGTCGTCGTACGCTGCTTCGAGTGGACTCCAGGTAACGGTGCTCATGCGGGAGATGCGACGCACCGCGTGATGATAAGCGTGTCAGTCAGCCAACTGAAGTGCCGGAGTGTGACACGACGAGAACCTGTTACCACAGATTTATCATGAACTACCCTAACGAATTCTCCATGGCTGTCGACGACCCGACACAGGAGCCGTCGCCGGAGACTTCGGCGGCGACACTCGGGCACGACCGTCCGGACGTCGAGGAGTATCGCGCGCTCGCGAGCGACCTGCGCGATGCCATCGACGGCGGCGTCGAGTTCGACGAGTACGCACAGGTGCTGTACGCCACCGACGGGAGTATCTACGGAGCACGCCCCGCCGGGGTGGTGTTCCCGACCGACGTCGAGGACGTCCAGCGCGCCGTCGACGTCGCGACGAGTCACGGCGTACCCGTCCTCCCTCGCGGTGCTGGCTCCTCGCTCGCGGGGCAGGCCGTCGGCCCGGGCTGTGTCGTCCTCGACCTCTCCCGACACCTCGATTCGGTCCTCGATATCGACCCCGACGCGCGACGCGCGACGGTCCAACCAGGCGTCGTGCAGGACCACTTCGACGCCGAACTCGAGCCGTACGGGCTGAAGTTCGCCCCCGACCCCGCGTCGGCGGCCCGTGCGACCGTCGGCGGCGGCATCGGCAACAACTCCACCGGGGCCCACTCAGTACGGTACGGCATCACCGACGCGTACACGGAGGAGCTGAAGGTCGTCCTCGCGGACGGTTCGCTCGTCCACACCCGTGAGGTCGTCATCGACTCCGACGAGTACGACGAAATCGTCGAACAGGGCGACCTCGAGTCACACATCTATCGCACCGTCAGGGGCGTCGTCGAGGACAACGAGGCGGAAATCGAGGCGCGGTACCCCACCTTGAAGCGCTGTGTCTCGGGCTACAACCTCCACAAGGTCGTCTACGAGAACGAGGCGGGCGAACGCTGTATCAACCTCTCGAAACTCCTCGTCGGAGCGGAGGGGACGCTGGGCGTCGTCGTCGAGGCGACGGTGAGCCTCGTCACCCGTCCCGAGGAGACGGCGCTCGTCCTCTACTGCTTCGACGACCTCGTCGACGCGATGCGGGCGGTCCCCGAGGCGCTCGACTACGGCGCCTCGGCGGTGGAGTTGATGGACGACGAGGTGTTCGACCTCGCCGCGGAGTCGACCGAGTACGCACAGTACGTCGAGCAGATTCCGGCGGGGACGAAGGCGGCGCTCATGCTGGAGTTCGACTCCGAACTCCACGGCGACTTCGAGGGGGCCATCGCCGAGACGAACGACCACTTCCTCGACGAGGGAGCCGACCTGTTGGGTGAGGTGCGCACACGAGACCACCAGACCGACGGCGGGGCGACCGCCGGGCAGGCACCGACACCCGCGGCGGCCACCGCCTTTGCGGCCATCGAGGCGTACACGCCCGAGGCGCAGGGCCGAATCTGGAAGCTCCGGAAGGCGGCGATTCCCCTCTTGATGTCGATGGAGGGTGACCCCAAACCGTACCCCTTCATCGAGGACGCCTCCGTGCCGCCCGAAGAACTCGCCGAGTACGTCCAGCAGTTCGAACGGGTGCTCGAAGAGAACGGGACGTCGGCGGCGTACTTCGCACACGCCGGCGTCGGAACGCTCCACATCAGGCCCATCCTCTCGCTCAAAGAATCCCAGGGCATCGAGACGATGCACGCCATCGCCGACGGCGTGACCGACCTCGTCCTCGAACACCACGGCGCGTTCTCGGGCGAACACGGCGACGGCCTCGCGCGGACGGAGTTCAACCCCAAGATGTACGGGGAACAGCTCTGGACGTCGTTCAAACAGGTGAAGACGGCGTTCGACCCCGACTGGCTGATGAACCCCGGGAAGGTCGTCTTCCGCGACGACGACCCGACCGACATGCGCGAGCATCTCCGCTACGGCGCGGAGTACTCGACTATCGAGCCGCAGACGGCGCTCGATTTCTCCGACGAGGGCGGCTTCTCGCATCTGGTCGAACTCTGCAACGGCTGTGGCACCTGCCGACAGACCACCTCGGACGTGATGTGTCCGACCTACCGGGCGTCGAAAGAGGAGATTCAGACCACCAGGGGCCGAGCGAACATGCTCCGGGCGGCCATCAGCGGCGACCTGCCCGAGGAGGAACTGTACTCCGACCGCTTCCAGGAGGAGGTGCTGGACCTCTGTGTGGGCTGTAAAGGGTGTAAATCCGACTGTCCCACGGGAGTCGACATGGCGAAGCTCAAGACCGAGGTGAAACACCAGTACCACCAGCGCGAGGGGTCGTCGCGGCGGGAGAAGCTGTTCGCGGACATCGACGCGTGGTCGCGGCTGGGAAGCACGCTCGCGCCCGTCTCCAACTGGGCGACGAAGCTCCCGGGCGCGCGGACGCTGATGGAGTCGCTCGTCGGCATCGCTCGCGACCGAGAACTCCCGACGTTCACCCGCGAGACGCTCGTCGACTGGTTCGAGGCGCGCGGCGGGCCACGGGTTCCGGAGGCCGACGCGGAGCACCGCGTCCTCCTCTTCCCGGACACGTACACGAACTACTCCTACCCTGAACCGGGGAAGGCTGCCGTCAGGGTACTGGAGGCCGCAGGCGTCCACGTGCAGGTCCCGACCGACCTCGAACCGTCCGGGCGGGCGTCGTACTCGAAGGGCTTCCTCGACACCGCCCGCGAGCGCGCGGCGGCGAACGTCGACCGACTCCAGCGCCGGGTCGACGAGGGCTTCGCGGTCGTGTTCGTCGAACCCTCGGACGCCGTGATGTTCCAAGACGAGTACCGGGACCTGCTCTCGGGTCCGGCGGTCGAGCGTGTCTCGGACGCCGCCTATGGGGTGTGTGAGTACCTCGACGTCCACCACCTGGACGGGGAACTAGAGACGCCCGCACCCGAGTCGATGGAGACGCTCACCTACCACGGTCACTGCAACCAGAAAGCGACGAACAAGGACCACCACGCGGTCGGCCTGCTCCGGAGAGTGGGCTACCGGGTCGACCCGCTCGACTCGGGCTGCTGTGGGATGGCTGGCTCCTTCGGCTACGAGGCCGAGCACTTCGCGCTCTCGAAAGCCATCGGGCGCATCCTCTTCGACCAGGTCGACGCGAGCGAGGGCGAGCAGGTGACCGCGCCGGGTGCATCCTGTCGGTCGCAGCTGGGCGACCGCGAGGCGGCGGCGGAGAACCCCCCGCACCCGATCGAGTTCGTCGCCCGAGCGCTCGACTGAGGTGGCGGCCCTCTCGATTACGGTCACGGACGGGGAGGAGGAAATCACCCTCGACGACGACCGGACCGACGACGCGCCCGAGACGCGAGCACCGCTCGCCGAGGCCCTCCCCGTCGCGGGCGAGGCGGCACGGTGGGGGGACGAGCTGTACGTCTCGGTCCCCGTAGCCACTGCCGCCGAGAACGCCCGCACCGTGGTCGACGTCGGCACGGTCGCGTACTGGCCGGCCGGGGAGAAACGCTGTCCTGGGGGCCGACGCCGGCATCTGAGGGAGACGAACCCAGGGCTGCCGCGCCGGTGAACGTCGTGGCACGGGTCGATGACGCGTCTGCGCTGGCGGCGGTCGAGGGCGGGGCGCGTGTCCGGGTCGAGCGGGCGTGACGGTGGCCGACCGTCACCCGCGGACGTAGAGCCCGGCGAAGCCGCCGACCACCACTCCGATGAGGTGTGCGTACTCGGCCGACCCTGCCCCGGCAGTCAGTACGAAGTCGGTGAACAGCAGCGAGACCATGCCGATGCCGCCGGCGAGGCCGACGGCGTACACCCCCGCCGACCGCGCCGCCGGTCCGTCACGAATGGTCCGGACGGCGACGAACGCGACCAGTGCGACGACGCCCGCGCTCGCCCCGACCGCGCCGCCTTCGACGCCCATCAAGAGGTAGCTCCACACCTGTGCGGCGGTGCCTGCGAGCGCGCTACTGGCGAAGAGCCAGTACCAGGTCGGCGCCGACAGGTCGGCCTCGGCGAGTGAGCCGAACACGACGAGGAAGAGCAGATTCCCGAGGAGGTGGCCGACCGACTGATGCCCGAGAGGTGCGAGGAGCCACCCCGGCGAGGGGTCCGCGCTCGCGGCGAACCAGAACGCCATCGTCGGGAAACCGAACAGCCACCAGACGAGCGACTGGACGACGAACGTCGTCGTGAGGACGCCGACGAGCGTGGTCGTCGCCGGACGCGTCGCTCGCCAGGAGGCGAATCGCGCGTGCAGGCTGGCCGCGTCCCCCGCCGACTCCATCAGGTGGGGGTCGGGACGGGACCGAGAAAAGGATTCGCCGTCGCTGGTGTCCGCCGTTCAGCTCAGACCCAGCCCTCTTCGACGAGCAGTTCGCCGTTGAGGACCGACGCGCCCGCGGCGCCGCGGACCGTGTTGTGCGCGAGGCAGTTGTACTTCACGCCGTTCGTCGTCTGTTGGATACCGCCGGCACAGACGGCCATGCCGTCCTCGCGGTCGCGGTCGAGACGCGGCTGGGGGCGCGAGGGGTCGTCGAAGACGTGGATGAGCTGGTCGGGCGCGCTGGGCAGGTCGACGCCGGGGAACTCCCGCATCGCCCGGGCGACGTCGTCGACGGACGGGTCGTCGGCGAGGTCGGCGAAGACGTTCTCGAGGTGGCCGTCGAGCGTCGGAATGCGGTTACAGGAGGCGGCGACGTCCATGCCGTGGAGTTCGAGCGCCGCACCGTCGAACGAGCCGAGGAGCTTCCGTGACTCGGTCTCCATCTTCGACTCCTCGCCGCCGATGTGCGGGAGGGCGTTGTCGATGATCTCCATCGAGGTCACGCCGGAGTAGCCCGCGCCGGAGACCGCCTGGAGCGTCGTGACGTTGACACGCTCGAGACCGAACCCGTCGAGCGCGGCCAGCGTCGGCACCATCGTGATGGTCGAACAGTTGGGGTTCTTCACGAGCGCGCCGTCCCAGCCACGCTCGTCGCGCTGAATCTCGATGAGGTCCAGGTGGCCCGGGTTGATTTCGGGGATGGTGAGGGGGACGTCTTCGGCCATCCGGTCGTTCGAGGAGTTCGACGAGACGACGTAGCCCTCCTCGAGAAAGAGCGGTTCGACCTCGGCGGCCACCGAAGAGGGGAGCGAGGAGAAGAGCAGGTCGACGTCGTCGCCGACGTCGTCCGGGTGGGTCCGGCCGACGGTCATCGACGCGATGTCGTCGGGAATCGGGGTGTTGACGCGCCACTTCGCTGCCTCACGGTACGACTTGCCCGCGGAGTCCTCGCTCGCGGTCAGCGCCGCCAGTTCGAAGGTCGGGTGGTCGTCGAGAAGCTGGATGAATCGCTGGCCGACGGCACCGGTTGCACCGAGGATTCCGACTCGTACACTCATTGGGGTGTGCTTGTGTGGCACTCACATAAGACGCTTCGGAATCGGGCCAGATATCACAATCGTTCACTCGAAACCGCCTTTCGGGGCTATTTTTGGACAAATACGTTTCGTCATCCGCGTCAGGTGCTGTCCTTCACGCTCGGCTCGGCTCGGTGAGAGAGTTGTTCACTCGCGGCCCGCGACGTCCGTCGTCAACCGTTCGTTCACGGTCGTTGACACGGGGTGAAAAACCGATAGAAACACGTGGGTCTTCCGAGAAGTACGGTCCAAATGTTCAGTAAGGTACTGGTGGCGAACCGCGGAGAAATCGCGGTTCGGGTGATGCGGGCCTGTGAGGAGCTCGGCGTCCGGACGGTCGCCGTCTACAGCGACGCGGACAAACACGCGGGACACGTCCGGTACGCGGACGAGGCGTACAACGTCGGCCCCGCCCGCGCGGCCGACTCGTACCTCGACCACGAGGCCGTCATCGAGGCCGCACGGAAGGCGGGCGCGGACGCCATCCATCCGGGCTACGGCTTCCTCGCGGAGAACGCGGCGTTCGCGCGGAAGGTCGAGGAGACCGAGATGGTGTGGGTTGGCCCGTCGGCCGACGCGATGGAGCGACTGGGCGAGAAGACGCAGGCGAGGAAAGTGATGAACGAGGCCGGCGTCCCCATCGTCCCCGGGACGACCGACCCCGTCGACGACCCCGCCGAGGTCCACGACTTCGGCGAGGAGTACGGCTACCCCATCGCCATCAAGGCCGAGGGGGGTGGCGGCGGGCGTGGGATGAAAATCGTCCACGACCCCGACGACGCCGAAGAGAAACTACAGAGCGCCAAACGCGAGGGTGAGGCGTACTTCGACAACCCGTCGGTGTATCTGGAGCGGTACCTCGAAAAGCCCCGGCACATCGAGGTCCAGATTCTCGCCGACCGCCACGGCAACGTCCGTCACCTCGGCGAGCGGGACTGCTCGCTCCAGCGCCGACACCAGAAGGTCATCGAGGAGGGCCCCAGTCCCGCACTCACCGACGAACTGCGGGAGAAGATAGGTGAGGCCGCCCGCCGCGGTGCCGACGCCGCCGACTACTACAACGCCGGCACGTTCGAGTTCCTCGTCGAAGAGGAGCCGCGAGGTGACGGCGAACTCCTCGGACCGGACGCGAACTTCTACTTCCTCGAGGTGAACACGCGAATCCAGGTCGAACACACCGTCACCGAGGAGATCACGGGCATCGACATCGTCAAGTGGCAGCTCCGGGTCGCCGCCGACGAGGAACTCGGCTTCGCACAGGAGGACGTCGAGATAGACGGTCACGCCATCGAGTACCGAATCAACGCCGAGAACCCCGCCAACGAGTTCGCCCCGGCACCGGGCGGGAGCTTCGAGACGTACGACCCGCCGGGCGGCATCGGTGTCCGACTCGACGACGCCATCCGGCAGGGCGACGACCTCGTGACGGACTACGACTCGATGGTCGCGAAGCTCGTCGTCCACGCGAGCGACCGTGAGGAGTGTCTGGCGCGCTCGGAACGCGCGCTCCGCGAGTACGAGATCGAGGGCTTTCACACCATTATCCCGTTCCACCGGCTGATGCTCTCCGACGAGGCGTTCATGAAGGGAACGCACACGACGAAGTATCTCGACGAGGAGATGGACCGCTCGCGCATCGAGGCGGCCGTCGAGCGCTGGGGACCGAGCGCGTCGTCGGACGACGCGGACGACGAAGAGGTCACCGAACGGGAGTTCACCGTCGAGGTCAACGGCAAGCGGTTCCAGGTGTCGCTCGAAGAGCGCGGTGCCCCCGCCATCGAACTCCCCTCCGGCGGTGGAAACAGCGGCCGCAGCCGCCCCGACGTCGCCACGGACGAAGACACCGGCGGCGCGGTCGCGGCCGACGGCGAGCAGGTCGCCGCGGAGATGCAGGGGACCATCCTCTCCGTCGAGGTCGAAGCCGGCGACGAGGTGGAGAGCGGTGACGTCGTCTGCGTCCTCGAGGCGATGAAGATGGAGAACGACGTCACCGCCCAGGCCGGTGGCACGGTCTCGCAGGTCCTCGTCGGCGAGGGCGACTCCGTCGACATGGGCGACGTGCTCATCGTCATCGAGTAACGGCCCCGCCCACGCTCACCACGTCCGCCGCCGACGTCGCTACCCTCGTGACCGCGGTGAAACTCGTCGGCGGCACGGTACGCCCTGCGCTCGACTATCGGGCGCTCCCGGCCGTGGAGGGCCGAGCCGTCGCCTTCATACGTACCTCGCGTCTTCATCTCACATGAACGAGACACGCCGCGCGTTGCTCGACGAGTTATCGTCCGGTGCCGTCTCCGGTCCGGCACTGGCCGAGCGCCTCGGCGTCTCGCGGGCGGCCGTCTGGAAGCAGGTCGAAGCACTCCGTGACGAGGGGTTCGTCGTCGAGTCGACCGACGCGGGCTACGTCGTCGCGGAGGTGCCGGAGTTCGGCGCGGGTGCCGTCGAGTACGGGCTCGACGCTGGCTACACCATCGAGTATCACGACACCATCGGGAGCACGAACGACCGCGGACGCGACCTCGCGAAGGCGGGCGAGCGGGACGTCGTCGTGCTCGCGGACGAGCAGACGGGGAGTCGAGGCCGGCTCCGTCGGGCGTGGACCGCACCCTCGGGGGGCGTCTGGCTGAGTATCGTCTTCCGGCCCGAGTGTCCGCCGGCGCACGCCCCAATCTACACTCTCGCGGCCGCCGTCGCGACGACGCGAGCGGCGCGCGAGGCAGGCGTCGACGCGTCGATCAAGTGGCCGAACGACGTCCTCGTGAGCGACGACACCACGGAACGCGGCGGCCGCAAACTGGCGGGTATCCTCACCGAGATGGAGGGCGAGGCGAACCGCGTCTCGTGGATTCTCGTCGGCATCGGCGTCAACGCGAACGTCGACGGGGCGCTCCTCCCGGCGGGCGCGACGAGCGTCCGCGAGGAGGCGGGCGACGTCGAGCGACGGCTGTTCGTCCAGCGCCTCCTCGAGACCTTCGACGACCTCCGCGGCGACCCCGACACGATTCTCGACGCGTGGCGAGACCACGCCGACACGCTCGGCCGTCGGGTCCGCGTCGAGCTGACGAACGAGACCATCGAGGGCGAAGCCGTCGACGTCGAGTTCCCCGGTGCGCTCGTCGTCCGGACCGAGCGTGGTGAGCGAGTGATTCACACGGGCGACTGCGAGCATCTGCGTCCCGTCGGCGAGTGACGGGCGGAGACCGACGCCTCAACGGAGCACACGCTTCACGTCGGCCTGTCCCGCTCGCCGGACCACCGCGCGGACGGGGTCGCGCGCGCCGGCGAGGTTGTCGGAGTCGCCATCGAGGACGAGCAGTTTCGCCGGCGCGCCCTCCTCGACGAGGCCGTGGTCGAGACCCGCCAACTCGGCCCCGTTGACCGTCGCCATCCGGAGGACCGCCTCGGCGCTCACGTCGGAGAGCTTCGCCGCGAACTCCATCTCGCGGAACATCGACGGGGAGTTGAGCATCACGTTGTCCGTCCCGAGCGCGACGGTCGTCGCCTCTCCGAGGCGACGAATCGGCGGCACACCGACGTTCGTGACGAGGTTCGAGCGCGGACAGACCGCGATGGGAACTCCCTCGGCGGCGACGCGGTCGAGTTGGTCGGCCGTCGCGTGGACCATGTGGACGAGGAAGTCGGGGTCGAGGTCGATGGCGGCGTCGACGTCGTCGGGGTCGCGCTCGCCGGCGTGAATGCCGAACAGTTTGCCCGCCTCGCGAGTCGATGCTCTCAGCTCGGCGAAGTCGCCGTCGCGGGCCCCGCTCGCCCCGAAGCCGTCGCTCGCGTCCATCGCTGCTGTGGTCTCGCGGCCGAGGACGACGGCGTCGATGTCGAGGCCGTTGCGGGCGCGCTCGAACGCCTCGACGCCGGGGACGCCCCCCTCGCGGAACTCGACACACGCGGCGGTCCCCGTCGCCTCCATGAACCGCAGCGAGCGCCGCATCGCGGCGACCTTCTCGTCCTGGGACGCCGCCCGGAGGAGGCGGTGTTTGAGTCCGTCCGGCGGTGCGACGAGTTCGTCGAGCGAGAGCCCCGTGCCCGCCTCCTTGGCGATGGAGTCGCCGATGTGCGTGTGGGCGTTGACGAACGCCGGGCAGATGATGTCCGTCGAGTCGGTCTCGACGCGCTCGACTGCCTCGACGCGGCCGTCCTCGACGACGACCCGTCCCTCGACCGGGTCGAAGTCGCGACCGACGAGGAGTGTCCCCTCTACGTGCATCGGTTCGACCCTGGAGAGGAGCGTCCTTGAACCTGTAGGTTCACCTCTTCGGGAGACGTCTCAGTCCGACGGTCCAGCACATCACACCGCGGCGACGCCGCGGACCTCGAACCGTGCGCCGTCGGCGTCGTCGACCACGCGTACCGTCCAGCCGTGCGCCTCCGCGACTTCGCGGACGATGCGCAGTCCGAACCCGGTTCCGTCAGGGCTCGTCGAGAAGCCGGAGTCGAACACCACGTCCCGTTGCTCCGGGGGGATTCCCGGCCCGTCGTCGACGATGAAGAACCCGTCCGAGAGCTCACCGACGGTGACCGTGACGTCGGGAGACCCGTGTTCGACGGCGTTGCGGAACAGGTTCTCCAGGAGGCGTCGAAGCTGGCTCTCGACGGCGCGCACCGTCGTGTCGGTCTCGACAGCGAGCGTCGCCTCCGGCGTCGCGACCGCCTCCCAGCAGCGTTCGGCGAGTCCCGGAAGCGACACCGCTGTCGGGTCGAGGTCGGCCCGGCCGTGCCGCGCCAGCGCGAGCAGGTCGTCGACGAGCGACCGCATCCGGTCGTGCGCGCCCGCGACGGCCGCGAGCTGGTCGCTGTCCTGTTCGCCCCGAGCCAGTTCGAGCCACCCCTCCGCGACGTTCAGCGGGTTCCGGAGGTCGTGGCTGACGATGGACGCGAACTCGTCGAGTCGCTCGTTCTGCCGCTGGAGCTGTCGTTCGCGTTCGACCCGGTCGGTGACGTCGCGAATCGTCCCGACCCGTCCGAGGTCGCCGTCACCGGCGGTGACCCGCCCGAACCGGAGTTCGGCGGGGAAGCGCTCGCCGCCCCCCGTCACGAACTCGTACTCGATGGCCGCGACGTCGCGCCCTCCGTGAGCGAGTTCTGCCCGCAGGTCGTCGGCCGCGTCGACCGTCTCGTCCGTCACCCACTCGTCGACGTCAGTCCCGAGCAGTTCACCCCGAGAGACGCCCTTCATCGCGGCGTACGCCTCGTTGACGTACACGATAGTCCCGTCCGATTCGATGGCGTAGACGGCGTCCGGGAGCGACTCGAGCACGGTTCGGTGGTGTGTGAACCCCCTGTCACCGGTACGGTCGGTGACGTCGCGGCCGACACAGACGACGGCACTCGACTCGTCGGACCCCTCCCCGCCCGGTGAGGCCCACGTCGTCGCCGTGAACTCGACTTCGAGGCGGGTGCCGTCGGCGGCGACGAGCGTCGCGTCGAACCGTGTCTCGCCCGTCTCGAGGGTGTCGGCGACGTGTTCGACGACCCGCTCGGGTGCGTCGAACAGACGCCCCGTCGGGAGCGACGACAGCACCTCGTCGGTGTAGCCTGTCGCCTCTCGTAGTGTGCGATTCCACTCGATGAGCCGCCCCGACTCGTCGAACACCGCGACGACGTCGGCGACGGCGTCGACGAGCGACGTGGCCTCCGACGTGACTGGGGAATCGTCGTCCACTGGTCTCAGCTGGCTGTCGCGTTTGATAAACGTGCGGCCGCCGATATCAGATGTGCGAACACGGGCTCACCGGAACTCGTCGAGCGTCGCGTTCAGCCCCGCGCGTACGTCGCTCACGAGCGTCCCCTCGATATCGAGTCCGAGGACGTCGACGGCCGCCCGCCCGACCTGTTCGGTCTCGGCGCGGGGGCAGTAGACGCCGAGCCGCCACTGCTGTTTCTGCGCCGTGCGGAGCGCCGACACCAGCGGCGACGCCTTCCCCAGTTCTCTGATATCCCCGTTGACGACCACCCGCGACGTCGATTCGGTCATCGACGGTGACGAGGGGACGTCGACGATGACGGCGGACGCGTCGAGACCGACGCGGTCGGCGATGGCTCGCTCGAGCGCTCGCAACTCGTCGTGGGCGGCGTCCAGGAGAGACGTCGGAACGTCGCCGTGTTCGGCCCACACCGCGCGCTTGAACAGCCGTCTGGCGTCGAGTCGCTCGGCGTATGCGCTCGTCGCGGGTGTCGCACGGAGCGCCGAGACGAAGTCGTAGTCGTCCATCCGCCGGAGGTCCGCCGCCGAGATGTCGGGCGTCTCGAGCAGGCACTCGGCCGCCCGCCGGAGCATCGCCTTCGAGATGCGGGCGACGGGATGCGCGTAGACGGTGGGGTTCATGAGCGCCCGGGCGAGGAGGAGCGACTCCGCAGTCTGGACGTTCCCCTCCCGCAGGACGAGTTCCCCATCGACGAAAGCGAGTTCGCGGACGAGGCGCTCGTGGTCGATGGTCCCGTAGGGGACGCCGGTGTGGTGGGCGTCTCTGACGAGGTAATCCATCCGGTCGACGTCGAGTTCACCGGAGACGAGTTGCCCGTATCGTCCGTCGCCGCGGACGAGGCCAGCCACGGCCTGCGGGTCGATATCGTGTTCGTCGAGGACGCGACCCACCTCCCCGCTGGTGACGAGGTCGTCGACGTCGTCGTGGTACTTGCCCGTGTGACGGTGGACGACGCTCTCGACGTTGTGGCTGAAGGGTCCGTGACCGACGTCGTGCAGGAGGGCGGCGGCACGGATTCGCTCGGCGGCGACCCCCTCGACGCCGAGGTTGTCGAGCGCGCGGGTCGCGAGGTGGTACACCCCGAGCGAGTGCTCGAATCGGGTGTGGTTCGCGGAGGGGTAGACGTACTTGACGGTGCCCAACTGGGTGACGCGACGGAGTCGCTGGACGGCCGGCGTGTCGATGAGCGCCTCGGCAACGCCCCCGACCTCGATGTGGTCGTGGACGCTGTCCTTGATGGCCAGCATACGGGGAGATGTGCCGGCATCGGACAAAAACCGTCGGGTGGCCCCGTCGATGCCGTCGCGTCGTCGGTCTGGGTGGCGGGACGACTCAGTCGTCCGTGGTCGCGGCCTCGGTGACGTCGCTCTCCCCTTCGAAGTCGTCGTCGAGGTCGACCTCGTCCCTCGTGAGGTCGGCGTCGCGCCACGTCCCCTGTTTGTACCAGACGAACGCGATGGTCGCGCCGACGGCGTTCGAGACGACGAACGACCACCAGATACCCGAGGGGCCGAACTCCTGGGCGCCGAACCACGCGACGGGGAGTCGGACGACACCGAGCGCGGAGATGGCGATGACGGCCGAGATGAACGTCTTGCCGGCCCCGCGGAAGCTCCCGCTGTACGCCCGCAAGACGCCGAGCAGGCCGAACGTCGGGGCGACGATTCGGAGGAAGTTCGCGCCCTCGTCGACGACCGCGGGGTCGGTCGTGAATATCGCGACGATCGGTTCGGTAAAGACGAAGACGACGACGCCCATCGCCGAGAGGACGAGGAACATCGTCTTCGCGGCGAAGTCCGCCGTCGCCTCGGCGCGGTCGGGCTTTCCGGCACCGATGTTCTGCCCCGACATCGTCTCGACGGCCTGGGCGACGGCGATGGCGGGGAGGAAGATGACCGAGAACACCCGGGTGCCGATGCCGAAGGCGGCGACGACGGTGGTCGAGAAGAGGCCGACGACCACGAGGAGGAGGTTGACAGAGAGCGCCCTCCCGGTGACCTCGACGGAGGCCGGGCCACCGAGCGTGAGGATGCGGCGGAAGTAAGAGAGGTCGGGCACCATCTGCCGCGGGCGGATGCGCACACCACGGTCGCCCTTGAGCATGATTCCGAGGCCGACGACGAGCGCCAGCGACCGCGAGAACACCGTCGCGTAAGCCGCGCCCGCGATGCCGAGTTCGGGGAACACCCACCAGCCGAAGATGAGGAACGGGTCGATGATGACGTTGACCGCCACCGACCCGAACATGACGAGCATCGGCGTGATGGTGTCGCCGTAGCCGCGCATCAGCGAGATGAACACCAAGAAGCCGAAGAGGAAGACGATGCCCAGCGAGATGACCTGCATGTACGCCGTCGCACCCGGGAGCACTGCCGGCGACGCGCCCAGGAGCCGGAGGATGTCTTCGACGAGGAAGTAGCCGACACCGCCGAGGACGACGCTCGCGATGATGGCGAACGTCATCGTCTGGGAGGCGGCGTACTCGGCTTCGCCCTCCTCGCCAGCGCCGACGTACTGCGCGACGAGGACGCTGCCCGCGATGGAGATGCCGATACCGAACGAGATGAGCAAGAAGACGAGGGGGAAGCCGAACGAGATGGCCGCGAGCGCCTCCGTCGAGTACTGGCCGAGCCAGAACGTGTCGGCGAGGTTGTACGCCGTCTGGAGCAGGTTCGTGATGACGATGGGGAGCGCGAGGTAGAACAGCGGCTTGCCGATGCCGCCGCTGGTGAGGTCGAACTCCTCTTTGCTCTTGAACAGCCCCGACAGGCGGTCGAGGACGCTCATCGGGACGCCTCCGGTCGGGACGTGGGGTCGGCGGGACGGAGGTGGTCGTCGACGTAGGCGTCGAGGTGCTCGCGCGTCTCCGCGAGCGAGTGGCCGACCGCGACGTTGCGCGTGTGGGCACCGACCACGACGTCGGCGAGGAACGTCGCCGTCGCCTCGGGGTCGACCGCCCGGAAGGACCCCTCGTCGATGCCCGCTCGGACGACGGTCTCGATGCGCGAACGGAGCACGTCGTCGACCGCCACGAGTCGCTCGCGGTACGCCTCCTCGTAGGGTGCCTGTGCCTTCACCTCGAGCATGGCCGTGTGGAAGGCGGGGTAGTCGTCCTCGTCGGCGGTGAGACACTCGTCGAACAGCGCCCGCAGCCGAGCGGTGGCGTCCTCTCCAGGGAGGTCCTCGAGCCGCCCCTCGTACCACGACGCGAGCGAGTCGAGAAAGGTCGTCAGGAGGTCGCGCTTGGTGTCGTAGTGGTAGTGGAGGGCGGCTTTGCTCAGGTCCGTCTCGTCGGCGATGTCTTGCATCGTCAGGTTCGCGTACCCGTGCGCACAGAGCGCGCGGCAGGTCGCACGGACGACGGTCTCGCGGGGCTCGTCGGACATTCAGTGTTCGAACTGACTAACTGGTCAGTCAAGTATCCACGGATTCGCGCGTGACGGTGTCAGCGCGTGTCCCGTGTGCCGACCCGACACGCCCGACAGAGCGATGGAGGAAGCTTCAAACCGCCCCTCCACAAAGCAGGGCTCTATGCTGACGTTCCTCGCCGGTGGGACGGGGACGCCCAAACTGCTCGACGGCCTCGGTGCCGCCGTCGCGCCGAGCGACGTGACCGTCGTCGGGAACACGGGTGACGACGTCGAACTCGGCGGCCATCTCGTCTGTCCGGACCTCGACACGGTGCTGTTTCACGGCGGCGACGTCCTCGACCGCGACCGGTGGTGGGGAATCGCGGGAGACACCACCGCGACGCACGACGAACTGCACCGACTCGCGGACGCCGCGGGGGTCGAGGGCGGCCCCCGGTATCTCCCGGACGACGCACAGACGCGGGGACGACCCATCGCCCGCTGGCGGCGCTTCTCGGGGGTGGCGGAGTTCATGGAGATCGGCGACCGCGACAGGGCCGTCCACCTCACCCGGACGGGGCTCCTCGACGAGGGACGGTCGCTGACCGCGGTGACACGAACCCTCGCCGAGGCGTTCGGACTCGACGTCGACCTCGTCCCGATGAGCGACGACCCCGTCGCCACCATCGTCCACACGGTCGAGGGAGCGATGCACTTCCAGGAGTACTGGGTCCACCGACGCGCCGACCCCGCGGTCGAGGACGTGGAGTTCCGCGGGGCCGACGACGCCGAACCGACCGCGGCGGTGCTCGACGCCCTCAGCGACCCGGTCGTCGTCGGGCCCTCGAACCCCGTGACGAGCATCGGCCCCATCCTCGCACTGCCCGGCGTGCGGGAGGCGCTGGCCGAGACGCCGGTCGTCGTCGTCTCGCCGTTCGTCGGCCGCGAGGTGTTCTCCGGGCCGGCGGCGAAACTCATGGCGGGAGTCGGCCGCGACCCCTCGACACGCGGCGTCGTCGAGGCGTACCCCTTCGCGGACGCGTTCGTCCTCGACCGGGAAGACGAGACGGAACTCGACCGCCCGGTCGTGCGAACGGACAGCCGCATCGACGACGCTGCCGACGCCCGGCGCGTCCTCGATGCGGTCTGGGAGGCACTCGAGAGCGCCGATGCTGACGCCGAGGTGCCCCGATGACGGGCGAGCCCCCGCGACTCGTCCTCGCGAGCCTCTCGGGGGAGGCGGACGCCCGCTGGGCGAGAGACGGGAGCCTGTGGGCGGACCTCGCGATGCTCGGCGGCATCGCGCTCGACGCGGAGTCACGGGAGGCCGCACGACAGTTGGTGGCGCGGGACCGCTCGGAATTCCTCCCGCCGGACCCGCTCGTCTTCGTCGACGTCCAACTCGCCGCCCTCGCGGACACGCCGATTCGGGCCGGGATGAACGTCCGAAGCGCCACCGTCGAGCCCGTCCGAGCGGCCGCACGCGTCTGTGCGGCCCACGACGCGGTCGTCGAGGTCAACGCCCACTGCCGCCAGGCGGAGCTCTGCGAGGTCGGCTGTGGGGAGACGCTCCTGCGGGACACCGACCGCCTCTGTGCGTTCGTCTCGGCGGCCGCAGCGGAGGGGGCGGCGGTGAGCGTGAAGGTCCGCACGGCGGTCGACGGCGTCGACCTCGCCGAGACGGCCCGCCGCGTCGACGCGGCCGGTGCGGTCCTCTTCCACGTCGACGCGATGGACTCCGAGGGCGTGATTCGAGACGTGGCCGACGCGGCACCCGACCTCTTCCTTGTCGCCAACAACGGCGTCCGCGACCGTGACACGGTGACGGAGTACCTCGCGTACGGTGCCGACGCCGTAAGCGTCGGCCGCCCGAGCACCGACCCGCGCGTCCTCCAGCGCGTGCGTCGGGCTGTCGACGACTGGTTCGCGACCCGGGAGGGACAGTCCGCCGAACCGACCGACGTCGACCTCCCGACCGCACCGGACGCCGACGCCGGGTGAACGTCACCCGTCGACCGTCCAGTCGTCGACGATGACGCCGTCGACGGCCGCCCGGCGGAGCCGCGGAACGACCGCGGGCGGCGGCGTCCACACGTTCACTGCCAGCCCGGCGTCGTGCGCATCAGCGACCCGCTCGGGCGTGTCGACGACGAGGTCGTACTGCGGGTGGACGGCGACGCAGTCGAGGTCGCGGGCGGTGGCGACGCCGGCGGTCCAGTCGTCCGCGCCGTCGCCGTCGCCGTCACCGGCGAAGAGGAAGGCGCGCGGCAGGTGCGTCTCCGCGAGCGCCGTGGCGTCGAACGACGACACCCAGACCTCGGGGTGGTCGGCGACGGCGGTCTCGACGTCCGCGGCGAGCCCTCGCTCTTTGAGTTCCACGTTCAGTCCCACGTCCGCGGGGAGGGCGTCGACCACGTCGGTGAGTCGGGGAATCGACTGGTCGGAGTCGAGGACGGCGTACGACCGAAGCGTCTCGTAGTCGACCGCCGAAACCGGGCGGTCGAGGCCGGTCAGTCGCTCGAGTGTCGCGTCGTGGACGACGACGAGTTCACCCGAACCACACCGACGAACGTCCACCTCGACGGCGTCGACGTGCGGGAGCGCCCGCTCGATGGCACAGACCGTGTTCTCGGGGCCGCGCGCCGCACAGCCGCGGTGGGCGATGAGTCGCATGGCCGGCAGTCGGCCGGGCGGGTGAAGAGTGCTCCGCTGGACGGAAGAGGAAGCGGAGAGCAGTGACAGAGCGAACCGGGCCTACGGCTCACGGACCGAGCGCGGTTCGTGTGCAGTTCGGGAGAAGCGTTACGCCGAGGCGGCCTGACTGCTGGCCTTCTTACGCGTGATGTAGCCCGCGATGCGGTTGCGGACGCCCTTCGAGTCGACGTTCGTGAGCTTCATGACGCTGTCCTTGTTCGTCTCGAAGTCCGTGTTGAACGCCTGCGGATACCGCTCCAGCAGCAGGTTCCCGAGCTGCTTGACGTACTTGGGTTTGATCGCCATGCCCGTCGATTGCTCGCTGGCGCACAAAAACGATTCGTTACGCGTCGTCGTCGCGGCGGCGCGCGCGCCAGTCGGTCGCCTCGGAGAGGCGTGCGAACGCCTCGTGTTCGCGTGCGCCGCCACACCGTTCGACCACGCGCTCGAAGTACGCGAGGCGGTCGAGGAGCTCCCCGGTGTCGTAGTCGGGGACGTCGAGCCGCGAGGCGGCGACCGTGGCGTCGACGACGGCGTAGAAGCCGCGGTTGATAGTGAACGGGCGCGTCCGCCGGACACCGTTCTCCGCGGGCGTGAGCCGCCAGCGTTCCCACCGCGTTCCACCCTCGCACCCTTCATCGACCGGTTCGGCAGCGACGCGAACCCACGCGTCGGCCGAGTCGAGCACCGGCTCTTCCTCCTCGCGAATCGTGAGCGCCGCGTCGACGAAGTCACGCGCGTCGGCGACGAACTGGACGACGCCCTCGCCCTGTCGGTGGAAGTTCCGACGCGTCCGCGTGTTACCCCACGTCACCGCCTCGAGTGGCTCGTCGTCGCCCGCGCGGACACCGCCATCGGGCGCGTGCAGACCGAGCGCTGCCACGTTCCACAAGCCGTTCGGTCCGAGTGTGGTCACGACCGACTCCGTCACGCCGTCGAGAGCGACGGGCCACGCGGACGGCTCCGCTCTGTCGCCTCCGTCATCGTCCGCCGTCGTCACACCTCCCACCCCCGCTCGAGTGCAACGAACACGGCAGCCGCGGTGAGGTCGGCCGTCGTCCCCGGGTTGATATCGTCGGCGACGAACGCCTCGGCGAGGTCCGTCGCGGCGTCGAGGTCTTCGCCCACCTCGGCCGCCTGCGCCTGCACCTCGCGGGCGATGCGGTCGCCGTGTTGTGTCCTGACCAGGGTGTCCGGTTCCTCGGCGAGGAGTCGGAGGAACGCTCGGGCGACCCGTTCGGTCGCCGTTCCCTCGTCGGTGAGGATTCCCTCGGCCGCGGCGAACGAGCGCGGGAAGCCCGCGACCCACTCGCGGGCGTTCGCGTCGACGGGTGCAGAGCGCTCCATGACGTCCCAGAGCGTCAGTCCCTGCGCGCGCACGACGTCGGTCGCGTCGGCACCGAGGCCCACGTCGGGGAGGTCGATGTCCGGGGGGGCGTCGCCGACGGCGACGTCGACGTGCTCGAACGCGCGATAGAAGTCACAGGCGTCGTCGACGGTCGTCTCCGCACAGCGGTCGCGGACCACGTCGGTCGTCAGCGGTCCGTCCGCGGCCGCTCGGACCAGCGGGACGAGGTTCAACAGACAGCCGAACTGGGTGTTTCCCCCTCGCTGGTGACGCATCCCGTCGACGCTCGCCTCGAACGCTGCACCGAGGGGGTCCCCGTCGGCCGCACGACGGAGGCCCGGTCCGGCACCGACAGCGCCCGCGAGGAAGTGCTCGAACCGGAGGTCCGCGTACTCGCGGTGGCGGTCGACGTTCCCCGGCTTCGGGGTGCCGGCGACCTCGAGGAGGAGCGCGAGCTGGGCGTTGTCTGCCGGGGGGCGCATACCCCCCCTAGTCGGGGGGACGGTAAAGACGCTACGCGTCGGCACGGTGGCTCAGAGCGCACGTCGTGTGCGAGAAATGGGGTCACCCGAGAGAGGGGGAGAGGAACTCGGGTCGACCCTCACGTGATGGAAGTGATGCGAACTACTTCAGCTCACGCACACGCCTCTCACGTTTGAAACAGTTTTTCGAGGTGTCGGGACGGTCCCGGAAACGAGCTATCGCGGTGAGTGCCTCAGAACCGGTCGGTTCGGCTCGCGGCGACCCACGCGTTCGTGGGTGAACCGTCGGGGACGCGCGTGTGGCGGCCCTGAAGCGCGTCGACGCGGCCGGCGAACGACCACTTCTTGCCCTGCCAGGTCTCCTCGGTCTCGGCCGCCGCAGCCGCCGCAGCGACCGCTTGGTCGCGCATGTGCGCCGAGACGACGGCCGCGATGGCCGCCGCCTCGTCCTCACTGGCGTCGTCGGGAATCGAGAGCTCCATGTCAGATGGGGAGGTTGCCGTGTTTCTTCTCGGGCTGGTCGCCGCGCTTCGTCTTCAACATGGTGAGGTCGTCGACCAGTCGGGCCCTGGTCTCGGCCGGTTCGATGACGTCGTCGACGAAGCCTCGGTCGGCGGCGGTGTAGGGGTTGGCGAACTCCTCACGGTACTCGTCGATGAGTTCCTGCCGCCGGGCGTCGGGGTCGTCCGCGGCCTCCAGTTCGCTGCTGTAGAGGATGTTCACCGCGCCCTGCGGTCCCATGACCGCAATCTCGGACGTGGGCCACGCGTAGTTGACGTCGCCCCCGATGTGCTTCGAGGCCATGACGCAGTACGCGCCACCGTAGGCCTTGCGCGTGATGACCGTGAGCAGTGGAACCGTCGCCTCCGAGTAGGCGTACAGTAGCTTCGCCCCGTGGCGGATGATGCCGCGGTGTTCCTGCTCGGTGCCGGGCATGTAGCCGGGGACGTCGACGAAGGTGAGGATGGGGATGTTGAACGCGTCGCAAAAGCGGATGAACCGCGACCCCTTCATCGACGCGTCGACGGTGAGGGTGCCGGCGTTCGACCGCGGCTGGTTCGCCACCACGCCCACCGAATGCCCGTCGAGGCGGCCGAACCCGACGACGATGTTGCGCGCCCACCCCTCGTGAATCTCGAAGAACGAGCCCTCGTCGACGACGCTGTCGATGACCTCGGTCATGTCGTAGGGCTTCTGGGGCTGGTCGGGGACGACGTCGGTGAGTTCGGTCGTCTCGCGCGCCGGGTCGTCCCACGGTTCGACCCGCGGGGGGTCTTCGACGTTGTTCTGCGGGAGGTACGACAGCAGCCGTCGGATGTTGTCGAGCGCCTCCTCCTCGCTCTTGAACGTCTTGTGCGCGACGCCCGTCTTCTGGGCGTGGGTCTTCGCGCCGCCGAGTTCCTCGAAACTGACCTCCTCGCCCGTGACCGTCTTGATGACGTCCGGGCCGGTGATGAACATGTGCGAGGTGTCCTGTACCATGAAGATGAAGTCGGTGATGGCGGGTGAGTACACCGCGCCGCCGGCACACGGCCCCATGATGGACGAGACCTGCGGGACCACGCCGGAGGCCTGCTGGTTGCGGTGGAAGATGTCCGCGAAGCCGGCCAACGACTTCACGCCCTCTTGGATGCGCGCACCGGCGGAGTCGTTCAGGCCGATGATGGGCGCGCCGACCTCCATCGCCTTGTCCATCACCTTACAGATCTTCTGGGCCATCACCTCGCCGAGGGAGCCGCCGAAGACGGTGAAGTCGTGGGCGAAGACGAACACCGTCCGGCCGTCGACCTCGCCGTACCCCGTGACGACGCCGTCGCCGGGGAGTTTCTTCTCTTCCATCCCGAACTTCGACGTCCGGTGGGTCCGGAACTTGTCGAACTCGTTGAACGTCCCGTCGTCGAGGAAGTAGTCGACCCGCTCGCGAGCGGTCATCTTCCCCTTGTCGTGCTGCTTGTCGATGCGGTCTTGGCCGCCGCCGAGCAGCGCACGCTCGCGTTTCTCGCGGAGTTCGTCGATCCGGTCCTCCATCGTCATGTCGGACCACCCAGTGTCATTGGGGGAACGTGAACGACGTGGAGCAAAAGGATTCCGGGATACGCAGGCCTCGTCCGAGGCGTCGACCCGGTCGGTCGCGGGTGGCGCCCGGAGCGCACCGGGAGCGAGGCGCTCGCGGGGGTCAGACGACTGACTTCGACGAGCGCAGTCCGGCGAACGCGACGGCACCGACGCCGACGGCCAGCGCGACGGTGGGCCAGAAGCCGACGCGGGCTTCGAGACCGAGCCCCGTCAGGAGCGTGAAGACGAGGAAGACGGGGAGTACGACCCCGACGGCGTAGAGCCACGGCGTCGCCAGCCGGGAGGCGACGTCGCCCGCACCCGCGCGGAACTCCTCGATGGCGTCTCGTCCCAGCACCCAGCCGACGAACAGGAGGAACGCCGCGAGGCCCGCCGTCAGGAACCGGTCGACGAGCGTCACGGCGAACAGCTGGAAGACGGTCGCGTCGAGCGCGTTGGCCGCGCCCGTGAGCGCGAACACGGCGAGCGAGGCGGCGACGGCGCGACGGCGGTCAAGGCCGAACTCGTCGACCAGGAATGAGACGGGAATCTCCAGCATCGAGATGGACGAGGAGAGGGCGGCCAGCGCGACGACGCCGAAGAAGACTGCCGCGATGAGCGTCCCGGCGGGGAGGCGGGCGAACGCGCCCGCGATGGAGACGAACAGCGCGCCGGGGCCGGGCGAGCCGGGTTCGACGCCGAGCGAGAAGAGGAGGGGGAAGACGACGAGGCCGGCGAGCACGCCGACGAGCGTGTTGAGGACGGCGATAGAGCCGGCGTCGAACGGGAGCGAGCGGTCCTCGCCCAGATAGGAGGCGTAGGTGATCATCGTCCCCGCGCCGAGCGAGAGGGTAAAGAGCGCCTGCCCTGCGGCCGGCCCGAGGATCGAGAAGAAGTTCTCCTCGACGGTGGCGAGGTCGAACGAGAGATAGAAGGCGTAGCCGGCGGTCGCGTCGGGCTGGGTCGCCGCCCAGCCCGCGAGCGCGACGAGGAGGACGAAGATGGCGGGCATCATCACTGTCGTACTGAGTTCGATTCCCTTGCGCACCCCGCCGAGGACGATGGCGGCAGTGAGCCCGAGGAAGACGAGGTGGTACGCCACCGCGTCGACGCCAGTCGAAGCGGCGCCGAAGTACGCTCCCGGCTCCGTCGCGTACGGGAGCGGCCCGCCGGCGACCGCGAGCAGGCTCTCGACGAAGTAGCGGAGAATCCACCCACCGACGACCGAGTAGAACGAGAGGAGGACGAGCGCCGTCACGACCGAGAACCCGCCGACGACCGCCCACCCCTTCGAGCCGGAGAGGTCACGGAGCGCCCCGACGGGGTTCCGCTTCGCGCGTCGGCCGATGACGAACTCGCCCACGAGTCCGGGAACGCCGACGGCGAGGATGACGAGCAGGTACACGAGCAGGAAGGCGCTGCCGCCGTTCTCCGCCGTCACCCACGGGAACCGCCAGATGTTTCCGAGGCCGACGGCACTCCCGACGGCCGCGAGGATGAACCCGATTCGGGTTGCCCACGTCTCACGTGTCATTACCTCACGGTGGCCGAAGCGCGCTCAAATGGGTTACGAACCGAGAATCCCTCACCTGCCGAAGATAACGGTTTTCGGTCGGCGAATCGGGTTTATTGCTGACGCACGGACGGCGAAAACTCGAACACGCTGATGAATCGACACCTGCCGGCAGACAGCCGACTCCCCGCTCTCTCCGCTGGGCGTCTCGGGTCCCTCGAGAGCCGAGCCGACTCGGGTGCCGACATCCGCTGTGGTCGGCAGGCGTGTTCCATCCAGCAGAGACGGCGGACGGTCCGACCGGCTGCGTGTCGAAGCGACCGGTGCGTCACTCCTCGAGGAAGCCGAGCTGCTCGGCGATCTCCCGAGGGTCGTAGTACATCCGTTCTTCCTGCACCTTGCCGTCCGCGATGACGAACTTCGACATCCCCCTGTGCTCGAACGTTCGGCCGGTTGGGGGGAGACCGTTGAACTCCCCTTCGTGCGTGCCGCTTCCCGTCCACTCGGTCATGACCATCTCTGCGTCTTCGAGTGCGGCCTCGACGGTAATCGTGAAGTCGGGGAACGCGGTCCGAAGTTCACGGACGTATGCTTCGAAGGCGTCTCGTCCGTGCACTTCACCGCCGGGGGCGCTTGGCTCGTAGGCCACGAACGAGTCGGAGACCGAGTCTATCTTCGAGTACTCACCGTGCCATAGTGCCAGGTAGTCACTCATGGGCTGTTCGTGTCTGGTCAAGGCGGTTGCTTCCATACGCGGTAACAGATGTGTCCACGTGTCATATAAACAACGTGTGAATCTCGGGAAGTGATAATCACGGTGCTCGGTGGGCGGCCACGATGCGGACGCTGTACTCGGGACGACCGCCGAGAGGTGTCGCGTACGGAGAGGCGACCACTCGTTTCACGCGACAGCGATGCCCTGGTGGTCAGATCGGCGGGACGATAGCGCCGCCGAGGAACAGCGTCTGGAGCCCGAGCGCGAGCGTGCCGAGGACGGCCACGAACACGACGACGCGGACCGTCCAGAGCCAGACCGTGCCGACGCCGACGGCGAGACGGGAGCCGCGGAGGAGTTCCGTGGTCGCCTCCCGACCGAACTGCCAGCCGACGAAGAGCAGGATGCAGAGGACCGACAGCGGGAGCAGGAGCTGGTACGCGAGCGTGTCGAACCAGCCGAGCCACGCAGTCGACAGCGCCGACGGGACGCCGAGCAGGAAGATGGAACCGCCGAGCGCGCCGGCGGCGGGAACGCGCGAGACGGCCGTGTTGTCGACGACGTACGAGACGACGACTTCGAGCAGGCTGATGGCCGACGAGAGCGCGGCGATGAGCACGACGACGAAGAAGGTGGCACCGAGGAGGCGGCCGGCCGGGAGGGTGGCGAACGCGCCGGCGACGGAGATGAACACCGCGCCGGGACCGCTCGTGTTGGGGTCGACCCCCTGGGCGAACAGCAGCGGGAAGACGACGAGGCCGGCGAGCACGCCGACGAGCGTGTTGAGCGCGACGATAGAGCCCGCGTCGGCGACGAGCGAGTCCTCGCCGTCGACGTAGGAGGCGTACGTGACCATCGCGCCCATCCCGAGCGACAGCGAGAAGAACGCCTGCCCCACCGCGAACGGGACGATCTCCGCGAGGTTCGCACGCAGCGTCCCGAAGTCGGGCGAGAGGAAGTACGCGTAGCCGGCGCTCGCGCCGTCGAGGGTGAACGCGTAGGCGGCGAGACCGACGAGGATGACGAGCACCGAGGGGACCATCACCTTCGTCGCGCGCTCGATGCCGTTCTCGACGCCGAAGGCGACGACGCCGACGACGAGCGTCATGAAGACGGCGTGGGCGACGAGCGCGTCGGTGCCGGCGGAGACCGTCGAGAAGAAGCCGGCGGCGTCGCCGAAGTAGCCGCCGGTCGGCGACGCGACGATGTAGCGGATGACCCAGCCGCCGACGACCGAGTAGTACGAGAGGATCCAGAAGCCGATGAACAGGCCGAGCGCGCCGACGAGCTTCCAGCGGCGGCCGCCGAGCGAGCCGAACGCGTCGATGGTGTTCTGTTTCGCCCGCCGGCCGACGACGAACTCGGCGAGGATGGCAGGTAGTCCGATTCCCACGGCGGCAGCGAGGTAGACGACGAGGAACGACGCCCCGCCGAACTCGCCCGTCTTGAAGGGGAACTGCCAGATGTTTCCGAGGCCGACGGCGCTCCCGACGGCCGCGAGGACGAACCCGACCCGCGACGCCCACGTCTCACGTTCTGTCATGAGTCGCGATAGGAGTAGTGGGCCTGATAAGCGCGATGGATTCGACGTGTGTTTCTCTGTAACTATCAGAATGATTTTCCGCACGAAAGTGCCGCGCGGTACCGCACGACACGAGAAGTGTGGGCGACCGTCGCGGTCGACGGCGACGACCCGACCGGGTGCTCAGGCGGTAGTGACGGCGTCGCCGTCGCGGACGACCAGCCCGTACTCCGCGAGGGTCTGGAGGATGCTGAACAGCGAGAGTTTGGGGAGGCCGAGCGCCGCGCCGAGTTCGTCGACGGTCGTCGTGCCCCGGACGAGGAGGTAGAGGTAGACGAGCTTCGCCTGCGGTGAACTGACCGTCTCGGGGAGTGCCATCGGCTCGGCTGTCGGGTAGTCGGGCTGTGGTTCGTCGCCGGGGTCGAGGTGGTGTGACGCCATCATGAGCGGATGTGACGTCCGACAGGTGAATAAAAAGCTATCGTCGTTCCCAGTTCCAGGGAAACACGTCGTTCGAATGACATTCCTCGGAGACGGGACGCGCGTCGCTACGGCGTGATGACGAGCTTGCCGAAGAACGACTCCGCCATCACGTCGACCTGTGCGTCGGCGGCCTCGTCGAGGTCGTACGTCCGTGCGACCTCGATGGCGAGGTCGCCCTCGCCCATGAGATAAGCGACACGCGCGAGCGGCTCCGCCAGTCGCGGCGTGTTGAACATACTCATGAACTGGTAGGAGACGTCTTTGCTGCGGGCGACGCCGTCGTTCGAGAAGCCGACTGCGGGGTCGTTCTCGCCGATACCGACCACCCGCGCGCCCGTCGCGGCGACGTCGGCGTCGAACTGGAGGTAGTCGTCGAGGCGGTGGTCGAGAACGACGTCGACGCCGCCCGTCTCGTCGACGACGCGGTCCGCCAGGTCCTCGCTCGCGTAGTCGAAGACGGCGTCCGCGCCCAGCGCTTCGAGGCGGTCGTGGTACGTCGGTGCGGCCGTCGTGACGACGTGGGCACCGGTCGCCGCGGCGAGCTGGACGGCGGCGTGACCGACACCGCCCGACCCGCCGTGGACGAGGACGGACTCGGCGGGTTCGAGCCCTGCGTGGTCGACGAGGGCCCGCCACGCGGTGACGGCGGCGACGCCCGCACCGCCGGCGGCGACGGGGTCGACGCTCTCGGGGAGGTGTGCGAGGCGGTCCTCGGGGACGGCGGCGTACTCGGCGTACGCGCCGAGGTGGTTCATGCTCAGCCCGGTGCCGACCACGCGGTCGCCAACGGCGTAGTCGTCGACGTACTCCGACACCGCGACCACCTCGCCGGCGACGTCGACGCCGGGAATCATGGGCAGCTGGAACGGTTCGTACGCACCCTCGCGGAAGTAGGTGTCGACGGGGTTGACGCCAGCCCCGGCGACCTCGACGACGACGTCGTGGCCGGTCGCCTTCGGTCTGTCGACCTCGTCTACCTGGAGCACCGATTCGTCGCCGTACTCGTGGAAGCGCACAGCCTGCATACTCGGACGACACGGGTGGAACGGCGATAAAACCGTGAGAAGCGGAAAGCACGTTGTCGAAGGACCTCACTCCACCGGGTGCCGGGTCACGGAAAAACGAGGAGCGCCCAGGGGGGAGAGACGGCTGGGTCAGTCCTCGCGCGATATTTATCACTGACTGACATCAATGTACCGGATGTTATCGCCGAAAATCGTCTCGAAGGAGTACGGCTCACGGCCCGTCACCGCTCACTCCTCGACGAGTTCGTCCTCCAGCGGGTGGGCGTTGGGGTTCTCCACCCGCCTGGAGATGTCGAGGAAGTAGTGTTTGAGGACGTCCCGCCCGATGAGGAGCGGGTGTGACATGTGGCTCCTGTCGACGATGTTTGCGGCGACGGTGTGTTGAGTGCCGCCGATACCGACCACGAGGTCGACGACGGGGCGGGACTGGCTCTTGTCCGCGCTGCCGCTTCGGACCGTCGAGACGGTGTGGATCGGACCGGCACCGATGTCGGCCGCGAGGCTGAGGTCGATGCTCGTCCGCGCGGCCCCGGAGTCGGCCTTGCCGACGACCGTCTGGGTCCCCGCGGTGCCGGAGACGACGACGCGCTCCGTGAGGCCGATGATAGGCGGTTCCTCGAACGTCCTCGGTTCGGGCCGCGGCATGCACGTGGGCGGGGAGTCGTCGAGCGTCGCGGCGAGGTCCTCGACACGGTCGGGGTCGACCTCGACCCCCAGTCGCCGGAGGGCGAGCGCCGCGATGTGCGGGGCTGGACTGATACCCGTCGCCCGATAGAAGCCGCGGAAGCCGGCCGTCGGGTTCACCTCGAGGACGACCCAGCCGTCGTCGCCCTCGATGAGGTCGACGCCGGCGTAGTCGAGGCCGACGACAGCGGACGCCTCGCGGGCGATTTCGACCGCTTCCGGGGGGAGGCGGTCGCTGGCGTCTTCCACCGCGCCGCCGAGGTGGACGTTGGTCCGCCAATCCTCGCCGGCGGCGTAGCGGAACATCGCGCCGACCACCTGGTCGCCGACGACGTACACCCGCGCGTCCCGCGGCCGCTCTCGGTCGCCGACGAGTTCCTGGAGGAACGCGCGGCGCTTGCCGACCTTGGCGGTGAGGACGTCGTCGGTCTCGACCTTCCACGCGCCGCCGCCGTGAGTGCCGATAGCGGTCTTGTAGACGGCCTCGGGTCCGAACTCCCGCCGGTGAGCGTTGAGCGTCGACCCGCTGAGCGCCAACAGCGTCTTCGGGACGGGCACGCCCTCACGCGCCAGCAACGACGCCGTCGCCATCTTGTGTGCGGCCACCGCCGTCGTCTCGGGGGCGTTGAGCATGGGTCGGTGTGCGGCCACCGTCCGGGCGATACCGAGTTCCTCGGTCGGCTGGTCGGTGTTCGAGAGGAGCAGGCGGTTGACGACGATGTCGACGGCGGGTTCGAGTTCGAGGGTGTCGCCGTCGATGCGGACGACGGTGTTCTCCTCGCGGAGCCACGCGGTGTCGTGGCCGAGCGCCTCGACGGCGTTGAGAATCGCCTTCGACTCCTTGCTGTCGTGGAGCGCGAGCACGCCGACGCGGGGTGGTGATGTCATGTGCAAGTCATGAACGCGGGGGGACGAAAGCGTAGCGCCGCGGCAGGGACGTGGTCGGTGAAAACGTCTTTGTCCTCGGGGGAGGTGGATGGGGACATGAGTCTACGTCGCTGGGGGATGTTGTGTTTCGGTGTCGGGGTGTTCGTCGCGAGCGTCGCGGGCGTCGCGACGGGGGTGACGCTCGGCTGTACCGACGTCGCGTGTGACGGCCCCACGACGCTGGCGCTGCGGGGCGTCTCGCTCGCTGGCGTCACGGTGTTCGACGGCTGTAACACCTGTCAACTGAACCCGGCCGTCGTCGTCGGGGCGGCGCTCTCGCTTCTGGGTGTGGTCGTCGGGGGCATCGGCGTCGTCGGCGAGATGCGGGCCGCCGAGTGACGGAACCGAGTCCGCCGAACCGCGTCGCCTCGGATACCGAGACGGTCGGGGCGACAACACAATCCGTCTTCGAGTAAACCCTCGTCCCAGAGGTCACACTCGCCCGAATCGACGGGATTTAAGCGTCGTCATCTCCCGGTCACACACGATGCGACTTCACGAGTACCAGGCGAAGGGTGTCTTCGCCGACGCCGGGATTCCCGTACCGGACTCTCGACTCGCTTCGAGTGTCGACGAGGTGGTTGCGGCGGTCGAAGACATCGGCTTCCCTGCCGCGATCAAGGCGCAGGTGCACGTCGGCGGCCGCGGGAAGGCCGGCGGCATCAAAATCGCCACAGACGTCGAAGAGGCCCGAGAGTACGCCGACGACATCCTCGGGATGGACCTCAAGGGCTATCACGTCGACCGCGTCCTCGTCGAGGCCGGGGTCGACTTCGAGGACGAACTGTACGTCGGTGTGACGATGGACCGCGGCGAGGGGCGGCCCGTCGCGATGGTCTCCGAGAAGGGGGGCGTCGACATCGAGGCCGTCGCCGAGGAGACGCCCGAGGCCATCGCCCGCGAGCACGTCGACCCCGCGTTCGGGATGCACCCGTTCCAGGCCCGGAAGGCGGTGTACGATGCCGGCATCGACCGCGACATCGCACGCCAGGTGTCGAGTATCCTGACGACGCTGTACGACCTCTGGGAGGACACGGACGCCTCCGACGCCGAAATCAATCCGCTGATGGTGACGAGCGAGCGAGAGGTCGTCGCCGCGGACGCCGTCCTCAACGTCGACGACGACGCGCTCTTCCGACACCCCGACCTCGCGGAGATGGAAGACGAGGCCGCCGGCGACGAGCTGGAGGCGAAGGCGAACAAGTACGGCTTCGACTACGTCCGCCTGTCGGGCAACGTCGGTATCATCGGCAACGGTGCGGGCCTCGTCATGACGACGCTCGACCTCGTCGACTACTACGGAGGAGAACCCGCCAACTTCCTCGACATCGGCGGCGGCGCGAAGGCCGAGCGCGTGACGAACGCGCTCGACATGGTGTTTTCGGACCCGAACGTCGACAGCGTGGTGTTCAACATCTTCGGCGGTATCACGCGCGGTGACGAGGTGGCGAAAGGCATCAACGAGGCGCTCGAAGCGTTCGACGAGATTCCGAAACCCGTCGTCGTCCGCCTCGCCGGGACCAACGCCACGGAGGGCATGGAGATTCTGAACACCGAACTCGTACAGGTCGAAGAGACGCTCGAGGACGCGGTCCAGCGGGCAGTGAAGAACGCCGAGGAGGTCAGCCAATGAGCATCCTAGTCGACGACGACACGCGCGTCGTGGTACAGGGCATCACCGGCGGTGAGGGGTCGTTCCACACCGAGCAGATGATGGAGTACGGCACGAACGTCGTGGCGGGCGCGGTGCCCGGCAAGGGCGGCCAGGAAGTGAAGGGCGTCCCCGTCTACGACACCGTCCACGACGCCGTCGCGGAAGAAGACGCCGACGCGTCGGTCGTGTTCGTCCCGCCGGCGTTCGCCGCGGACGCGATGTTCGAGGCGCTCGACACCGATCTGGACCTCGTGGTCGCCATCACCGAGGGCGTCCCGACGCAGGACATGGCGAAGGTCTACCGGCGACTGGGCGAGACCGACACCCACCTCATCGGCCCGAACTGTCCGGGCATCATCACGCCCGGCGAGGCGAAACTGGGCATCCTGCCCGGCAACATCTTCTCCGACGGCAACGTCGGACTGGTCTCGCGGTCGGGCACCCTCACCTACCAGGTCGTCGACAACCTCACCCAGCGCGGTATCGGCCAGACGACGGCCATCGGCATCGGTGGCGACCCCATCATCGGGACGTCGTTCGTCGACGCCCTCGAACTGTTCGAGGCCGACACCGAGACCGAGGCCGTCGTGATGTGCGGCGAAATCGGCGGCGAGGACGAAGAGCAGGCGGCGAAGTTCATCTCCGAGCACATGGACACGCCGGTCGCCGGCTTCATCGCGGGCCGAACCGCACCCCCGGGCAAGCGGATGGGCCACGCCGGCGCCATCGTCAGCGGAAGTGGCACGGGAACGGCCGAATCGAAGATCGACGCGCTCAACGACGCGGGCGCGCCGGTCGGCGACACCCCCGAGGAAGTGGCCGACCACATCGAACGGTTCCTCTCGTAATCGCGGCTGTCACGACTGTCGCGCCCGTCACCACCGCGGGCGCACGCGCTCAGCTGTTGGCCTTCTTGAGCGACGAGAGGCAGTTTCCACAGTAGCCGGCGAAGCCGGGGTTCGGAAGCCCACAGGACGAACAGGTGACGAGGTCCGACTCCGCGGGCCCCGAGACGGCCCCGCCAGTCAGCACGGCCGCAGGGCCCGGGGCTCCGGAGGGTTGCTCGTCGACTCGCTCCATGATGCGGTCCACCAGCGCGTCGTCGCGCATCCGGTCGAGCACGCGGACGAACCCGATGAACAGCAGTGAGGGGGCGACGATGCAGAACGCCGCCACGAGTAGTCTGAAGGCAATACTCAGTTCCATACCACGTGCAAGGAACACACGCGTATGGTCTTGTCGGGTTTTCTCACCGCTGATAGCGGGAGGTAGAGGGTTAAGTAGCGTCGTTCTGGATTTCCTGATAATGCAGGTCCGAGATGTGATGACGGCGGGTTGTGTAACGGTCCCGTCGTCGGCGACGCTGGCCGACTGTGTCACCCGGATGCTCATGGCGGGCACGGGGAGTGTCATCGTCGACGACGATGGGCCACTCGGCATCGTGACCGAGAGCGACGTTCTCAGCGCGGCGCAGGACATCGACGAACCACTGTCGGCGATTCCTGCCCACGTGGCGATGTCACACCCGGTCGAACGCATCGAACCCACGGCGACGGTCAGGAAGGCGGCCGAGCGGATGCAGACCCTCGACATCAAGAAACTGCTCGTCGCCCGCGGGTTCGACCCGGTCGGCGTGGTGACAGTGACCGACCTCGTGTGGCACTTCTCGGACTTCCAGCGCGAGGCCGGCCGACTCGCCCTCAAAGGCAACGCCTGGGAGCACGGCGAGTAGCGGCCGGTGCGAGCGCCGACGCCGGGCGGTTCTCGGACCCTTCTATCTGTCTGTTCGTCTGTCTATCTGTTCGTCTGTCGGCCCGCACCGCCGTCCGAACGCCGCTGCTCGTCGGGTGACGCCGCGCCGGTCCGCGATGGGTCGAGTCGGCAGTTTTTACTCGCCGTTCGGCAACCTCGGGTATGGACCGACTTCGCCGGTCGTTCGACGAAGCGCCGATCATCGAGAAGGAGGGCGGCTACCAGTACGTCGTCCACCCCATCAGCAACGGCGTCCCGATGCTTCGCCCCGAACTCCTCCGTGAGGTCGTCGTCGGTGTCATGCGCGTCGCCGACCTCGAACGGGTCGACAAGATCGTCACGCCGGAGGCGATGGGTATCCACATCTCCACCGCGGTCTCGCTCATGACCGACATCCCCCTCGTCGTCATCCGAAAGCGCCAGTACGGTCTCGCGGGCGAGGTGTCGCTCCACCAGCAGACCGGCTACTCGGAGTCGGAGATGTACATCAACGACGTCGAGGCGGGCGACCGCGTCCTCGTCCTCGACGACCTCCTCTCGACGGGCGGGACGCTCGCCGCGGTGACCGAGGCGCTCACCGACATCGGGGCCGACATCGTCGACACGGTCGTCGTCGTCCGGAAGGCCGACACCGACAGCGAGATGGACGACAGAGAACACGACGTCGTCTCGCTCATCGACATCGAACTCGTCGACGGCGAGGTCGTCGTCCGTGACGAGTACCGCCGTCAGTAAGGGTCGCGGTTCGGCACTCAGTTGTTCGGGACGCTCCCCTCGACGTTGTCGACGTAACTCGACATCTCGCCGAAGAGGGACGCGTCCGAATCGCCCGCGAACGCCGTGTCGGCCCACACGTCGAGGTCGCCGGCCTCGAGGGCCTCACGCTCGGACTGGACGGTGCTCTTGACCTCGTCGGGGACCGCCGGTCCCCACTCGTCGACGTCGACGATACCGTCGGTGAGTCCGCCCCAGTAGGCGTCCGACTCCCACGAACCCTCGTTGACGGCCTGCAGAGTGGGTTCGTAGAACACCTCCCAGTGCCAGATGGGGGAGGTGAGGTAGTTCTCGCCGGCGAACTCGCCCATCGGGGCGTCGTACCCCGTCGCCCAGATGCCCGCGTCGGCCGCCGCGCGGACCGCGGCGGGCGAGTCTTGGTGCTGGGCCATCACGTCGACGCCGCCGTCGATGAGCGCCTGTGCGGCCTCGCGTTCTTTCGGCGGGTCGAACCAGGAGTTGACCCACTGCACCCGGACGGACGCCGACTCGTTCACCGAGGCCGCGCCGGCGGCGTAGGCGTTGATGCCGCGGACGACCTCCGGGATGGGGAACGCCGCGACGTACCCCAGCGAGTCGGCCTCGGTGACCATCCCGGCGGCGACGCCCGCGAGATAGCGCGCCTCGTACATCCGCCCGAAGTACCGCCCCATGTTGTCGGCGGTCTTGTAGCCCGCACAGTGTTCGTACAGCGTGTCGGGGTTCTCTTCGGCGACGGCGAGCATCGGGTCCATGTACTCGAAGGTCCCGCCGAAGACGATGTCGTACCCGTTCATCGTGTACTCGCGGACGACCCGCTCGGCGTCCGCCGGCGCGACGGCTTCCGAGTAGTCGGTCTCGAGCCAGTCGAACCGCTCGGCGGCCGCCTTTCGACCCTCGTTGTGCGCCCACGACCAGCCGAGGTCACCGACCTCGGAGTTGTAGATCCACGCGGCCTTGACCGTCTCCGACCCGCCGCCGGAACCGTCAGCGCCGCTCGAACTCTCGGTGCTGTCCGAACTCCCCGACCCCTCGGAGCCACCAGTGCCTCCAGAACCGCCGGTGCATCCGGCGAGACCCGCGAGACCGGCGGTGCCGGCGACGCCGAGAGATTTCAGTACGCTCCGTCTGTCGACCGCGTGTTTCCGAGCCATGGATATGCGTGTTCGTGTACACCGCGACGGACGCCGCGGCGTTACTGTCGGGAACTCACGCACATAGCTGTATAAATCTGGCCGTTTAGGCGGGCAGTGTTGTACACGTCTGTGTAGGGACGGAACACGAACGTGCATCCTCTCCGATGGCGTCGCGGGCGGCGACGAGCGCGACGGTACGGTCAGCCGGAGCGGCCGAACGCGCCCGAGACCACGCGGAGGTTGCCGCGGAGCCCCCACGAGAACCGCCGGTCGAGGCCGACGAGCAGGACGGCGTACGACGCCCCGCCGACGGCGACCAGGAGGACCAGTTCGACGACGGCGGGGACGCCGGCGACGGACGCACGGACGAGGAGCGTGGTGGCAGCCATGCCGACGCTCGCGGTGAACGGGACGGCCACCTCCGCGGCGAGTCGTCGGGGGCCGACGCCGATGAGTCGGTGCATCAAGAACAGGTCGACCGGGAGCGCCACGAACACGTAGACGCCGGCCACCGCCGCGGCCGTCCCGGTGATACCGAAGGCGGCCGTCGCGGGGACGATGACGAGCGCGAGCGCCACGAGGCGGACGGTCCCGACGCGGGTGACGTAGTCCGGTCGGCCGAGCGCCTTCCATATCTGGTGGAACGCCGCCGTCAGCGAGACGAGCAGGCCGTAGACGGCGAGCAACTGCATCGCACCCGTCGCGGGGAGCCACTGCGGGCCGAGGACGCCCTCGATGAACGCGGGCGCGACGACGACGATGCCGACGGCCATGGGGAACGAGACGACGCTCACCAGCTGCATCGTACGGACGAACGTGCGGCGGAGCGCCGCGTCGTCGCCCTGAAGCTTCGCGTAGGTCGAAAAGAGGACGTTCGAGATGGTCTTCGTGACCTCGGTGGCGGGCGCGCTCGCGGTGCGGAACGCGACCTGGTAGAGCCCGAGCGCCGTCGCGGAGAGGTACCAGCCGACGAAGACGTCGTCACCCTTGCCGAGGAGGAACGCGAGGCCGTTGTTCGCGGTGATCCACTTGCCGTAGCCGAGCATCTCGGTGGCGAGCGCGCGGTCGGGGCGGAGGGCTGGGCGGTACGAGTGGAGGAGGTACGACGCGAGCAGCCGTGTCGCCTCACCCGCGAGGTAGCCGAAGACGAGCGCCCAGACGCTCCTGAACGCGAGTGCGAACGCGAGCGCGACGCCGAAGTCGACGAACGACCCCGAGAAGCGGTAGACGAACTGCCGGTGGAACTGGAGCTCCTTCACGAAGTACAGCGCCGCGGGGTTCCGCAGCCCCGTGATGACCGGGACGAGCGCGATGCCGCGGATGACGTCCGCTGCCCGCGGTTCGCCGAAGACGCCGGCGACGACCGGCGCGACGAGGAAGATGAACGCCCCGAGGGCACAGCCGCGGACGACGCTGAGCGTCCACGCGGTGTCGAGGTAGCGGTCGACGTCCTCGTCGGCGTTGTAGATGAGCGCCTCGTCGAGACCGAGGCGGGTGAGGCGGTTGACCCCGCCGAAGGTGAGCAGTGCGATACCGATGAGCCCGAAGTCGGCGGGGGTGAGGAGGCGTGCGAGGACGACGAGAACGACCAGTTCGAGCCCCCGGGTGCCGAGGTTGAGCCCGAGTTCCCACGCCCCGGAGCGGACGCTCCGGGTCGCGAGGTCGCCCTCGGGGAGTAGAACCGAACGGAGAGTGTGGAGGAGACGGCGCATCGGAGAGTACCGACAGATACGCGAGAACGGGCATTGTTATGAGGGTCGTACCCCCCGGTCCGGGTGGCGGTCGGATACGCACAGACGTGGATAGTGCTCCCGCGAGGGGACCGGTTCCTCCCGGTTCTGCACCTCCTAACGATGCACAGACGTGGATATTCGCGGACCGGATTCGGAAAGAGATAAACCGCCCCGACAGACACGTCCGTGCATGCCGAGGACAGACGAGGACGCACCGTTCCTCGAGATGCGAGGAATCCGGAAGACGTTCCCCGGCGTCGTCGCCAACGACGACGTCGACTTCCGGGTTCGCCGCGGGGAGATACACGGGCTGCTCGGCGAGAACGGGGCCGGGAAGAGCACGCTGATGAAGGTGCTCTACGGGCTCTACCGCCCCGACGCCGGCGAGGTTCGCCTCGACGGCGAGCGGCTCGACCTCGAGTCGCCGGCCGACGCCATCGACGCCGGCATCGGGATGGTCCACCAGCACTTCATGCTCGTTCCACGGCTCTCCGTCGTCGAGAACGTCGTCCTGGGCGAACGCGAGCCTGCGGCGTGGGCACCGGATTCGGGGCCGCTCGGTCGGCTCTCGCGGTGGCTCTCGCTCGGACTCGACGGGCCGCGCCGGGAGGTACGGGCGCTCGCCGACGAGTACGGCATCGCCGTCGACCCCGACGCGAAGGTGTGGGAACTCGACGTCGGCCAGCAACAGCGTGTCGAGATACTGAAGGCGCTCTACCGGGACGTCGACCTCCTCGTGCTCGACGAGCCCACCGCCGTCCTCACGCCGTCGGAGGCACGCGAGGTGTTCGCGACCCTCCGGCGACTCGCCGACGAGGGGCTCTCCGTCGTCTTCATCACCCACAAGCTCGAGGAGGTGATGGCGGTGACCGACCGCGTGACCGTCCTCCGCGACGGACAGCAGATCGAGACGGTCGACACCGACCGCGTGACCCGCGCGGACCTCGCCGAGTCGATGGTCGGCCGGGAGGTGCTCTTCTCGGTGGACCGCGAGTCGCGTCGGCCGGGCGAGGCGGTCCTCTCGACGTCGGACCTCCGAGCCGAGGACGAACGCGGCGTCACGACGCTCGACGGCGTCGACATCGAGGTCAGGGAGAACGAGGTCGTCGGCGTCGCCGGCGTCAGCGGGAACGGCCAGCGCGAACTCGCGGAGTGTCTGGTCGGGCTGCGCGAGCCGACCACGGGAGCGGTCGCGGTCGACGGGGACGACCTCACCGGTGCCGGGCCGAAGGCGTTCATCGACCGCGGGGTCTCGTTCGTCCCCGAGGACCGCCACCGCTACGGTTGTGCGCCCGACCTGAGCGTGATGCACAACGCCGCCGCGAAGGTCTACCGTGGCGAGGAGTTCGGCAACGCCGGGCTCCTCGACCACGGCCGCGTCCGCGCCTACGCGGAGACGCTCGTCGAGGAGTTCGACGTCCGCGGCGTCGGCCAGGTCGACGGGGTCGCCGCCGGCGACCTCTCGGGCGGGAACCTCCAGAAGCTCGTGTTGGGCCGCGAACTCCACCGTGACCCACGCGCCCTCGTCGCCCACCAGCCGACCCGCGGCGTCGACGTCGGTGCCATCGAGTCGATCCGGACGCGCCTTCTCGACCAGCGCGATGCGGGCACCGGCGTCCTCCTCCTCTCCGAAGACCTCGACGAGCTGTTCGACCTCTCCGACAGGCTCTGCGTGCTGTACGAGGGGCGGGTCGTCTTCGAGACGACGCCCGCCGAGACCACCCCCGAAGCGGTCGGCCTGTGGATGACCGGCGGCCCGGACGAGACCGACTCGACCGCGCGGCGGGCCGACGCCACACCGGCGGCCGACGGGGGTGAGCGCTGAATGCGGGTCGAACTCGAAGCGCGGACCGACCAGCCGCGGTGGCTCACCTACGGGACGCCCGTCGTGACCGTCCTCGCCGCGCTCGCCGTCGGTGCCGTGGCGCTCGTCGCCCTCGGCGTGAACCCCATCGACGCCTACGAGACGATGTTCGTCGGAACGCTCACCTCGACGTTCGGCGTGACGGAGACGCTCGTGAAAGCCGTCCCGCTCGTCCTCACCGGACTCGCGGTGTACGTCCCCCTGAAGGCGGGGCTGTGGAACATCGGGGCCGAGGGGCAACTGTACATCGGCGCTGTCGTCGGGACGTGGGTCGGGCTGAACGTCGACGCCGGCTTCCTCGTCCTCGTCCCGCTGGCGCTCTTCGGGGCGGGTCTCGCGGGGGGGCTGTACGGAGCGGTCCCCGGCTATCTCCGCGCGAGATACGGCGTCAACGAGATCATCGTCTCGCTCATGCTCACCTTCGTCGGCGTCCGCGTGGCGAGCTACCTGGTCCGCGGACCGATGCGCGGCGGCGAGGGGAACTTCCCCGTCAGCGCCGTGCTCCCCGACGCCGCGCAGTTGCCCACGCTCGGCGGGACGTCCCTGCACGCGGGCGTGCTGGTCACGCTCGTCCTCGTCGGCGTGGTCGCCGTCGTGGTCTCTCGAACGCGGACCGGCTTCGAGGTCACCTTCGTCGGCTCGAACGCCGACGCGGCCCGCGGGATGGGGATGCACACCGCCCGGCTGTACGTGTTCGTCTTCGCCGTCGGCGGCGCGCTTGCCGGGCTCGCCGGGTCGATGGAGATCATGGGCGTCCAAGAACGGCTCCGCCCCGAGTTCTCCCCGGGCTACGGCTTCACCGCCATCCCAATCGCGCTGCTCGGGCGTAACGGCGCCGTCCGCGTCCTGCTCGCGGGGCTGTTCTTCGCGCTGTTGTTCGTGGGCGGCTCGTCGATGGAGGTCGCCTTCGGCGTCCCCGCGGCGCTCGTCGACGTCGTCCAGGCGCTCGTCGTCCTCTTTCTCATCACCGCGGAGTTCTTCAAACGCTATCGGGTGTCGCTCGTGGTCGGTGAGCCCGTCGTCGGCGGGGGGCCGGAGGTATGATGGGCTTTCTCGCGGGCGTCCTCGACGCCACCGTTCGGGCGGCGACACCGCTCATCCTCGCCTCGTTAGGTGAACTCATCTCCGAGCGCGGCGGCGTCCTCAACCTCGGCGTCGAGGGGATGATGCTCGTCGGCGCGCTGGCCGGGTTCGCCACGACGGTCGTCACGGGCGACCCCTACCTCGGCTTCGCGGTCGGGACGCTCGCCGGCGCGGGTCTCGCGACGGTCCACGCCGTCCTCTGTGTCTCGTTGAAGGCCGACCAGGTCATCAGCGGCGTGATGCTCACCCTGCTGGGCACGGGCCTGACGACCTACTTCGGCCAGTCGTGGGTGTCGAACTCCATCGAGGGGATGCCGCAGGTCCTCCTGCCCGTCGTCGGCCCCCTCCTCGTCGACCTGCCGCTGGTCGGCGAGGCGCTCTTCCGCAACACGCCCACCGACTACCTCGCGGTGGCGCTCGTCCCCGTCGTCTGGTACGTCCTCACGCGGACGAACCTCGGGCTCGAACTCACCGCGGTCGGAGAGGACCCCGAGACCGCGGACACGATGGGTGTCTCGGTCTTCCGGATGCGCTATCTCGCCGTGCTTGTCGGCGGGGCGTTCGCGGGTGCCGCCGGCGCGCACCTCTCGGTCGCCTTCTCGAAGCTGTGGGTGACGGGGATGGTCGCCGGCCGGGGCTGGATCGCCATCGCGCTCGTCATCTTCGCCGGCTGGCGACCGACCCGGGCGTTCGTCGGCGCGTACCTCTTCGGGGGGCTGGAGGCGCTCGCACTCCGCTCGCAGTCGCTCGACGTCTCCGTCGGTGCCGCGTTCCCCGCGGCCGACGGCGTGAACGGTCTGCTCTCGGTGGTGACCCACCCCATCATCATGGAGACGTACCCGTACCTCGTGACGATCCTCGTCCTCGTCGTGACGAGCCGCGGCGCACTCGCGAAGCGGGTGGGTGCGCCGACGGCGCTGTTAGAGCCGTACAGTCGCGAAGCCGACTGAGCGACCGAGCGCCGTTCAGGCCTGTTTCACTTTCGTCGCGAACTTCTCGCGCACCTTCTCGACCTTCGGTGCGGCGTGGAAGGAGCAGTACGCGTCGTTCGGGTTCTTCTCGAAGTAGTCCTGGTGGTACTCCTCGGCCTCGTAGAACGTCTCCAGCGGTTCGAGTTCGGTCACGACGGCGTCGTCGTACTCCTCGTCGAGCGCCTCGATGTACGCGTCCGCCAGGCGCGCCTGCTCGTCGTCGTGCGAGAGGACGATAGAGCGGTACTGACTCCCCACGTCGGGGCCCTGTCGATTGAGCTGAGTCGGGTCGTGGATAGTGAAGAACACCTCCAGGAGTTCCTCGTAGGAGATGACGCTCGGGTCGTATGCGACCTGGACCACCTCCGCGTGGCCCGTCTGTCCCGAGCAGACCGCCTTGTACGTCGGGTTCTCGGTGTCGCCGGCGGCGTATCCCGAGGTGACCTCGCTGACGCCGTCGAGCTCTTTCAGCGCCGCCTCGACACACCAGAAACAGCCGCCGCCGAAGGTGGCGTGGTGGGTTGCCATGGAACGTAGTATGGACTCGGCGCGTAAAGCCTCCGTGGCGTGGGGTCGACGAGAGACCTATGTACGCTGTGGACCTACGTACTGGTAGATGACGACGGCACGCGATTCGAATGCAGCCGCTTCCGACCGCATCCTCGTCGACGTCGACGGCACGCTCGCGTGGCAACTCCCCCGGGCGTGTCAGTATCTCGACGAGGAGTACGGCGTCTCGCTCCAGCCCGAAGCGGTGACGGCGTGGGACTTCCGGATTCCGGGCCACGACGCCCACGACCACATCGGCGACCTCATCTTCGAGGCGTTCCGCCGCGACCCCGCGTGGTACTTCGGGGGGATGGAACCCGTGGCCGGCGCGGCCGACGCGCTCGGCCGTCTGGCCGAAGACCACCGGGTCGCCATCGCGACCCACCGCCCGCCAGAGACACACGCCCACACCCGACGGTGGCTCCGCGACCACGACATCCCGTACGACGAGTTCGTCGAGCGCGTCCCCGAGAACAAGGCCGAACTGGCGGGTCGGGCGCTCGTCGACGACTACCACGGCAACGTCGCGGACGCCCTCGACGCGGGGATGGACGGCCTGCTGTTCAGTCAGCCGTACAGCGACCACGCGGCCTGTGACGGCGCGACGGTCGTCGACTCGTGGGACGACGTGCTCGCCGCCTTCGAGGAGTAACCTCAGCCCGAGCCGTCCGTCGACAGTTCGATTCGGTCGTGAATCGTCCCCTCTCTGGTCCGCAGGTGACGCGGCTCGCGGTCGTGCTTCACCGCGAGCACCTCCGAGACGATGGAGAGGGCGATCTGGTACGGCGAGCCGCCGCCGAGGTCCAGTCCGACCGGCGTGTACAGCCTGTCGAGTTGGGCGTCGGTGAACGTCGTTCCCTCGTCTTCGAAGTCGTCGAGCATCTCTTCGAACCGCTCGTGCGGACCCATCAGGCCGACGTACGGCACCGGGGTGTCGAGGAGCGCCTCGATGGCGAGGCGGTCGTCGACGAAGTTGTGCGTCGCGACGACGACGTAGGTGTTCGCGTCGAAGTCGAACTCGTCCGTCATGCGCGCCGGCGAGGTCGACACCACCTCGCTCGCGGCAGGGAAGCGGTCGGCCTTCGCGGCCGCCCCGCGGAACCCGACGACGGAGACACGGAAATCCGTCTGCGCGCCGAGTTCGGCGATGGGGCCGACGTCGTGGCCGGTCCCGACGACAGCGAGCTTCGAGGGAGCGGTGAGGCCGTCGACGAACACCGTCACCGACTCCCCGCCGAGTTCGACCGTCACGGCGTCGGCCTTCCCGAGTGCGGTCAGTTCCGCAGCGACCTCGCGCACCCGTTCGGCCAGGTCCGCGTCGAACCCGTCTCCGAGGTCGAACGTCTCCGTCTGGGGGTCGTAGTACGCTCTCGCGCCCGCGTGTTCGCCGTCGGTGACGGTCAGGACGCCGATGTCACGCCCCGCCGCGAACGCGTCGACGGCGGGTCGGTACGTCTCGTCGAGCGGTTCGAGCAAGATGTCGATTCGGCCGTTGCAGCCGACGCCGAGTCCCCAGACGTCGTCGTCGGCCTCGGGCATGAGGTCGTAGTGTTCGACGCGCGGTTCCCCGGCGGCGAGGACCTCGCTCGCGAGCCCCTGCACCTCGTCTTCCAGACAGCCCGCGGTGATGTGGCCGACGCCCGCGCCGTCTTCGGGGAGCACCATCTTCGCCCCGGGGCGACGATACGCGCTTCCCTCCACGCGGATGACCGTCGCGAGGACGCCGCGGCGGTCGCTCACCAACAGGTCACGTGCCTGTGTCAGTACCTCCGTCTCGGGGACGCTCCAGTTCGCGTCCGTCTCACTGCTGTCGTTCGTCATAGGTCAGTATTGGGTCGCTCGGTTGGTAACTGTAGCCCCGGAAGCGTCGCGTCGGCCGCGGTGTACACCTTCTGTAACCCCGCATCGTGGAGGGCTGTCCCGCAGTCACCCGCGGCGATGCGCTCGCGAACCCGGTCGACGTCTCGCACTCGCGCCCCCGCGACGAGGTCGACACCGCGGTCGAACAGCGGCGTCGGGAGCAGCGAGGCCGTCGCGCCCACGACGACCACGAGCGGCACCGCCGCCGCAGTCGCCGCCGTCAGGTACACGTCGATGCCACCGTAGACGAGCGTCGACCCGGTGATGAAGCAGACGTCCGCGTCGGCGAACGCCGCGTCGGCCTCCGCGGGCGCGAAGAGCGTCGTCGGGACGCGCTCGGGGAGCGATTCGGGGTCGATGCGTTTGGCGTCGCGTTCGACCACGCGGACGGAGACGTCGCCGAACTTCCTGAACGCGGGGCGGAAGAGGCCGACGGTGGCGACGGTCTCGACGGTGGCGTCCAGCGCCGCCATCGGGTCGCCGACGAGCCACTCGACGTCCGGTTCCGAGAGCGCGTTGAGCGTCGCGAGTCCGACTGCCCGAGCGACGCTCCCCGGAGGCGCGTCCGTCGCCCGTTGCACGAGGTGTTCGACGGAGCCGTCGATTCCCGCCACGTCACCGTCACTGGGTGGTCGGTGAGCGACGCCCGCCAGGTCGCCCTCGTCGGGGTGGCGACACGACACGAGAACCGCGCGGCCGCCGACGGTGACGTGCGGGTCAGTCGCCGCCACAGCGCGCGCCGAGAGCGAATCGCGGACCGCCTCGACGACGGTATCCGTCGACATCTCAACTCGACCCCAGTGCACGGTCTCGGAAGTCGTGTTCGTAGCCGATCGGGCCGTGCGGCCCGTGGCGGTTCACCTGCCGCGCGACCTCCGAGAGGTCTTCGGGGCCGGCGAGCGCGAAGAGTCCGTCGACGTAGGGGAGCGACGCCGCCATCCCGCGGCACGTCGGTTCGTACTTGGCCGAGGCGGCGAGGGGGTTCAGCCAGAGGACCGCCCGGGACCGCCGCGAGAGCCACGTCATTCCCCGCTCAAGGTCGGCGACGTCGCCGACGTCGAGGCCGTCGCTCAGGACCAGCGTGACCGTCCGACGGTCGACGGCGTCGGGCCAGCGCGTGCGCAGTTCGGTCAGGGCGTGACCGATCCGGGTTCCGCCGCCCCACGCGACTTCGGCGTCTTCGAGCGCGGCGACGGGGTTCCCCCGCGACGCCGTGAACACGTCCGTCACCTCGCGGACGTCGGTGTCGAAGAAGAACACACGCACGCCGCGACCGTCGGCGACCAGCGTGTCCAGGAACTGCAGCAGGAAGCCGCGGTCGACCGTGTCGAGCACGGACCGACTCACGTCGACGAGGACGCAGGTGCGGAACGCGGTCGGCGTGCGCTCGCGGGTCGGCAGGGAGACGACGGTCCCGCCCGTGCCGACGCTCGACCGTAACGCGCGCCGCGCGTCGACCTGCCGGCCGCCACCGCCGGTCCAGCGCCGCCCCGAAAGCGTCGCGAGCGCCCGCTCGAACTGGCGGACCGCATCGGCGTCGAGCGGGCGACGCCGCGCCTCCTCGTCCTCGTCGACGTCGGTCCCCGCCCCGCCCGCACTGTACGTCGAGGCGCGACTCCGCTCCCTGTCTCCGTCGGCCTCCGCTGTGTCGGCGTCGTGGTCGACGAGGCGGCGTTCGGTGACGGTCTCGTCGTCCGCGCCGTCCCCGCCGCCACCGCCGGGCGCTTCGCCGGTGCTCGCCGCGGCCGACTCGTCGCCCGCGTCCGCCGCACCGTAGAAAGCGCCGCTGCCGGAGCGGTCACCCACGTCGTCGCTGGTGGCGGTCGCTTCGAGTCCGGTGCGAAGTCGGTACCAGAACTCGGGGAAGTGCGCCTCGAACGTCTCCGAGTCGCGAGCGTCCGTGACGAGCGTCGCGTGGGTGGCCGCGTAGACGCTGTCGCGGTCGCGGAGCCCGACCGCACACAGCGCCTCGGTGGCCGAGAGCGCGGCGTTCGCCGGAATCGAGAGGCCGTTCCGGCGGAGGGTCCGGGCGAACGAAACCACCTCGCCGAGGACGTGGTCGCGGGCGGCGACGAAGTCCGGCGTCTCGTCGAGCGGACTCATGCTCAGCGGTCGGACGTGCCGTCGGCCGACGGTTCGACGGGGCTCTCTGTGCCCGCGGTGGGCGTCTCGTCCCCGTCGGTCGCCTCACGCGCCTCCCGCGCCGCTCGCTCCAGTCGCTCCAGCAGGGTCGAATCCACCCGCTGGACGTCTTCGACCTCCTTGAGGAGGGTTCCGATGGTGCGTTCGATCTCCGCGGCGCTGATGTCGGAGTCGTCGCCGGGGGCCCGCAGCTCGGCCACCGCCCGCGCCCAGTCGAGCGTCTCGGCGACGCCGGGCCGCTTGAGAAACGCGTTCTCGCGGAGTTCGGCGACGATGGCGCACACCTCGGCGGCGACGGTCGCGTCCAGTTGCGGGACCTTCCGCCGGACGATTTCTCGCTCCGTCTCGTAGGAGGGGGCGTCGACGTGGAGGTACAGACACCGCCGCTTGAGCGCGTCCGAGAGTCCGCGCGTGCGGTTGGAGGTGATGATGACGATGGGTGGTGTCTCCGCCGTGACGGTGCCGAACTCGGGGATGGTGACCTGGAAGTCCGAGAGCACCTCCAGGAGGAACGCCTCGAACTCCTCGTCGGCGCGGTCGACCTCGTCGATGAGCAGGACCGGGGGTGCCTCTCCCTCGTGGGTGAGCGCCCGCAGGAGCGGCCGCTCGAACAGGTACTCCTCGGAGAAGACGCCGGCGTCGGCGCTGTCGCCCGACTGCACCGCCAGGAGCTGTTTGGTGTAGTTCCACTCGTAGAGGGTGTTCTCCGCGGCGAGCCCCTCGTAACACTGCAGGCGGATGAGCTCCGTCTCGAAGCTCTCGGCGAGCACCTTCCCGAGTTCGGTCTTGCCCGACCCGGGCTCTCCCTCGATGAGGAGTGGCTTGCCCAGCCGGAGCGAGAGGTAGACCGTCGTCACGAGCGTGTCGTCGGCGACGTAGTCGGCCGCCTCGAACCGCTCGCGGAGGTCGTCCTCGGTCACGGACGAGACGTCGGGCCCGGTCATGGTTCGACACGCTCCAGGAACCGCGCGGGGTCGTCGACGAACGCCTCCTGACAGCCGACGCCGCAGAAGTGGTAGGTCGTCCCCTCGTGGGTGGCGGTCGCCGCCGCCTCGCCGACGACGACGTCCATCCCGCAGACGGGGTCGGTGGCGACCGTCGCGTCCACCTCGCCGTCGTCCTCGTCGCCCGCGTCGCCCGTCTCGCCTCCGACCGCCCCGTTCGCGACGGTGGCCGAGGCGTCGGCGTCGACAGCCGAGGCAGTGCCCTGCGAGACGTCGGCAACCGCACCGTCACGCCGGACGGCGACGAGCTCCGCGAGGACGCTCACACCGACCTCTTCGGGCGTTCGTGCACCGATGTCGAGCCCCGCGGGCGAGGTGACGGCGGCGCGGACCGCGTCGACGTCGCGTCCGGTCCGGTCGGCGACGCGCTCACAGAGTTCGTCCGCGCGGCGGCGGCTGGCGACGAGACCGACGTACGGGACGGCCGAGGCCAGGGCCGCCTCGACGGCGACGTCGTCGGTCGCACCCATCGACGCGGCGACGACCCAGGTCGCCCCGCGGAGTTCCGCGGCGAGGGCGTCGACGTCGTCGGTCGCGGTGTGGGTGGTGTCGGCACCGGGGAGGTCGCTCCCCGCCGGGACGACGGCCGTCACCTCGAACGAGAGTTCGCTCGCGAGGCGAACGACGGCACGCGCGATGGGTGAGTCGCCGACGACGACGAGTCGCGCCGGCGACGTCACCGGCTCGATGAACAGTTCGAGCGTCCCCTGGCTGTGACAGGCCATCGGGAACGCCTCCAGCCCGGGCCTGTCGACCGACGCGGGGTCGGGCGCGATGCCGACGAGCTTCGGCTCGCCCGTCTCCAGCGCCGACCGAGCCTCGCGGATAGCGACCGACTGGGCGCAGGCGACGCCACCGATCCACCCCAGGAGTTCCCCGTCGGGCGTGACGACGGCGCGGTCGCCGACGTGCGCGGACACCGGCGGCTCGCGGCGGACGACGGTCACCCGCGCGAACGGGCGACCCTGTTCGGTGTACTGGCGTGCGACTCTGTCGACGGTCTCCGGGGAGGCGGCGGCGTCCCGCGCGTAGCCGCCCTCGTCCGTTTCGGTCTCTGCGTCGGTGTCGTCTGTCATCTGGTGGCTGGTGGTTGGCGGCTGGTGGTTGGTGGCGTCGATGTGTTCGTCGCGTCGCGGATGTCGGGACCCCCCGACACCCCGGACGCGTTCAGTCGTCGGCGGGCGTCTCGCCGGCGTCGAAGTCGAAGCGTTCGGCCGGGTCGAGTGTCAGTCCCGCCTCGTTCATCACGGACCAGACGCGGTCGGGCGTCATGGGCATGTCGACGTGCTTCACACCCGCGTGCTTCATCGCGTCGACCACTGCGTTGACGATGGCCGGCGGCGACCCCACCGTGGGGGATTCACCGACACCCTTCGCGCCGATGGGGTGGTGTGGCGACGGCGTCACCGTGTAGTCGGTGTCCATGTGGGGAATCTCCATCGACGTCGGGAGGAGGTAGTTCATGAAGTCACCTGCCGTGACGTTGCCGTTGTCGTCGAAGGTGACCTCCTCGAGCATCGCGGTGGCGATGCCCTGTGCGAGGCCGCCGTGAATCTGCCCCTCGATGACCATCGGGTTGATGCGGTTGCCGCAGTCGTCGAGCGCGTAGAACTGCCGGATGTCGACCTCGCCGGTCTCGCGGTCGACCTCGACCACGCAGACGTACGCCCCGAACGGGAACGTCATGTTCGGCGGGTCGTAGTAGTCGACGGCTTCGAGGCCGGGTTCTTCGGTCGCCGGGGAGTTCATGTACGAGGCGGCGGCGACCTCCTTCATCGTCACGGCGCGGTCGGGCGCGCCCTTGACCTGGAACGTTCCGGTGGAGCGGTCCCAGACGACGTCCTCTTCGGCGACCTCGAGTTCGTTCGCGGCGATGTTCTTCGCCTTCTCCCGCACCTTGCGGGCGGCGACGGCCGTCGCGGCCCCGCCGACGGGCGTCGACCGGGACGCGTACGTGCCCAACCCGTAGGGGTCGGTGTCCGTGTCGCCGTGTTCGACGGAGATGTCCGCGACGTCGAGGCCGAGTTCCTCGGCGACGATCTGAGCGAACGTCGTCTCGTGGCCCTGCCCCTGCGTCTGGACGCCGATCCGAACCGTGGCGTTCCCGGTCGGGTGGACGCGAATCTCGGCGGAGTCGAACATCTCGACACCGGCGATGTCACACTGCTTGCCGGGGCCGGCACCGACGATCTCGGTGAACGTCGAGAGGCCGATTCCCAACAACCGGTCGTCGTCCGCGTCGATGCGGCGCTGTTGTTCCTCGCGCAGCCCGTCGTAATCGACGCTCTCGAGCGCTTTGTCCAGCGCGCGCTCGTAGTCGCCCGAATCGTACGTCCACCCGGTCGTCGACTCGTACGGGAACGCCTCCTTCGGGATGAAGTTCTTCCGCCGGAGTTCCGCCGGGTCCATGTCGAGTTCGTCCGCCAGGATGTCGACGAGTCGCTCGATGAGGTAGACCGCCTCCGTGACGCGGAACGAACACCGGTACGCGACACCACCGGGTGCCGTGTTCGTGTACACGGCCTCTAAGCTGCTGTACGCCGCCGGGATGTCGTACGACCCGGTGAATATCTTGAAGAAGCCCGCCGGGAACTTCGACGGCTGTGCCACCGCGTTGTACGCGCCGTGATTAGCGAGGACGTCCACGTCGACGCCCGTGATGACTCCGTCGGACGTGGCCGCGATGCGGCCGGTCATGTCGTAGTCGCGGGCGAAGTGAGTGGTTTGAATGTTCTCCGAGCGCTCTTCCATCCACTTCACCGGCTGGCCGAGAACGTACGACGCCGCCGCGGCGATGACGTAGCCGGGGTAGATGGGCACCTTGTTGCCGAAGCCGCCGCCGACGTCGGGGCTGATGATTCGCACCTTGTGTTCGGGGATGCCCGACACCATCGAGAAGAGGGTCCGGTGGGCGTGGGGGGCCTGCGAGGTGAGGTGAACGGTCATCTTCTCGTTGGCCGTGTCCCAGTCGGCGACACACCCGCACGTCTCGATGGGCGCGGGGTGGATGCGCTGGTAGTTCATGCTCTGTTCGACGGTGACGTCCGCCTCCTCGAACGCCTGCTCCGTCGCCGCCTCGTCGCCCGCCTCCCAGTCGAAGATGTGGTTCGACTCTTGCCCCTCGAGTTCGTCCCGAACGAGGGGTGCGTCGGGTTCGAGCGCCTTCTTCGCGTCGACGACGGCGTCGAGCGTCTCGTAGTCGACCTCGACCTTCTCCGCGCCGTCCTTCGCGATGTAGCGGTCCGTGGCGATGACGGCCGCGACCTCCTGCGACTGGAACTTCACCTTGTCGCTCACGAGGACGTCTTGGGTGTCGTCCATGAGCGTCGGCATCGTCGCCAGGTCGTGCGCGGCGAGGTCCTCGGCCGTGAGGACGGCGACGACGCCGTCGACGTCCAGTGCCCGGTCCTTGTTGATGGAGTTGATACGTGCGTGGGCGTGCGGGCTCCGGACGACCTCACAGTGGAGCATCCCGTCCTTCTTGATGTCGTCGACGTAGTTGCCGTGCCCCGTGATGAAGCGGCGGTCCTCCTTGCGCTTTACCTCCTCGCCCATGCCGCCACGTCCGTGGCCGCACGTCGATTCGGGGTCTGGCCCGCCGTCCTCGTCGTGACGGTACTTCGCGTCGGGTTTCTCGGTCTCGCTGCTCATCGGTCGTCACCTCCGA